>CP007053.1:921428-1228571 GCA_000242935.3 Opitutaceae bacterium TAV5
GCTCGGCTGGCTGCGCGACAACGGCCACGACCTGCCACTCGTCCGCAGCCAGAACCTCCCCGGCGGCATGGAGGCCAACGTCGAACTCTCGCAACGCTACCGCACCCGCCTCAGCAAACTCATCGGCTGACCTCGCCTCCGTCGCCCCCCCTCCCCCCCGTCCCTCCACTCGTCACGCTCCCTTTCTCTCCTTCCTTTTTCGTCCTCCACCTTTCGCCGCCTGCATGGATCGCCGTCTCCTTCTCTTTTTCGGTCTGCTCGCTCCCGTCGTGATCTGGTCCTGGATCGCGCCGCACGACCGTTTCACCTGGTGGCTGGAAGCCGCGCCGGTCGTGGCCGGCGGCGCGCTGATCCTCGTCTTTCGCAAAAAATTTCCGCTCACGACCTTGTTGCTCGCACTCGTCTGGGTCCATTGCGTGATCCTGCTCGTCGGCGCTCATTACACCTACGCGCGCGTGCCGCTCTTCGACTGGCTGCGCGACCTGACCGGCGGCGCCCGCAACAACTACGACAAGCTCGGCCATTTCGCGCAGGGATTTGTCCCCGCCCTCCTCGCTCGCGAAATCCTGCTGCGCACCTCCCCGCTCGGCCGTCGCGCCCCCGGTGACGCCCGCCCGAGCCGCTGGCTTGCGCCGCTGGTCGTGAGCGTGTGCCTCGCGTTCAGCGCGTTTTACGAACTCGTGGAGTGGGCGGCGGCGCTGCTCACAGGCGCGGCCGCCGAAGACTTTCTCGGCACGCAAGGCGATCCGTGGGACACGCAAAGCGACATGGCCCTCGCCCTCGTCGGAGCGGTGGTCGCCCTGCTGGCACTCTCGCGCCTGCATGACCGGGGTCTGCGGAAAATTGCCAACATCCCGGGCAACACTTACATCAGGCATCCATGACACCGCCCGCATCCAAAGACCCGCTGCACGGCATCACGCTGGAGACGATCGTCACCCGCCTCTCCGAACACTTCGGCTGGGCGGAACTCGGCCAGCGGATCGACATCCGGTGCTTCAACTACGACCCGAGCGTGAAATCGAGCCTGCAATTTCTCCGCCGCACACCGTGGGCGCGCAAGAAAGTCGAGGAGCTCTACGTGCGCGAACTGGCGAATCGCCAGCCGTAGGGGCGCAAGCATGAGGCTTATGCCGAAGTAGGGGCGTCGCTTGCGACGCCCGCGCCAGCCGGACGAAGCCCCTGCCCGTCCTCGTCACCTCTCCAAAAAAACGGCGCCCTGCGAACAGGACGCCGTCGTCACTAAAATCAGGATACCCTGTGTATCCGTATTCCGGAGATCAGCCGAGCAGCTCGGCGACCATCGCGCGCTCGTCGACGAGCTCCTTGTTGGTCGCGGCGATCTTCTGCTTCGCGAAGTCGTCCAGCGCGTAGCCGGTGATGATCTCGTAGCTGCCGGGCGTGGTGGTGCGCACGGGAACGCCGGCCCAGACTTCGGGATCGAAGCCGTAGACGCCGTTGCTCTTGACGGCGACCGAATGGATGGCACCGGGCGTCACCAGCGAGCGGACGTGGTCGACGAGGGCGTTGGCGGCCGAGGCGGCCGAGGACAGGCCGCGGGCGGCGATGATGGCGGCGCCACGCTTGCCGACCGTCTCGCAGAACGGGCCCTTGAGCCAGGCGTCGTCGCCGATAACCTCGGCGGCGGGCTTGCCGTTGATCGTGGCATGCGCGAAGGCCGGGAACATGGTCGGGCTGTGGTTGCCGTAGATGAAGATGTCCTTGACCGCGGTGGTGTCCACGCCGGCCTTTTTGGCGAGCTGGGTGCGGGCGCGGTTCTCGTCGAGGCGGACCATGGCGGTGAAGCGATCGGGAGTGAGGCGCTTCGCCTTGGAGGCGGCGATCATGCAGTTGGTGTTGGCGGGGTTGCCCACGACGGCGACGCGGGCGTCATCGGCCGCGACTTCGTCGATGATCTTGCCGGTGCCGGTGAAGATCTTGCCGTTGTCCTTGAGCAGGTCGGCACGCTCCATGCCGGGGCCGCGGGGCTTGGCGCCGACGAGCAGCGACCAGTTGGCATCCTTGAAGCCGACTTCGGGCTTGTCGGTGAGGATGATGTTTTTCAGCAGCGGGAAAGCGCAGTCGTCGAGCTCCATGGCGACGCCTTCGAGAGCCTTCAGGACTTTCTCGACGGGCACTTCGATCAACTGGAGGATGACGGGCTGCTCGGGGCCAAACATGGCGCCCGAAGCGATGCGGAAGAGGAGCGAGTAGCCGATCTGGCCGGCGGCTCCGGTAACTGCTACGCGGATGGGAGTTTTGCTCATAGGTGGAAAAGAAGAACGGCAAGGCTAGCGGGAAGTCGGGGGGAATGACACGCACGGATTGCGTTTCGGGGCGCAAAAATGGCGGGAATGAACCAAAATCCTCAGCTTTCCCGCATCCAGAGGCCGCAGCCGAGCGGCGGGAGGTAGAGATCCGGCTCCAGGCGGCGGGCGGTGCGGCGCATGGTAGGGCGGAAAAAGTGCTCCTGGTCGGCGAGCTGTTTCCAGTCCGGCGTGGCCACGTCGTCGCCAAGGCGGAGCGTGACGTCGCGATCGAGCGGGTTGATCGCGAAGAGAAGTTGCGTGGCTCCCCGGGAGCAGTCGGCGTTGTAGATCACGGCCGCGGCGGTGCTGTGTTCGTCGCGGATGAAGCGGAAAAAACCTTCGCTGGCTCGCGAGAAATGGCGGAGCAGGCGGCCGGTCTCGCTGCGGCGGAAGGCGATCCAGTCGGCAAAATACGTGTGCGTGGTCGGGAACCGGTAGATGCGGCGGTAGTCGAGGGCGTTGATGTCGCCCATCTGGTAGGTGTTGTTGATGCCCTGCTTGGACCGGATAAAATCCTGACCGGCGGAAAGCATGGGGATGCCGATCGACATGAAGAGCACGGCGGCCATGAGGTGGGTGCGCGCGCGGTCGGCGGCGGTGGGGTGATCGCCGCTGCCGTTGTAGTTTTCCGTGATGGCGTCGATCCAGGTGCGGTCGTCGTGCGATTCGACGTAGTTGACGGTCTGCGCCGGCCACTTGGCGTAGTACCAGGGCGAGCCCTTGAGAAAATATTCGAAGGTTTCGGAGTTGCTGCCGCCGCGGACGTATTCGCGCAGGAAGTTGCGGTATCCGTCGTTCCACGACGCCCAGCCGGTGTCGCGCAGGGCGCCGGCAATGTGGCCGCGGAAGCTCCAGGGCTCGGCGATGAGGATGATGTCGGGCTTGACGCGCTTGAGGGCGCGCTCGACCTGGCCGAGCACGGGCACGCCGATGAGGTCGGCGAGGTCGAAGCGGAAGCCGTCCACGCCGAAGGCCTCGACGAGGTGGGTGCAGCTTTCGATGATGAGGCGCGTGGCCATGGCGGAGCCGGCGCGCAGGTCGTTGCCGCAGCCGCTCCAGTTGGCGAGTTTGCCCGAGGCGTCCTGCTCGAAGTAGTAGAGCCGGTCGATGAACATGAGGTGCGCGGGCTCGCCGACGTGGTTGTAGACGACGTCGAGGATCACGGCGATGCCGCGGCGGTGGAAGGCGGCGACGAGTTCCTGAAACTCCTTCAGGCCGGAGGCGCGCGCCGGGTCGAGCGCGTAGCTGCTGGTCGGCGCGAAGAAGTTGTTGGTCATGTAGCCCCAGTGGTACTCGGCCGGGGTCTTGTTGTCGGCCTCCTGGACGGGTTGCAATTCGACGCAGTTGACGCCGAGCCTGTGCAGGTAGAAGTCGGGGGATTCGACCCAGCGGCGCAGGCCGGTGAAGCCGCGGCGTTCGTCGGGGGAGAGGGAAAGCGGGGCGCGCGCGGCGAGGTCGCGCACGTGGGCCTCGGCGATGACGAGATCCTGCCAGTCGGGCGTCATGTAATCGCGAATACGCTCTCCGCGACCGAGCCAGGAGCGGTCGATGACGATGGCCGGGCCGAGCGGGCCGACCGTGGCGAGCGCCCACGGGTCGAGGATGCGGTGAGCCGGGTTGAAGAGGCCGAAGGCATCGCGCGGGCCATCGATCGTATACCAGTAGTACCAGCCGTGGAGGTTGCCCGTGAGCACGACTTCCCAGACGCCGGCATCGCCGTGGCTGTCGGGACGGCGCTTGAGGACGTAGTCGTGGCAAGCGTCCTGGCGCTCGAGGTTTTCGCAGATGTGCAGCTCCACGGAGTGGGCGCGGGGGGCGAAGATGCGGAAGGTCGTTTCCTCCTCGCGGACGATCGCGCCGAGGGGGAGCGTGGTGTGGAGGTTGTAGAAAAACGGACCGGGCATGAGCGGCACGCTGCCGTCGCCCTGCCATTGCACGCTCCAGGACTGCGCCAGGTCGAGAGGGGCGGGCACGGTGAAACGGAAGAGGTGCCACCCGGTGCGCTCGGGATCGACGGTGCGGTTGTAGTTGCCGAGATCGTCGCGCAGGGCGTTGGGCGCAGTGGCGGGCACGTCGAACCAGCGGCCGGCGGCGGTCACGAACTTGAAACGGACGAGAGGCTGGCCGGGGGCGGCAAAAAACCGCTCCGCCGGTCCGCTCCAGACGAGCAGCGGGAAACCCTCGAAAGTTGCCGGGTGGAGCTCCCACTCGGCCTGGCCGACGGGATTCCAGTGGTTGAAATCGCCGGCGAGGTAAACGGTATCGGCCGGAGGCGGCGAATCGCGGTCGTCGCGAAGCCGGGCCGTGCCGGGAATGGGCGGCAGCGTGTCGCCCCGGGGCAGCGGACGGGCATCCTGCGGGATGAAGAAGACGATGTCGCCCTTGCGGTTGAGCATGTAGGCGTGGTCGATCCCGAACGTGTAGTCGGGGACGCGCGTCAGCGTGGTGAAGCGTTCTCCGTCACCGAGCAGAAGCGGCGGAACGTGGCGCGCGCGCCAGTCGTGAGCGAGTTCGATAATGCCGTG
The DNA here is from genome assembly GCA_000242935.3 of Opitutaceae bacterium TAV5. Taxonomy (NCBI): domain Bacteria; kingdom Pseudomonadati; phylum Verrucomicrobiota; class Opitutia; order Opitutales; family Opitutaceae; species Opitutaceae bacterium TAV5. Next base: position 926,263 of record CP007053.1, read on the forward strand.
GGTGGGAGATTCCAGCCAGGCTCGGACGATTTTGTTGGCGCGACTCGTGGACATGCAAAGGGGGTGCCCTGCATCCTTCGTGCCGCAAACGGGCTCCACAAGTCACAAGTGCGAAAGTGGGCCAATTGCGAGTGAAGACCTTTCCCCCTTGGCCTCCGCTGCACTTCGTCTTCCCGGACATTGTTTACCGTGGTTCATGCCGGGCTGCTGTCTGTCGGGAATGGCAGATACATGAATCCATAAAATTGTGATTACATAAATTGTTTTATGTAAATGTATTATATAAAGTAAGGTGTTTACCCGACTACCCTGATCCGCGGAATGATGGCAGTCTCCGAGGCCTGCTGTAAAAATATGCAATCCCTCGTCGTCATTTCAGTCACCGGTATTCCGCCTCCTTATGAGGCGCCATATCCGGTCTGCCGGGCTTTTATGCCCGAGCGTTATTTGTCCTGCAAATAATGCAACCGGTCGTATCAGCGCTGAACAAATCATCCGGGCTTCCCGCCAAGGGAGGGCCGGCGGTGACGCCTGCGCCACGCAACACCGCATCGCCTTTCGGTTCCCGGTCGCCCTTTGCGAATCGTGCCGCCGGTCCGCTCAACAGCCTCGACGAGGCCCTCCAGTTCGGGGAAAGCCGCAGTGCTTCGGACATCCATTTCATGCTCAACGCCCCTCTCGGGCTCCGGGTAGACGGTGATATCGTCAAGATGAAGGATCTGCCCGTGGGGGAACCCCTCATCAACGAGGTGCTGGACCTGCTTACGCCCGAGCAACGCAGGCTTTTTCTGGAAGAAGGCCATGCGGCCGACTTCGCCATCAACCGCATCGATCGCGACATGCGCTGCCACCTCTACAAGGCCGGCGGCCGGCCCGCGCTCGCGGTGCGTTTCATGCGTTCGAAGATCCCGTCGATGGAGGACGTGATGCTGCCCCCCGCCTTCCAGGCCATCATCAAGGAAGGCCGCCCCACGGGGCTCATCCTGGTCACCGGTTACACCGGTTCCGGCAAATCCACCACGCTCGCCGCCGCCATCGATTACCTCAACCAGCACAACGCCCTCAACATCGTCACTCTCGAGCAGCCGGTCGAATACCGCTACACGCCCGCCAAAAGCCTCATTCACCAGCGCGAGGTCGGGCGCGATGTGCCCAGCTTCCAGGCCGGCATGGTGGACGCCATGCGCGAGGACCCGGACGTGATCCTGATCGGCGAGCTTCGCGACGCGGAGACGGTCAAGGCGGCCGTCTCCGCGGCCGAGACCGGTCACCTGGTTTTCGGCACCCTGCACACCCGCAACGCTTCCGGCACGATCAGCCGTATCTTCGACGTCGTCCCGGCCGACGAGCGCGACCAGATCCGCACGATGGTGGCCTCGTCGCTGCTTTCGGTGCTCTGCCAGCGGCTGGTCCCGCGCATGAACGGCGGGCGCGTCGCCGCCTTCGAACTTCTGCTCAACTGTCCCGCCGTCGCCGGCGCCATCCGCGAGAACAAGCCCGGCCAGGTCGGCAACGAAATCGCCGTCAAGAAGGACATGGGCATGATCGATTTCGACACCTGCCTGGTCGATTACGTCCGCAAGAAACTCATCACGCCCGAGACGGCGATCGAAAGCTCCGACCGCCCGGACGAGATCCGCCGCCGCCTCGGCATGGCCATCCGCAGACCCGGCGCGGGGGCTCCCGGCGCCGCTCCCGCCGCTGGCGGGCGCGCCCCCTGAGTCGCCTCTTCGTTTCCGCCACCACGACCGCCGTTGCTTCCCGTCCCGCCATGATCCGCAGCTCCATGCCACACCGTCCGCCCGAACCCACTCCCTGACAAAATGCGTTCCTCCGTCCGTCAATCCGCCTCTTCTTCCCGGCGCGTTTTTCTCGCCATCGCCGCCACCGTGTCGGTCGCATGCGGCGTGGCGAAGCCGGCGAGTGCGCAGCCGACGACGATTTCCGCCCGGACGGTTCCGGCGGCCGCTTCCTCTCCGGGTTTTTCGCCGGCCGAGATCCTCATGCGCCGCGTCCCCTATTTCAGCCAGGACAAGCAGCCGATCGCCGACGTCATGCAGGCCCTGGGACGCGCCTACGGCATCAGCGTGCTTTGCGAAAAAGACCTGAAGGCCGACATCCAGGCCGAATTTCACAACATGACCCTGCAAGGCATTCTCGATGCCATCTGCACCAACGAGGGCTTTTACTGGGATCTGGAAGAGTCCGGATATATTTTTGTCCGCCGGCACAAAACGATCGTCTACCAGATCGAATACCCGCTGCTGGACCGCCACGGAAAGACCTCCGCCAGCATCAGCCTCGGGCAGAACAGTGTCGATGGTGACGACAGCGGAGGAGGCGGCGGAGGCAGCAGCGGCAAGGACAACGATACGGCGACCATCAGCCTGGATTCGACCACCGACAGCAAGTTCTGGAACGATCTGCAGAGCAACCTCAACAGCCTGAAGGCCGGTCCCGACGAGAGTTTCCTCTTCGACAAGTTTTCCGGCACGCTTGTCGCCACCGCCTCGCGCGACACCCACCACCGCCTTTCCCGCTACCTGGCCACGCTCAACGCCCGCATCGGACAACAGGTCGAGATTCTCGGCAAACTCGTCGAGGTGCAGCTCGATGACCAGAACAAGCTGGGCGTCGACTGGTCGCTGGCCAAGACCTCCATCGCCGGCAACAACGGCAGTATGGAATTCCTCGGCTCCACCAACGTCGAGGATGCGCTGGGAGGCCTCACTTTCGCCGACGACACCATCGTCGGCACCATCGCCATGGGCAAGGTGAGCGCCGTTCTCCACGCGCTTTCCCAGCAGGGCAATCTCAACGCCGTGACGGCCCCGCGGCTGGTCACGCTCAACAACCAGACCGCCTTCATCAAGGATACCGAAGACCGTCCCTTTTTCCGCCGCACCTCGTCGTATTCGCGATATGACTACGGTTCCGGATCGGGAAGCGCGCCCTCGTACGAATCCAACGAATACGAAATCGACAGCGTCTCGATCGGCACGATCGTCGCCATCACTCCGCACATCGCCGACAATGGCGACATCACCCTCGACATCACCCCGGCCATCACGCGCCTGAAGGAGGAGCGGACCTCGCCGGACAAGGCATCCAACGCCCCGGCCCTGTACGTCAAGATGGCCTCCACCATCGTCCGGCTCCGTTCCGGAGAGACGGCGATCATCGGCGGCATTCTCACCGATTCCGAAATCTCCCGGACGCGCTCCATCCCCGGCCTGGGATCGCTTCCCCTCCTCGGGCGCCTGTTCCGGACGGAAGCCGTGGCCAAGCAGAAAAGCGAACTGGTGATCTTTCTGACGCCGCGCATTCTCCAGCCCGGGCGCTCTCTCACACATGCGGGCAGCAGGGAAGCGTTCGAGCTCAGCCGTTACGGTCAGCTCAACCACCCGTATCCGGCCGCCGGCGCCTCTGCCGCCCCGGCGTTGCCGGCAGCGCATCTGCTCCCCTCGCCGCCGCGCGCCATCTCCGCCGGCAGCGGAGTCTCCCGTCCCGTGGAGGTCATCTCCGTCTTCGACTGAACCCGCAGCCGCACAACCCGCCTTATTGACGCATTCCGATCGATGAACCCTGTCACTCCCAGAAACGCCGCGGCTTCGACCGCCCCCCGACCCGGGACGCTTGCTCCCGCGGCCAGGGCTGACGTGTCTGCGACGGGCAAGGGTAACCCCGATTCCGGGCGCGGCGTCCGCCCGCCGGCATCCGCGGACCCGGTGGCTGTCGCACCGGTCCGGCCGGGAGCGCCGGCAACCGGAGGCGGAACGCCCGGCCGTTTCGAAAGCGATTTTCTCTGGATGCCGGAAGCTCTCCGCAAACGGCACATCGGCGAGTCGAGCATCAAACTCGCCACCGAGTACTACAACCAGCGCGGCCGCCGCATGAGTTTCGGCGCCGTGCTGGTCGAGCTGGGCATCGTCACCCCGACCAACCTCACCCAGCTCATCGCCTCCCATCACGGACTGCCCACGACCAGCCTGGCCAACATCCGCATCCCGGCCGACGTCACCCGGATCATCCCGCCGACCATCGCCCGCCGCTTCCGGGTGGTCGTCCTGCGGCGCACGGGCAACAAGGTGGCCCTGGCGGTCAGCGATCCCTCCATTCCCGGCTTTTCGGAAGTCATCTCCATCCTCACGCGTCACGGCATCAACGAGATCGATTACCACATCGCGGCCGATGCGGAGGTCCTCGCCAAACTTGACGAACTCTTCGCAACCAAGGCCGATGTTTCCGATCCCGGCCGTTTCTTCGACCTGCTCGTCACCGACGCCGTCAACATGGGCGTTTCCGACATTCACGTCGTACCCGAAGAAACGCTGACCCAGATCAAGTTCCGCATCGACGGCGTCATTCACCCTTACCGCGTCGTCGACGGCGCCGTGCGCGAATCCATCGCCGCCCGCATCAAGATGAAGGGCAACCTCGACATCGCCCTGAAACACATCCCCCAGGACGGCCGCGCCAAGCTCGTCCTCGCCGGCAAGAAAATCAATCTGCGTTTCTCCTCCCTGCCCACGCTCTTCGGCGAGAGCATCGTCATCCGTATCCTCGACCAGTCCAAAGGCATCGTGCCGCTGGAAAGGCTCGGCATGCTCGACGACACCAAGGCGGCCATCCTCGCGGCGGCCAACGCTCCCTTCGGCTTCACCTACTTCGTCGGCCCCACCGGCTCCGGCAAGACGACTTCACTCTACTCCATCATCAACACCCTCGACGTCACCAACTACACCATGATGACGCTCGAGGACCCCATCGAGTACGAGTTCCGCAACATCCGGCAGACCGAAGTCACCGAGTCGCTCACCTTCGGCCTCGGCCTCCGCTCCCTGCTCCGCCAGGACCCCGACTACATCCTCGTCGGCGAGACGCGCGACAAGGAGACGGCCGAGCTCTCCATGCGCGCCGCGCTCACCGGCCACACCGGTTTTTCCACCCTTCACGCCAACACCGCGCTCGGCGGCATCGCCCGCCTCATCGATATCGGGGTGGAGCCGAGCATCATCATCGGCGCGGTCAATCTCTTCGTCTCCCAGCGCCTCATCCGCCGCCTTTGCGAGTGCAAGGAACCGCACCCGCAGAGCGCCGCGCTGGCCGAAATCCACGGCATCCGGCTCGAGCCGGGCCAGAGCCTCTGGCGCCCCAGGCCGGGCGGCTGCCCGAAATGCAACGGCAACGGCTACAAGGGCCGCGTCGGCCTCTACGAATGCCGCCCGGTCGAGCCCTTCGCCGACGTGATCGTGCGGCTGGGCAAGGACGCCCTCCGCGAGTGCGAGGCACTCGCCCGAAAACTTTGCGCAACCGAAACTGAACAAACGGGAAGTTCGATTTTCCGCACCCTGCGACAGGACGGCTTCATCAAGGCCGCCCAGGGGCAGACTTCCATCGAGGAAGTGATCGCGCAAACGGAGTCGGAAGACCCCGGTCCCGGAACAACACAACAAAGATAAAATGAAACGTAACATCAAATCCACCAAGGGTTTTACCCTTGTCGAAATGCTCGGCGTGCTCGCCATCATCGCGATCCTCATCTCGGTGATCGCGGTCGGCGTCATGTCGGCCATCAACCGCGCCCGCATCGTTGCCACGACGGCGAACTTCAAGAACATCGAGACGGCTGTTGTCGGCTATGTGGCCCTCAACACCTCCGGCGGCACCGTGCCTCTCACCGAGGCCAGCGGTACCTCCGCTTCGGACGGCGTTCCGCTCCTGGACGGCACCAACGGTGTCACCTATGTGGCCGACTCCAGCGGGTACTACACCCTCAACCAGGTGCTGATTTCCGCCGGTCTGCTCGACAACAACATCTCCTGGCGCGTGGGCAAGGACGGGCTCACCCAGGTGAATCTCGGCAACGAGAAGGTCTTCCGCCTCAGCAAGGTGGCGTTCAATGATACCTCCAGCGGTAACCCGCCTTCCGGTTCGGGTAACAACTGGGATGACTATAACCGCGCCGAAGCCTGCAAGGTGGCTGCTGCCGGAACCTTCTTCGACGATGCCGACGATCCCACCACGTTCGGTACCACTCCCTTCGACGATGTTGCGGCCACCGGCCTGAACTTCCTCCTTGACGGCAAGACTCCCCTGAAAGCCTCCCGCGTTGCCTACGTGGTGCTCAAGGGCGTTTCCTACAAGGATGCCACCAAGCTCTCCCAGGAGATCAACGGTGCTCTCGATGACTCCGAAGAGAGTCCGCTCGAAGACCAGTTCAAGGGTCGCTTCATCTACCAGGCGGGAACCGATGCCACCGATCCCGTCGACTGCTACTACTACCTCGCCAGCTTCTGATCCCTCCCCGGGTTCGGAACAACCGCTCCGGGGCACCCGCCCCGGAGCCGGTTTCCGGCGACTCCCCCCCTCCCGTCCTCCTCCATGCAACACAGCATCATCATCTGGGAAAAAAGCGCCTGGTGCCAGATCCCCGGCAAGGGATGGACGCGCCTGCACCTGTCGCGCCTGGAGGATATCGCCGCCGTGGTTCAGGAACACTGCGCGAAGGGCGACAGCCTGACTTTCCTCTACGACCCCGAGATTCTCCAGACCGAGTTCACCGAATGCCCCTTCGGCGGGCGAACCGTCATCCGGGAAGCGCTTTCCTCAACCCACGAAAGTATTGCCAATCCCCATACAGCCTGGTGCTACCAGGTTCCCTGGCCGCTTTCCGCCACTTCCGGCGGCAACCAGGGCACATTCTGTTCCTACGAGACCACGCCCTCCCTGCATCTGATCAACCAGACGCTTGGCGATCTCGGCTATTCGGTTGCCGGCGCCTTTCCCATGGCGAGCGTCACCACGCACGGTGGCTTCGCGGCTGGCAGAACCAGCGTCCTGCTGGTCGTCGATCCGCAACAAGGCCAGGCCTTCGTCTACATTTTCGCGGCCAACGGCGTGCGCGCCTGCCGCAAGCTGTACGGCGCCGGGCGCGCCGATTACGACATCTGGTCCGCGATCAGCATGGTGCTGGGCGAATACGGCGTCACGCTGGAGGATGGCGGCCAGCGGCCCTACATCCGCATCTACCAGGCCCCCGGCTGCGACTGCAAGACCCAGTGTCCCTACTGGGATATCTTCAAGGCGCAGGCACAGGTCGAACTCCTCGATTTCGGTTCGCTGGCCACGCTCATCCGACGCATCCCTTCCGGCCACAGCAGCAGTCTGCTGGCCGATTTGCCCCGCGCCATCCGTCTGGATCGCGGCATGCGAATCGCCTCGATCGTCACCGGCATCCTCGTCCTCGGTCTGGCCGGCTATGCCATTTTCGATCTGGGCAAGGAGCGGACCGCCATCTCCGCCAAACGCAAGCAGGAGAACCTGGCCCAGCAGCAAAGAAACCATCTGCAGGACAACCGGCTCGAGATCGACAACCTTCGCCGTCTCTATTCCCAGGACATTTTCGAGTACTCCAGAGGACGCGTCGCACTGATGGAAAGCCTGGCGACGGCCATTCCGCGCGAGGCCACCCTGATCTCTGTCCGGGCAGGCGGGGAACCTCCCGCCGTCTTCGACATCCGGGGAGTCTTCTGGAACCGGAATGTCGAAGCGGCCTCCGCCCGCGGCAAAAAGGGCGCGCCTGCCGGCGACAGCGCACCGCTTGCAGGTATCAAGAGCACACTCGAAAACACCGTCCGGGGTCTGCTGGTGAATCCCGAAAGCACGCAGTTCACCGGCGGCTCCGGGGATTTCGTGCTCACCGGCACCACTCCCCTGCCCGAACTCGGAGCGGCTCCGAAAACGGAGGCGGGCGCGCCCGCCCCGGCAGCCACCAACAGAAAGCGCACGGTTTCTCTCCCTACCCGGCAACGTTGATGAAAATAGCGACCAAAACACGCACTCTCTATTGCGCGCCTGTCTGGGTCGCGGCGCTTCTGGTTGCCGTCGCGTCATGCGCGGGGATCGCCACCTGGTACTCCCTGGCGAAACGCGCCAACAAACAGGAATCCGCCCGGATGGAGCGTTCGGTAAAAAATCTCAGGCTGGAGGTGGCCAACCTCCAGCAGGGCTACTCCGACCAGATCGTGGAAAACGTGCAGACTGAAACCCGGAAGATCCACGAATCCATGATGACCGGGGAAGAGGTGGACCGCCTCGTCTCCGGCCTGCGCACCGCCTGGCGCGTCGTGCCCCTGTCCGAGGAAGCCAACGCGCAATATATCCATCGCCGCTACCAGATCGCCCGCGGGAGCGCTCCCGTCGGCATCTGGGCCGAATTGCAGGCCCTGTTTCACAAGCTGGGGACAATGCCGGCCGTCAGCGTGGATGCTTTCGACATCCAGACCTCGGGCGACAGCCGCAAACGCGAGTTCAGCCGCATCACCCTCGATCTCTCGATCTACGTCCGCAAGACCGGCGAGCCGCCGGGTTCCCCGTCGCCGATATGATTCGCAACTCCGGATTTTTTCTATGAAACGACCGCCACTCATCCATCTGCCACTTGCGTTCCTGGCGTGTGCAATCGCCGGTTCGCCGGTTTCCGCGCAGACCGGGAGCGGAGCGGCCGGGCCCCGGCTCAGCCTGCCGGCTGTCATCCGGACAACGGGGGATCTTGCGGACGAGACCGGCAACCGCCCGATAGCCGTTTCCGGCCCAACCGGCCTGCCAGAGAACGCCGCGCCCGCTTCGGCCGGGCAAGTCGCCGTTGCTCCGGACGGCGGATCCGCGCATCCGGCGCAGACCGTCGCCGCGGCCGCCTCCCCGCAACCCCCCGCATTTCCCGATCTGCCGCTCCTGCCCGACAACACCGGCCTCACCAGCCCGGCGATGGAACAATCCCGGGCCCTCCGCGAAGAGATGATCGGCCGCATGCGCCGCAGCGTGGAGCAGATTGCCTCCGAATACGGCAACCCGGTTTTCACCCAGATTTTCACCAACGACACCGTCCGCGCCCAGCTCCTCCGCGAGCGCATGTATCTGCTGACCCACTTCGATGCGCTGGCCGCGAAAATCGAGGAACTCACGAAAGAAAAGGCAGCCGCCGAGCAACAGGCCGAGACAGCCCGCCGCCGTCTCGAATCGCTTCGCACCGAGGCAAGCGAACTCAGGCGGCGCAACAACGAACTCCGCAGCGGCGCAGCGCCCCGAGCGACCACGCCATGAGCCTCCGCTCCACCGGACGTCTTCACCAGGTAGCCCTCCCTCCCGGAATCATGAACGAACCCAACCAGATCACCGAAACCGTAATGAGCCTGATGCACCAGTGCATGGTGCTCAACGCCACGGATGACCAGTCGCCCGAACAGCGCCGGGACAACTTCCTGTCCGAACTCGTCGTGCTCGGAGCCGACGTCCGCACCCTTTCACCCACCGCCTGGCACGTCATGGACCGCGAAAGCGGTGAAGACTGCATCATCGAAGAACACGAAGGAATCTATTATGTCGAACGCACCCGGACAACTGACCCAGTTCCAGCAAAAAGCGCAACTCCGCCTCCAGGAGATGGAAGTCGAATGGAGACGGACCCTCTTCGAGAGGTTTCGCCACATCTGCCGCGAGGAGATGATGGACGTCATGAAGACGTTGCTGGATACGATGCACACTCCGCAGGCTCTGGAGCAGAAGCTCGAGGAGCTGCGCCGCACCAGCGAGATGGCTCAGGACGGGATGCAGACGATGCTGGCCCGGACCTGCGAGGAAGTGCAGGGCCTGGCGACGAAGCTCGATTCGCAGACGACGATCGATACGGCTCCGCTGGCAGCGGTGACGAAGGAGACTTCGGAACGGCAGGAGCAACTGGCGAAGCAGACCATGTCCCAGCAGGAGAAGACCAGCAAGCTGATCCAGGAGGACGTGCGCAAGTCGGCCGAGGTGATGCGCAAGGCAGTCCGGAAAGCGTCCCTGCTGACAGCGGGGATCACGATCGTGGTCTTTCTGGGAGCGATTGCGGCCCTGAAATTTGTCGGCGGGGGCTTCAACCTGGTGAGCAATGCCGAGATGACAGCCCAGCGCAACGTGCAGAAGAAGCTGGAGCAGGAGATTGCGCAGAAGACGCTGGCCAACGGGACGCTCGAGGAGAAGAAGGACGCGCTGGAAACCGAAATCCGGAATCTGGAGGGGAGACGCGACGCCCTGCTGGCGGAGATGAAGCAGACGACCGGAGCGCAACGGGAAGCGACCGCCAACCTGGCGGCGACGCAGCGACTGGTCAGCCAGCTCCAGCAAGTCGAGGACCAGTTCCGGTTCAAGCTGGTGAAGGGGGAGGACGGCGGAGTGTTCGTGGAGATACCGGAGGACGCGAAGCCGTTCCTGTATCAGGACAGGAATTACATCCAGGTGAAGTAGCCGGAACGGGTGACGAAGGCGACGGCGACGGCTCTGCCGGCCGGCAGGGATTGCTGCCCCTCCGTCTCGACAACGATGACATTCACGATTGCCTGCGCGCCCAGCAGCGGGTGTTCAAGGCGTTGCTCGGCACCATCACCGAGGCATGCGACGACGTTTACTCCGCCTTGCTGCGCCTGCAGCGCCAGCGCCAGGAACTTTCGGCCGACAAGCCGGTGGTGGTGACGGCGCGCAAGAAAACCCGCGCCCGCCCGGTCGCCGGCGAGGCGACCACGGTCCGGAAATCCTCCGGGACGAAGAGCCGGGCGAAAATCGTCCCGGCCAAATCCGCTCCCGCCCGGAAAGGCCGGAAAAAGGAAACACCGCAGCCGGAGCTGCCCCTGCGGGGCAGGACAGTTCACAGGAAAAATGCACGATGATGATCTTCCGGTCCGTCAGTCCTGGACGCCTCGTCGCGGTTTGCGCCGGCATCGCCCTTCTGGCCTGTGATGCCGGAGCGGATACGTTTGGCCGCGCTCCTGTCCGGAGTTTCGGTCTGGAGGCTCCGCCGGCTCCGGAGCCGGTCGAGGACCGTTCCGCGGCGATCGTCAGGAACGCCGCGAGATCCGTCCGCGCGTTTTCCGACGAGGTGCTTCAACCCGGACGTGGCGGGCGTGTGGAGCTGTTCAGCATTTCCCGCCTTTCGCCCGAGGACGTGAAAAATCCCTTCGAAATCCGGGTGCATGTGCTCGTCGACACGAAGGAAATCCGCGTGGAAATCGGCGGTATCGTCGAAGGAACCGGCGGGCAGAACAATACGGCCATCATCCGCGTGGAGCCGCCCGCCATTCGTGATCGCAACGATCAGCAGGAACCTTCCGGAGAGGATGATCTGGCCGCGCAGACCCGGACGGCGCGCGGGGCAAGAAAAGCTCCGGCCGGCAGGAAAGCCCCGGCCCGGCAAGAGCCGGTGGGCACGCGCCGGGTTTGTTCGGCGGGCGACACGATCGAGGGTTTCCGGGTCGAGGATATCCGCCGCGATTCGGTCGTCCTGTATCACCAAGGAAAATACATCGAGGTCCCGCGAGGGGAAGCGGTGACCGTCTGCATTCCGCTTTCGGTGCTCTGAACCGGGGAGACATATCGCGATGCCGGCCTACAATGTCAGATACACCAATGAAAAGGGGCGCGTGCGCAAGGAGCGCATGTATGCTCCCGACATGGCGTATCTGCAGGGCATGCTGCAGCGGAAGCGTTGCTGGCCCCTGTCCATCAAGGTCGAGGAACGCACGCGCCGGCACTACCGCACGAAACTGAAGGCGGTCGATCTCATCTCGATCCTCGACCAGATCGAGATCCAGCTCGATGTGAACATCAACATCGACGATGCCTTCCGGAATCTCGTCGACGAGTTTCCGCGCGGCAAACCCCGCTTTGTCGTCGCCACGATTTCCGACGAGATCAACTCGTCCGGCCGGGTGGCCGACGCCTGCGGCCAGTTCCCCCGCATTTTCCCCGACCACATCCGGCAGATGATTTCGGTGGGCGAAAGCACCGGCAAGCTCGCCCAGGCCTTCCGCCGGCTGATCAGCTACTTCCAGGGAGCCGATGCCCTGAAGAACACGATCGTCAGCGCCTGCATGTACCCGGCCATGGTCATCTTCGCCATGGTGGCGTTCATGTTCGTGATCTTCGGGTTCACGGTGCCCAAGCTCATGACGGTGTTCCTGGAGATCGGCGTGACCTTGCCCCCCATGACCATGGCGCTGATCAGCGTCTCCGATTTTGTCCGGGCCCATTTCGTCATCCTGCTGATTGCGGCCATCCTCTCGCCGTTCCTGCTGGCGATGGCTTTTCGCAGCAAGTGGCTGAGGCCCGTCATCGACTGGTTTATTGCCAGGTTCTGGGTGATCGGGCCCATCACCAAGGACGTCTGCATTTCACGTTTCGCGTCCAATCTGGGCGCGTTGTACGAATCGGAGATCCCCATCGTGCAGGGGCTCTCCATATGTTCCCGCATCGCGGGAAACTATATCTACAACCGCGGTCTGGCCATGGTCCGCAAGGTGGTCGAGGAGGGGCAGTCCATCGCGGACGGGCTCAAGCTCGCCAATATTTTCCCCAGCATGGTCGTGCTCACCATCCGGGTGGGAGAGGATAACGGAAAGCTGGACGAGTCGCTGCGGAAACTCGCGGATTACCATACCCGCAAGGCCAAGGAAAAAGTGGAGCGGGCGCTCAAGCTTTTCGAGCCGATCATGCTCATCGTGCTGGTCGTCGGAGTGGGCATCCTCGCCTACGCCCTGCTCATGCCGATGGTCCAGATGCTGGAGGAGATGTCGAGAGGCCGGAAGTAGCCGCACCCGTTGCATTCACCACCGATCATGAAATCCTGTTCGACAGATTCCGCATCTCCCCTCCCCTCCCGGCGAGCATTTACCCTGATCGAGCTGATCGCCGTGATGACGATGATCGCCATTTTTGTCGGCATCGCGACTTACCCGGTTCTGGGAATTCTGGATCACGCCCGCATGCGGGCCGAACGCGAAAAACTGTCTGCCCTCGCCCGCGAGATCCGTTCCAGCTTCCGCAACGACGACCTGGCGAATTTCAACATCTCGGCCATCGATGGCGATGTCCCTGACGACCGGAAGACCCTTTTCGACACCACCCTCGAACCGGTCAACGAGCGGGTGACGGGATTTGCCTGGTTTTCCAAACTCGCCCGCATGCGGGCGGGCAACGACGTCGTGGTCGTCAACGATCCGGTGGGCTCCGTCCAGGGCGACATGGCCGACATCCTGTTCAATACTTGCGACCGTCGCCGTTTTCTCTTTCGCGGCCCCCGGGAAAACGACCGGCAGCGCTACCTTCTGGTGTCCTTCATGATCGGGGCGGGCATCGCCCACCCTGCTCTCCCGAACATGCCGATGCTGACGGAAAGCAGCACGGAGGCGCAAAAGGAAGAATACAGAAAATGGTTCAACGGCATGTATTATCACGACTGGGGCATCGCCGACGGGCCGCCATCCCTGGAAGCCGCCTATGCCTGGGGCAACGGATGGCTGCAAAGCAGCGGGCGCGGGTACTCCTTCGCCCAGCGCGTCCTCGTGGAGCGTATCGTCCAGCCCCGGTTTTTCCTGACGATCAACAACCAGAGCGACGCCCACATGCGCGTCTACACCAATCTCAAGGCCTATAACGAGTTCAGCGGCGGGGTCTGGACGACCAATGCCGAACCCGGCCAGACGCTGGCAAAGTGGCCGATCGACCCTGCGCGCGGTGGCATCCTCGAGGGGCGCCGCGTGCTGGTATGGCGGATGAAGACCGAGGATGACGAAGAGGAGTCCCGGGTGGAACTTCTGTTTTCCTTCCAGATGAACGAAACCACGGCCGTCACCGGTCAACAGCGGATAAACACGCCCGCCGGTGACGGGGAAGGAGGAGGCGGCTGATGATAACCGGAATCGCCATGACAACACATGCATTCATGCGGCGCGCCATCTGTCTCGCCACGGCACTCTTTCTCTGCGCGATCTGCGAGGCAGCGGGGCAATCCGCCGACAGCGGCCCGGCGACAAAACAATCCGTGATTGTTGCGATCCGGCCCCCCGGAGCGGGCACCGTGTCAGGCCAGGGCAACTACGCTCCCGGCTCGCCTGTCCTGCTGACCGCCACGCCGGCCCCTCACTATTTCTTTTCACACTGGGAGGGGCGTGTGACCAACCCGTCATCACCCCGGACCCATGTGTATGTGGGCGAGGCTTCCGTGAGCCTGACGGCGGTGTTCACCCGCGAAAAGATCCGCATCCTCTCCCGGGTGGAGCCGCCTTCCTCGGGCACGATCGAAGGCGCGGGAATGGTCGCGCGTGACACGCGCCCGGTGTTCTACGCCCACGCCGCCCCGGGTTACGAATTTGCCGGATGGGATGGCCCGGTGACGCCCGCAAAGGCCGGTTCACAATCCGGAGCCAAAACCTTGCCCGGCGCGCAACTCGCCCGGCCGCTGACGGCTCCCGTCACCGTCACCGCCCGTTTCCGGCCGGTGGAGCAGAGGTGCCGTGTCGGCCTTTCCGTCGACGGAAATCCCGCCGGCGGCAGCGTGGAAGGCGCGGGGGTCCATCCCCGCGGCTCCCGGATCGTGATCCGGGCGATACCCGCCCCCGGCTACGGATTCAACGGCTGGAGCCGCGTCGGCGCCGGGCCGGATGCGCCAGCCGGCATCGCCGATCCGGGGGCCACAGAGACGACGCTGTTCGTCACCGGCGACATTGCCGTCCAGGCCTCGTTTGTGCCGGAAAAGGCGCTGGTGCGCGCGCGCGTCTCGCCCGAAGGCGCGGGCAAGGTGACCGGCGATCTCGGCATCCGCCCGGTCAACCAGGCAGCCCTCCTTGCGGCCGAGCCGGCAAAAGGCTACGTTTTCGCCGGCTGGGACGGCCCTGTATCCGAAAACTCCCGCAACAAACCCGTCACCACTCTCACGCCTGCCGAGAGCAAGGCCTATGTGGTGACAGCCCGCTTCAGGCCCGCCCGGTAATCCATGTATCGGGAAATCCATTTCAACCTCCGGTTCCCATGATGAACACAACGTCCCTCCCATTCGTCTTCCGTCGGGCCATCCGTCGTCTCCTTGCCGGCAGCACGGGAATTGCCCTGGCCGTTGTTTTTTCGGGTCTTGCCGCTCTTGCACCGGTCCGGGCCGCGGATACCTGGACGCTGACCCTGGCCGTCTCCGACACGCAGGGCAACAGCGGCGGCGGGACGACCTCCATCACCAGCCCCGCGTCCCTCAACCCGGCCGCGATTCCCTCCGGCACGGCCGTGACCATCAAGGCCGTGCCCGCCAGCGGCTACAGTTTCATCCGCTGGGAAACGGAACCCGCCAACGTCCTCACCGCCCCTTATTCGCTGGAAGCCACCGCCTACATGACGCAGAATATCAGGGCGACGGCGATCTTCGCTCCCGGCACCCTCCAGCTCAAGCTCGGCACCTCGCCGGCCCGGCTCGGCGGCACGGCCACCGGCGGAGGCTACTACGAGGAAGGCAGTTCGGCGTCCATCGCCGCCACCCCTAATCCCGGCTTCCGGTTCGATCGCTGGGAAGTCAAGTCCGGCACGGTCGCGTTTGCGGGCAACGATCCGACCCGGGCCAACACGATCGTCGTGCTGGGCAGTACGCCGGTTAACAATACATGGGAACTCGTGGCCATGTTCGAGCAGACCACCACCGAGGACGATCGCCTCACTCTGGAAGTCCCCGATGGAGGCGGCACCGCCACCGCCACCCCCACCTTCAGCGGTTACCGCACACTCACCGCCACGCCCGATGCCAGCGATTCCGACCGGTTCCCCCTCAACACGCCCTCCATCGAGCTGCTCGCGACACCTGCCGAAGGCTACCGGTTCGTCAAATGGGAAGGGGTAGCGACCAATCCCGGTCTCGAACGCACCACCCTCATCCTCACCGGCAACGTCACCGTGCGCGCCATCTTTGAACCCGATTCCTTTTCCTTCACGCTGGCGATGGTCAATGAAGATGGCGGCGCCGACGTCGGCTCCAGCAAGGTTTCCGGCGGCAACGGGGCCATCAGCGTCTCCATCCCTCCCGTCTCCTCTGCCAGGGTCGACTTCCCCATGGACAGCGTCATCACTCTCACCGCCGTCCCCGACAGCTCCCGGGTTTTCCGGCGCTGGATCACCACCGGCATCGATTCCCCTGCGGGCAATCCCGGCATCTTCACCATGGGCCCGCGACCGGCAAAGGTCACGGCGGTGTTTGCCCGCAAGGCCGACCTGACGGTCAACCTGGGCGTCGATACCGGCGGCACCGGAGGCAACGCCTCGGCCACGGTGACCGGCAGTTTCACCGACCCCGCGAACGACGCAACCGTCACCATCAACCGGACCGCCACCCCCGGCCAGCCGGTCGTTGTCACCCCGGTCCTGAAAGACACCCCGCTCACGTTCATCCCGGACGGCGGCACCAACTTCCGGTTTGTCAGGTGGACGGGCGACATCTCCGACGCCCAGGCCACGAGCAATCCGCTCGCGCTGACCCTGACAGAATCGAAGACCCTCACGGCCGGCTTCGAGCGCATCCGGTCGGACCTCACCGTCACCATCTCGCCCGCCGCCGCGGCCACCGCCGGCGCCAGAGTAATCAATGCCGACACCTCCGCCGACCTCACCGGCGCCACCAACCATCCCGTCAACGCCATCCTCGCCCTCAAACCGGCCGGCGCCACCTCGGCCGAAACCGCCTGGATCTTCGATCACTGGGAAGGCGATCTCACCGGCACGGCCGATCCGGCGTCCATCACCCTCCCGACCGACAGGACCGTCACCGCCGTCTTCAGGCAGCAGCACGTCCTCACCCTGAAAACCGATCCGATATATCAGGGAAACTTTACCGTCTCCACTGGCAGCCTTTCTTACGACAGTGGCAGCGGCACCTGGACGGGCATCTACGCCGGAGGGACAACGGTCACCATCACCGTCGCGCCCGTCGACAGTCGCGGCTTCTCCGGCTGGACAGGCGACACCGCCGGCCTCTCTGCCGTCCAGCTCGCAACCAATCCACTGACCGTCACCATGGATCGCAGCCGCACCCTCATTGCGACGATTGACACCGCTGCCCGGTTCAGGATCGCGGTGATGCCGGACCGGCGGGAAACGATGACTCCGGTCGTGCTGCCGGACAGCGAAGCCGACAAGATCCGGATTTCCGGCCACTTCTCGATCGGCGGCAGGGCTTACGGCTACATACGCCCGTTCCCCGATGCGCCGGCCACGGTTGACGTCGCCTATGCGAGCACAAGCGGCAGCGTCGCCCTGTCCGCCCCCGAACTGGTGACGGACAGCAACGACGTCGTCTGGCAATTCGTTTCCTGGGCCACCGGCATCAACGAGTGGGATGCTGTGCCTCAACCCTGGGGCCGGAGCCATACCCTCAATACGGCCGACCTCGGAGGCTCGGCCAACATTCTCGCGCTCTACACCGACAAACGCGCGCTCCGCCCCACCGTCACCCTCGACGGCTTCACCTCCACCGCCGTCAATATCAAGGCCGACTCCGCCGTCCTGACCACCGGCGCGGAGAAAAAATACACCTGGAACCAGACAGCGGCGCTCGAGGCGTATCCACAGACTGGAGTCGTCTTCTCGTCCTGGGGCGGCGAGGCCCAGCCGGATGCGGTCGACCGCACCCGGGCCCTCACCACGATGAACGTCGACCGCACCAACGTCATCGCCCGCTACAAGACCGCCATCCCCGTCACGCTCGACATCGTCGTCGAGGGCGGCAGCGCCACGCCCTCGCAGTTTGCCGCCTACCTCACCGCCACGTTGCCGGGAGAAGAGACCGAGCCCGTCAGCGCATCCCTGCCCCGGATTTTCCAGGTCGGCAAGGGCGACACGATCACCTTCGCCGCCACGGCCTCCACCGTGACCCTCGACGCGGGCCTCTACCGCTTCAAGGGATGGGACACCGACGGAGACGGTGCCGTCGACCAGACCGGCGCCAGCCTCTCCCGGATCGCCGACGCCGCCCAGACCATCAGGGCGGTCTTCGTCCGCACCTGGACGCTCGAAACCCTGACCGATCCGGCCGGCGCAGGCAGCATCACCCGCACGCCCGCGAGCACCGTTTACGATCACGGCGCCACCGTCATCCTTACCGCCAACAACGGCACCGGCTATGTCTTCGACCACTGGAGCGAGACCTCGGCCGGCTCCTTCACCGGCGGCTACCAGGACGGCACCTCCGCCACCGACCAGACCATCCACATCGTCATGGTCGCCGACCAGTCGCTGACCGCGCATTACGAATCCGCCAAAAACGCGCTCTCCGTCAACGTCAACGTCAACGGCACGCTCAATCCCCCCGCCCATACGGGCAACCTGCCTTTCATCGCGGACGGCACTCCGCTGACCGCTCCCGGCAGCAAGACCTACAACTACGGCGAACACGCCAACATCACCGCCACCGTACCCGCCGCCGGCGGCGAATACCGGTTTGCCGGGTGGAATCCTCCCGCCAGCCAGGGGACGAACAACCCGATCGTGGTCGAGATGCTCGGTGCGCAAGCCGCCACCGCCCATTACAAGACCCGCTGCCTCGTCACCTTTTCCGTCGAGACCGTCGGCGGAGGCACCGGCGGCGCGCCCTCGGTCACCGGCCATACCGCCATGGTGGGCAGTTCGTGGGCCTGCTATCACGGAGACTCCATCACCCTGACGGCCAATCCTGCCTCCGGCTACCGCTTCCTGCGCTGGGAAATCGATACCGACGGCAATCCCGCCACGATCGAGATCACCGACATCCGTCCCGCCTTTACCGGCACCATCACCGCCGACTGGCAGGTGAAGGCCGTGTACGCGAAGGAATATACCCTCACCTTCGCCACCAATCCCGCCGGAGGGGCCGGCGGCACCGTCAACAAACCCGCCACCTACGTCGCGTATCATGGAGAAAAAATCACCGACGTGATCGCCTCGCCCAGGATCGACTACGACTGGTACTTCACGAAATGGAGCGTATCCCCCGACGCCATGGATCTGGCGGAGCCTTCCCCGTCCGGTACCGACAATACGGATACCAACCCGCTGTCGTTCGTCGTCAACGACAGTCATGTGATCACCGCCAATTTCAGCCGGGCCGGCCAGGAACGCACCCTGACCCTCAACATCCGCCTCGATGGCGTGGACAATCCCGCGGGCTGCCCGCTCACCGTGCTTGCCGACGGCTCCTCCGTCGCAGGACACACCGACCCGACCCGCCTTCCGGGCGGCGGCACCAAACTCTATTACCGGGGCGACCAGCCCCGGCTCGACGCCACCCCCGCCGATGCCGCCGGCGCCTCCCTCGCCGCCGACTACGACTTCGTCGGCTGGGGAGACAGCGCCTCCGCCAATCCCGTGCGCACCTTGTCCGCCGTGCTCGGCGACACGCCTGTCACCGCGATTTACCGGACCAAGGCCGTGCTCTACATGCAGGTCCAGCCTGCCGGGGTGGCGACCACCACGCCCGTGCCGCCCGACGGCACCCCGTACGCGACGTACCTCGGCGAAAACGTCACCCTCTCGGCCACTCCGGTCGCCGCGCATATCGACGATTACGCCTTCGAGAAGTGGACCTCCCTTCCGGCCGCCTCGCCGCCGAATCCGGTCAACCACTACAACTCCGTCATCAACATCAACGCCAAGGAACGCACGGCCATCGCCCACTTCAAGCCAGGCTGCCGCCTGGAAGTGAAGGCGAAATACGAAACCACTCCCCGCCCGGACGACACCCGGACCTATGGAATCGCCAGCGGCACCCGCACCACCGCCGCCGTCGGCGCCGGCAACAGCGCCGCGATCCGCAGCCCGTTTTCCGGCGAGCCGGACAGCGCGATCAAGACCGTCATCATCGACGAAGGCACAGGCAAGGCCTCCGCCCGCATCGTCGCGGTGCCCGCCAGCCCCGCCTTCCGCTTCGTGCGCTGGGATATCGACGACAACAACGACGGCGTCATCGACCGGACTCTTTCCGCCGCCAGCGGTGACATCGTCATGGACAGCGCCATCGGGCGCAACGTCACCGCATACGCCATCTTCGAGAAAACGACCGTGACGCTCACCGTGCACACCGTGCCCGCGGGCATTCCGGAAAAGGTGGATGGCACGGCCGATACCGCATCGACCGGCTCTCCCGTCAACATCACGGCGGAGCCCAAGACTTACCGTTACTTTTACGGCGACACCGCCAATCTCCAGGCGATCGACAACTCGGACGGAGCCTACGCCTTCGGCGGCTGGTATCGCGGTGAAGGATACTCCGCGCTCGCGAACGACTTCATCTCGTCCAGCCTGGTGACGGGCTACGGCCCGCTGCGGTCCGACGCGGTCGTGACGGCGGTCTTCTGGCCCGGAGGCAAGTACCGCATCATCCTGTTCCTCGAACCGAAGGATCGCAAAATCGACATTCATAATCTCTCGGCGCTCGGGACGTTCACGCTGACCTACATGAAGATCGACGGCCGGGACGCCTGCGTCGTCGGCTTCACGGACGGGCTTTCTTCCGGCGCCATCACTCCGCCCGCCGAAGCGTGGGTGCACCGGGGCGACACGGACGATGCTGCCCCCTCCCTGTCCGGCTGGACTTCGGCCGGCATGCAGAAAAACGGGCCGCTGCCGATCGATACGGCTCCCGCGTTTATCATCCCCCTCCGCGCCGCCCAGTCGGTGACCGGCTGGAATAACGAAACCAACGAACCCGAAGTGCGCGCATTCCTCTGGTGGGAAATGGCCCCGGAATCAGAGCAATACGATCACCTGCTGTTCGACCGGACCAAGCATGACCAGGCCTACTTTGTCTGTCCGGAACTCGATACCATGGACCCGGCGAAAACCCCGCGCATCATCGCCCGGTACGAACCGCCCGGAGGCGCGGCCATCAAGCTGGAAGCCGATTTCGTCGACGAAGCGGCGGACTTCATCAAGCCGGGCGCAGGCGCCGGCTGGATCCAGGGAACGATCCACGGCACCTCCATGATCAAGGGCGAATACCTGCTCTATGTATCGGAAGACAAACACGGAGACTGGACCGACAAGATTTCCCTCGGCATGCAGGAGCAGTTCATTCCCGACGCCGCCTTCACCGCCGGCCCGCTGAAAATTGTCTCCTGGGACTACGATCCCGATACCCGCGACGGCATCGACAACCGGCAGACCAACCTGCCCGGGCCGGAAGGCTTCACCATGCTCGACCCTCTCCAGTCGGGACAGGAGCAGCTCGCCGTGGCGCATCTCGATGTCGAGACCTGGACGGTCTCCATTCTCAAACCCCATTTCCAGACGCCTCCCGGCTGGCCCCAGCCGGTGTTTTCCGGCACCGCCGGCTTCAATCTCGACAGTATTGATTACAACCATACGGGCAACAAGATCGACGACTACTACCAGTCCGTGGAAGTCTCCCCCGTGACGGACCCGGCCACGACGCTGGCCGAACGCCGTTTCGTCAAGGGCTCTTCTGCTCCCGGCCTCCATACGTCGTCCACCAGCGGCGACTACATCTTCGCCGGATGGGACACCGCGGGCGGCACCACGCCCAACCTCTCCGTCAATGCGTTCTCCTGGTCCGGCGGCACGGCCTCGTGGCCGGGCGGTGCGTGGCCCGCCACCATGACCGGCGACCGCCAGGTCCGCCCCATCTACACCATCCGGCATCCGCTGACCCTGAGTATCACCCCGGTGGATTCCACCGACAAACACCACTTCTACCTGGAAACCTCCCCC
Source organism: Opitutaceae bacterium TAV5 (assembly GCA_000242935.3). Taxonomy (NCBI): domain Bacteria; kingdom Pseudomonadati; phylum Verrucomicrobiota; class Opitutia; order Opitutales; family Opitutaceae; species Opitutaceae bacterium TAV5. Next base: position 947,806 of record CP007053.1, read on the forward strand.
TATGGCATCGAAGTGCCCGATCCCGAAGACGGCGCCACCAGCAAGACCAAATCCTATGCCCAGGGCAGTCGGTTCACCCTGAAGGCCAGCTCCACCGATCCCTATCATGTGATCAAAAGCTGGATCATCCGGAAAGACGTCAACGGCGACGGCACCTACAGCGAGGAGACCGTGATCGTCGCGGACAACGGCACCGGCAACCTCCCCGGCGAAAAGACTCACGAACTCACGCTCGATTATCCCGCGAGGTCGGAAGTCGTCTTCGGCTGGCAACAGTTCGAGGTCAGGCTCGACGTGGCCAACAGCAAGGATGGCAACCGCCACGGCGACGTGAAGCTCGACGGCGTCCTGCTCACGCCTCGCGCCGACCTGCCCAAGGGCAAGGTCGTCGATTACGGCACCACGCTCGACATCCAGGCGATCGCCGACGCCGGCTACATCTTCAAGGGCTGGACACCGGATAACGACAACGGCCCCGCCAATCCCGGCCAGGCCGCCACGACGGTTTTTGTCAATGCCGCCAAGACCCTCACCGCGCACTTCGAGCGCAAGGTGACGCTCGTCCTCGCCACCGATCCGGCCGGGCTGCCAGCCAACGTGATCTCGCCCGAGGCCGGTTCCTGGGATGAGTTGCCGGCCGGCACCCTCCTCACCGACGGAGTCATCGTGAGCGGCATCAAGGCGCTTGACCGCACCGGCTACGATTTCTCGCACTGGACGATTGTCGACGGCCACAACCCCGATCCGGCCCACCCGCGCACCGTCGCGTCGGCCGCGCTCGGCGACCTCGAACTCTACGGCGACGCCGGCGCGAAGATAACCGTCACCGCGCACTACGCCCGGCTGCATAACCTGACGATCAACGCGCAGGGCCCCGATGCCGACGGCGCGGAAGAAAGCAGGGTCGCGGCCAGCCCGAGCCCCTCGATCGACGGCCAGGCCATGGTCGCCGTCGCCAACAGCAATCCTTCGGTGACCGGCCAGTACCGCGAATACCTCGAAGGCGAAAGCCACACCCCTCCGCGGACGATCACGCTCACGCCTTCCGCGGGCACGCACTACGAGTTCGACCGTTGGGAGATCACCCGGGGCGGCACACCGCTCACACTGACGCCGGCAGCGGGCACCCACGCGGTGACGCTGCCCTCGTTCACGGCCGACGTCGTGGCCACGGCCTTCTTCAAAAAGAAAAACTACACCATCACGGTCGCGGCCTGGAAGGCGGCCAACGTACCCCTGCCGCCCGGTTCCGACGGCAGCATTGCCTCCGTGCTCCGCTCCACGGCCCCCGTCACGCAAAACTTCCCGCTCGACGGCGCCTCCGGCAGCATCTCCGTGCCTTACAAGAGCGAGGTCGCGCTGACCACCAGCCCGGCCTCCCGCTTCAGTTTCGACAAGTGGACCGACTCCGGCAGCAACGACCTGGGCAGCGACATCCGGAACCCGTCCGGCTACGTTTTCCGGGTGACGGGCGACCGCACGGTGCGCGCCGAATTCGTCCGTGAGGAGTATCAGCTCACCACCGCCGTCGCTCCCGATGCCAGCTATGGCGCCATCACGGCGAGCGTCCCGCGTGGCGGCAACCCGAGCTGGCACGTCGCCGACACCGCGGTCACGCTGACGGCGGTGCCCTCCGTGGTCACCCCCGGTGTCACCAGCTACCTCTTCCGGGAATGGACAACCACCCGCAACGGCGTCGCCGAAGCCCCCGGTGCGCCCGCCAGCGCCACGCTGGAGCTGAAGATGGACGCCGACTGGACGGCCACCGCCCGCTTCGTCAAGGCCGTGCGCATCAAGGTGGACGTGAACGCCATCTCGGCCGTTCCCGGCACGCCCGGCGGCTCCATCACCGGCATCACCGGCTACAAACACCAGGACGCGGACGGATATTACGTCTTTGCCGAAGGCGACCCGGTGACGATCACGGCCGCGGCCAACGAACACTTCACCTTCAGCGAATGGACCGGCGCGCCCGGCGATGCCGTCCGGACCGATACCGGAAGCCCGGCCACTCACTCGAAACTCGAGTTCACCGCCTCGGCCGACACCGAAATCACAGCCAATTTCACGGCGAAGACCTACACGCTCGTCGTGACCTCCGATCCTGCCGCTGCCGCCCGGACGCTGGTCGCACACCAGCCACTCGAACCCGATCACGATTTCCTGTCCCAGGGCCAGGAACTTTCCCGCCAGTATCCGCAGGCGATCACCCTCGCCACCTCGGCTGTCGGGGCGACTGCCGGCGATCCTCCGCCGCACTACCGTTTCCTTTCCTGGCGCGAGGGGAATTCCGCCCTTGGGACGTCGCCGACCCTGCCCTTCATCTTTAACCGCAACGCCAGCCTCCGGGCCGTGTTTACCCGGCAGATCGAAATCCGGGTCAACGAATCCCTGGACATTACCCGCAGCCCGGAAGTAGCCGGCCAGGGAGGCTCCGCGACCCTGTCCACCAGCGGCGGGCAGGGACCGTTTTCAGGAGTCGGTGAGTATCGTCTGGATGTGCCGGATACGCTCCGGATCACCGTCACTCCCGCGACCGGCTACGAATTCGCCGAGTGGCGCGGACTCCCCGCAGGCGCCACGGTCGATCCGGCCACCGGCGCGGTATCCCTGCCACTGACCGAAGCCCTCGCCGGTGCGGGTGACCTGGAAATCACCCCGTGCTTCCGTCTCAAGCTGTATGCCCTGACCACCTCCGTATGGGATGCCTGGAGCCAGACGGCGTCCACCTTGTACGCCTCGGTCGGGATCTCGCCCTCTCCCCATCAGGGCAACCGTTATTACCACGGCACGGCCATCACCGCGAAACTCACGGCGCTGGCTTCCGGTTACCGTTTCCTTGGCTGGGACCTGAACGGCGATCTCGCGCCCGAGATCACGGACGACGGCACGGGCACGCATACCTTCGTCATCACGGGACCGGTAACGGTGCGGGCGGTCGTCCACCGCACGTACACCCTGACGCTTCAGAACGATCCTTCCGATGGCTCCCGGGGCCAGGCGTGCGTGGTCAGTCCTCTGCCCGTTTCGAGCACTTCACCCGTTTCACCGCCCGTGGCGCCTTCGGTTTCGGTGTACGATGCCGGCACTGCAGTCAGGCTGCTGGCCGAACCGGCCGGCGGTGCGGAATTCATCGGATGGGCCGGCAATGTTTCCAATCCGAGGTCCGCCGACACGACGGTGGAGATGACGGCCAACCAGTCGATCACGGCCCGCTTCGGCACGCGTGTCTATCATGACCTGACGGTCAATGTCGCGGCTCCGTCCACGGCGGGCACCGTCAAGGTCAACGAAGGCGCCACCGGAGCGTTTGTCGTGGGCGGCGCCGGCCCTGCCAGCGGAACCGGCAGCTATCCCCACGGGGAAATCGTCAGCCTGCTGGCCGAACCGGTGTCGGCAGACTACGAGTTCAGCCACTGGAGCGGCGATGCCCTCACGGGCGCCTCGTCCATCGCCTCCAACCGGATCGAGATGAATGCGTCCCGGTCGGTCACGGCCCACTTCCGGCGTGCGCGCCATGAGCTCACCGTGCTGGTGCAGCCGGGGGGTGCCGGTGCCGTCACTCCTTCCGGAGGCACATACGACCACGGCACCGTCGTCACCCTCACCGCCAATTCCAATCCCGGCTACACCTTCCTCGGATGGGATACCGACGGCGACAACGCCCCCGACAACACGAATGCCACGCTGCCTCTCACCATGGACCAGGACCGCACCGTGGCCGCGCTCTTCACGTCCACCTCGCCGACCGGCAGCGTCCGCGTGATCGTCCTGCCGACCTCTTCCGCGGCCACCTGGACGATCGCTCCCTCTGCCGAACCGGGTGAAGACGGCGTGCAGGTCATCACCCTCAGGCCCACCTCCGGCTACGGCTTCAGCGGATGGGGGCCGGGCGCCGATTCCAGCGACCTTTACGGCAAGTACCGGGATACGGACGGCAGCCAGATCGCCCGCATCCTCGTGGAAGGCAACAAGACGGTTGTCGCCAATCTCTTCCGCCAGCAGGTCACGCTGGTTACCGACGTGTTGCCGACCGGCAAGGGGATAGTTGCGCCCGGAGATGGCAGTTACAACACGGGCACGCAGCTCGATATCAATGCGACCGTGACCGACGGCACCGACTGGTCCTTCCTCGAGTGGCGAGGCGATCCCGCCTGGGGTCCGGGCAGCGGCCCGACCTCCAATCCCGGCAAGATCGTTCTCAACGCGGACACCTATGTCCGGGCCGTCTTCCGGGAAAATCCCAAGACATTCCGCGTCACCGTGGGCTTCGACGAGCTCACGGTCGGGCTGCCCGGCGACAGGGCGTGGCTGGGCAACGACAGCTTCGTCACCCTCGGCTCGGCCGCCATCCTCCAGGATTACCTGCCGGAAGGAACCCCGGTCGACATCCAGGCCACGGTGGAGGACCCCTTCCTGTACCGTTTCGTGCGCTGGACCGGCGTTCCCGATCACCTGATCAGGAACACCGGTGGCGGATACACCCTGCTGGTCAACGAAGCGGTCAACCCGCGCGCCCTGATCCTCCCGATCAATCCCCTCCTCGTCACCCGCGCGATGACCGAGGGTGAGGAGGAGGAGGAGTCGGCCGGCTCCGGCGGGCCGCTCTACGAGTGCGCCGCCGGCAAGATCGACCAGGGAGGCATCTGCGACCTCAACGAAAAGAGAGCAGTGTATGCCTGGCCCAGACCCGGCTGGAAGGTCGTCGCCAGCAGCTGGAACCTGAGCGTGACCAGCGAGGGCGGCTCGTCCTCCATCGTCCATGACGAAGCCCCTCCCGAGAAGGAAGGAGCCGTCGGCATCTACGTCCGCCTCGGCACGGAGGTCAGCTACCTCACCGTCCGGTTCGTGAAGGAAGACGCCGAACGGAAATACTACTATCACATCGAGGGCAGCCGCTATCAGCTCGATGATGCCCGGTCACCCGGCGTCAATCACTACATCAGCGAGGAGAAGGACAAATGAAAGCCGCTTCCGTCTCCCTCTGCCCTGAAACGGAATCCCGGACCGGTCACCGTCGGTGCCGCGGCATTCCCCTTTCCGCGAAAGGAGATTGCCCGGTTCGATGAAGCTGCCGTTTGTAGATCCCCGCACGATCGACTGCGCCCTCCTGCTGATCGGCCTGCTCATTGCCCTGGCCACGATCTTTCTCCAGTGGTCGCATTTCAAAAAGCAGCATCCGTTGCGTTCCGGCGCATCGGAGGGCGAGATCAGCGCGTATCGCCGCTGGCGCACCCTCTACTGGCGGGAGGTCAGGGCATCTTTCTTCCTGGCCCTGGTCTCCCTGCTGATGATCGGAGCCACGTTCGGCCTTCACAAGGAAGGCAACCTCGTCTCGTTCACATCCATCATCTTCTGGACCGGCATGTTTTTCTACAACCTCTGGGTCGCCCAGTGGCTTGCCTGGCGCATCACCACCAAGCGCCGCCGGTAGGCGCTCCGGATTCCCTCCTCCGATCCCTCTTCAAATCATGCACCGCATCCTCCGTCTCCTCGCTCCGGCTCTCTGCCTTCTGGTCTCCGGCCCCTGGTCTCCGGCCCCGGCCTCGCCGGCGACTGCCGCTCCCCGCGCCCCCGGACCGCTCTACCATTCCGACCAGCTCGTGCTCTCCAAGGAACAGGTCGCCGGCGTCCTGCTCACGGATGACTTCATCTATACCGTCACCCTCGAGGCCCGTCGCGATCTCGACGATATCCTGCTGACGGAAGAGCTTCCCGAAGGCGTCACCCTGGTCTCCGCGGAGCCGGCCCCCGGGCAGGTCTCCGGCCGCATCCTCTGCTGGCGCATCCCCCGGCTGGCCGCAGCCGCGAAACACACCGTCACCCTCACCGTCAACCTCGAGGACGAAGGCTCGTTCGTCACCAAAACCCGGGCCATCCCCGATCCCATGGCCACGCTTCCGCTCGCCGCCGGCCTCCCGAAACTCGAGATCGTCAAGACCGGTCCCGAATTCGCCGAGTATGGGTCCGATTTTACCTTCGACATCACGGTCCGCAACACCGGCAACGCCGTCGCCCGCAACGTGTGGATCACCGAAATCCCGCCGCCGGCCCTGAGCATGGGCAATTTCATCCCCGAACTGGGTGACATCCCCGCCGGCCACTCACGCAACGTGACCATCCTCGCCCGCGCACAGAACAAGGGCTCCCATACCAACCTCGCCCGGGCCTTCCAGGATGCCAACCCGGTCCCGGCCGAAAGCAGCGCCACCGTCAAGGTCGTCGAATCCCGGCTCGGCCTCTCGCAGACAGGCCCCTCCGTGGCGTGGATTTCCCGCCCCGCCCGCTGGACGACCACCGTCCGCAACGACGGCGAATGTCCGGTGAACGATATCGTCATCCGCCATCCCCTCCCCTACGGCCTGCGCCCGACCGACGATCTGTCCCTGTCCACGCCCGCGGGCTCCACCTGGCAGGTGGGCACGCTGCATCCCGGCCAGTCGCGTTCGTTCGACCTCATGCTCACCTCCGACGCCCCCCGCAAGGCCACCGGCCGGGCCACCGTCACGGGTGTCGCCGTCACCGGCAGAACCCTGGATGCCGAGGCCTCCGTAACGACCGTCTGGGAAGCGGCGCCCGGAGTGCTCGCCACCATCACCGATACGACCGACCCTGTCCGTATCGGAAACTCCACGACATACATGATTGTCATCACCAACCAGGCGGATCTGCGCGCCATCTCTCCCCGGCTGAAGCTCTCGCTTTCCGAACATCTCCGGCCGGTGCAGGTCATCGGACGGAAAGCCGACATTGCCGGACAGACGGTCGATTTCGGCGAAATTGCCCTCGACCCGCACGGGCGGGCCGAACTCCGGGTAATCGCCAGCGGCGTCCGGCCGGGCACAGGCAAGGCCACCCTCGGCATGGAAGCGGATTTTCTCGGCACCCCGATCGTCAAGGAGGAGTCCACCCATGTTTATTGAAACTGCCCGCCGGAGACTCGCGTCCCTGGCATTGGCCGCCGGAGCGGTCTCCCTCCCGGCAGCCACATGGATGGCACCGGGAACAGAAGACTGGACAAATCCGGCCAGCTGGGACGGCGGCGCCGCGCCCGGACCGTGGGATGTCGCCGAAATCCTGAACGGAGGCACGTCGCGTATCGGCAACGATGTTACGGCCGTGGCCGGAGCTCTGGATATCGGCGCCGGAGCGTCCGGCAGCGGAGCCGTCGTCATTTCCGGCGCCAACGCCCGCCTGGAAGTACAATGGGAGACAAGGCTCGGCGGCGGCGGAGGAACCGGCCTGATCGATGTCTCCGGAGGCGGCGTCGCTTCCCTGGCCAGCCTCCATGCCGGACCGGGAGGGACGAGCATCCTGCGAATCGGCGGCGCCGGATCGCAGGTGAACGCCGGCGCGGTCAATCTGGAAACGGTGGCGGATATCACCGTCCGGGATGAAGGCGCCATGTCCGTTTCCGGAGAATTCGGAATGCACGGGGGAGGCTCCCTCCTCGTTCACGGCGCGGGATCGGTCCTGCGCACGGGCGAATTTGCATACGCCCTTGGCCCCGGGGGCACACCTGCCGGGGAGGCTGCGGTCAGGGTCGCCGACGGCGGCACGCTCGCTCTGGCCGGCGGAGCAGGCGGCGCGGTCGGCGGGATTCGCATCGGCGAGACTGGCGGCAAACACACCGATGCCACGCTGCTCCTCGTCGAGGGTGAAAACTCCCGCATTGCCATCGGCAGGGACGAATCCTCTCCGCTGGGCAGCCACTATTCGCTCCGGCTTTATCAGGGCGTAACCCGCATCGCCGGCGGCGGCGGCATTACGGCCAAGGCAGATGAGGGTGTCTATGCCGGAGGTATCGACGTTCTCGGGTCGGCCCGGTTTTTCGTGGACGGCACGGGATCGTTTGCCGATGTCGGCAACCTGAGTGTCGGCGACCATGCGATAGCGAGAATCTCCGGCGGCGCCTCGCTCCGGAGCTGGACCTATGGCAGCATCTATGGAAACGGTCGTGTCGAGATAACGGATACCGGGACGCTCTTTTCTTCCGACGGCCTGGTGATGCAGGGAGGCGAGCTGGTGCTTTCCGGCGGCGCCGGCATGAATACGGGCCTCGACGGCGGCACGGGGACCCGTGGCATCCACATCGGCACGCTGGCCGGACCGGTCGCCCGCGCCAGGGCCGAGGGCGCCGGCACATTATGGGAAAGCGTCGGCCCCGTGCATGTCGGCAAGGATGGCGGCGAAGGCATCCTGGAAATCAGCGACGGCGCCAGGGTCGTCTTCGGCCAGGATGACTCCCTTTCTCCGGACCGCAGCTTTTTCTCGGCGGGAGCCAGCGGTACCGGGCGGGTCGACATCTCGGGCGGCGGGGTGCTGGAAACGGTCGGCACAGCCTCCCTCGGCGGAATCGGGAACCGGCAAAGCATCGAAGGGACGCAAGGCGCCCTGACGGTTTCCGGAGACAAATCGGAATGGCGCCATGCCGGCGGCCTCTACATCAACCGGTACAGCAGCCTTGCCGTCGAATCGGGTGGCACGGCCACGATCAGCGGCGGGATTCGCGTCAACTTCGATGATACGGGCGATACGCGCGGCCGCATTGCCGTTCGAGGAGCCGGTTCCCGCCTGACCGTCGGCAGCATCAGTCTGGACGGCGCCGGGCTGGATATGGATGTCACGGACGGCGGACGGCTCGCCGTCGACACCTCTCTCGGCATGCACGGCGAAAGTTCCCTCTCGGTCCGCGGAGCGGGCAGCACGCTGACGGCGGATACCGTCACCGCCGCAGGGCGGCTTCTGGAGATCCGTGCCGGAGCCACGGCGGAGCTGCGCGAGCTGACGGTTGCCGGACACCTCGTCGTCGATGGCGCCGGCACCCGGCTGGATCTGCTGGGCCCCGCCGAAACGAGTGCCAACCGCAGCTACCTGATAATCTCCAACGAGGGCGCACGGGCCGATGGCGAGGCCGCCACCGCCGTTTTCTCCGGAGGCGCCCGCGTCTCCAGCGCCGACCGGCAACAGTACGTCCCTTACGTCATCGCCGTGCCCGGCATCGGCACCGAGGCTCACCTGATCGGCAGCTATCGTGCCGCCGCCTGGATCGGAGCCGGCGCGGACAAGGACAACCCCGCCAGCCTCCTCGTCACCGGCGCCGGCACCTCATGGACACACGAGGGAAGCCTTTATCTGCGCGGCCAGTCCGAAGTCACCGTTTCCGGTGGCGCGACGGTCGAGGTCTCGCATGGCACCTTCGTCGCCACCGAGTCCTTCCATAACGAGGCCGCCTCCGTCGAAACCTCGAACAACGTCCTGACCGTCGACGCCGGTTCCCGGCTCAGGACGGCCTGGGTTGCGCTCGGTTCCGGCAATGCGAACGTGGTGCTCCGCGGCACCCTCGAGGCGGGCAGCATCTTCAGGACGGCCACCGCCGCCGACGATATCGAGGGCAACCTGGGGAAACGGACCGTGCTTTTCGACGGAGCCACTTTCCGCGTGACGGCCGATGGCTGGCGGCTCGGCGACGGCGCCACTCCGGGAGAAACCTTCGGCAACGACATCCTCTACGGCCGGAATTTCCATTCCCGCATCAACGTCAACGGATTTGCCCACGGCGAACTGGTGCTCGCGGACGGAGGTCTCGTCATCGACACCTCGGAGATGGCCGCCATCGGCGAGGAGGTGAGCATCAGCGCCACCTTCACCGGCAACGGCGGTCTCGTCAAAACCGGCGAGGGGGCGCTCCGGCTCGTCAATGGCAAGAGCAGCCGGACAGTCCGGCATCACGACTTTACGGGAGGGATCACCGTGCGGGAAGGTCTGCTCGGCCTGAGCGACGCCTCCATGGACCCCGCCACCGTGATCACGCTCTTCAGCGGCGCCACGCTCGAACTGGATTTCGAGGGCATCATGACCGTCGCCGCGCTTGTCGTGGACGGCCAGTCCCTGGCTGGCGGACTCTGGGATGCGTACAACCTGAGCGACTACATTACGGGGACCGGGCAGCTTCTGGTCAGCCCCATCCCCGAACCAGGCTCGTGGGCCGCTTTCGGCGGCTGCCTGTGCCTGCTCTTCGCGCTGGCTCGTCGTCTCCGCCGGCCAGCCGCACCGGAGGTGCCTGGCCGATGAACGGGAGCCTTCGCGAACATTTTGACTGGGTCGCCGGGCATGACGGGAAAGCGCGCAAGCGGCAAACCGGCTTCCACCGGCAGCTGGCCCGGTGGTTCCGCTTCCAGATTCCCGAAAAGAGCCGGGTACTGGAATGGGGATGCGGAAGCGGCGAATTGTTGCGCGCGCTCGCACCCGCCCGCGGACTCGGCGTCGATCTGAGCCCGCGCAAGATCGGGAAGGCCCGACGTTCCACCGCGCCGGATGGCGCCGGCCCCTGCTGCGAGTTTCGCACCGGCGATGTGATGGAGGATGTGATCGAGGAAAAATTCGACCATATTGTCATGGATTATCTGGCGGGATATGTACCCGATATCCAGAGAGCCCTGGAGAATGTCCGGCACTCCGCCCATCCGCGCACCCGGCTCTATATCACGACGCTGAATACACCGTGGAAATACGTGCTCGGGTGGGGAGAACGGATCGGCTGGGTCATGAAACAGCCACCGAGCAACTGGCTGTCGAGCCAGGATATCGTCAATCTGCTCGAACTGGCAGGATGGGAGGTTGTATGCACTCACCAATTACAGCTCTGGCCTTTCGAGACGCCGGTGCTGGGCACACTTCTGAACCGGTTCGCCGCCCGGATGCCCCTGCTGCGGCATTGCTGCATGACCCTGGCTTTCGTGGCCCGACCGAGGGCGTCGCCGCCACAGGAGGAAGCAATCTCCTGCTCGGTCGTCATCCCCGCCCGCAACGAGGCCGGAAATATCCGGCCGGCTCTCGAACGGGTGCCGGTCCTGGGCCGCCGCACGGAGATCATCTTCGTTGAAGGCGGGAGCACCGATGACACCTGGGAAACGATCCTGAAGGAAATCGCCCTCTATGCCGGCCCTCATTGCGTGCGCGCCATTCGCCAGCCCGGAAAGGGAAAATGGGATGCCGTCCGGACCGGTTTCGCCGCAGCCCGCGGCGAGGTGCTGGTCATCCAGGATGCGGACCTGACGGCGCCTCCCGAAGACCTGCCCAAGTTTTACGAGACGGTGGCCGGAGGCCTCGCCGAATTTGCCAACGGATGCCGCCTGGTCTACCCGATGGAGTCGCGGGCCATGCGCCTGCTCAATTTTGCCGGGAACAAGTTTTTTGCCTCCGCCCTGTCCTGGGTTCTGGGGCAGCCGGTCAAGGACAGCCTGTGCGGCACCAAAATGATCCGGCGCGACGATTACGAGCGTCTGCTCGGGCGCATTTCCTCTTTCGGGGATTTCGACCCGTTCGGCGATTTCAACCTCATTTACGGCGCGGCGCTGCTCAACCTGCGCATCCGCGACATCCCCGTGCGCTACCGGGACCGGACTTACGGCGACACCAATATCTCCCGCTTCTCGCACGGCTGGATGCTGCTCAAAATGACCTGGTTCGGGCTATGCCATATCCGGTTCCACAAATGACCCCTTCCGTACCTTGCCCGCCAATGCCGGAACTGCTGTCGCACCATGAGCAACGATAACCGACCGACAACCGGACCAGATTCCGTCCATGCTCCCGGAACGTCCCGCACCCCGGTGTTTGTCTGCGCGGGCATCCTGATCCTGGCGGTCGCCACCTGCTGGTGGAACAGCCTGTCGGCTCCGTTCATCTTCGACGATATCCGGGCCATTCTGAAAAACGACAGCATCCGCAAACTGTGGCCCCTGACGGATGTGCTCAATCCGGTGCAGGAGTCCAACGGCGTGCAGGGCAGACCGCTCGTGAACCTGTCACTTGCCCTGAACTACGCTGCCGGCGGAGATCATGACACGCGCCCGTATCACGCCACCAACATGCTGTTCCAGGCCGGATGCGCGCTGCTGCTGTTCGGCTGCGTACGCCGGACGCTGCTGCTGCCCTCCATGCGGGAGAAGTACGGCCAAGGGTCCGTGCCGCTGGCCTTTTCGGTCGCCCTGCTCTGGGCGATCCACCCGCTGCAAACCGAATCGGTGACCTGCATCATCCAGCGCACGGAACTGATCGTGAGCTTCTTTTTTCTGGGGATGCTTTATTGTTTCACAAGAGGCCAGGATTCCCCCCATCGCGGTTTCTGGCTCGCGCTTTCCTGGTGCGCCTGCGTCCTCGGGGTGGCCAGCAAGGAAGTGATGATCACGGCTCCGGTGGTCGTGCTGCTGTACGACCGCGCCTTCGTCGCCGGTTCGTTCGGCGAGGTCTGGAGACGCCGCCGGTTTCTTTACGCCGGTTATCTGGCAACCTGGATTCTGCTGACGGTTCTCATGCTGGACAACGGAGGCCGGGCCGGCGCGGCCGGTTTCGGGCTGGGCGTGTCGTGGTGGGAATCCCTGCTGACCCAGGCCTGGGCTATCGTCCGGTATCTCCGGCTCTGCTTCTGGCCACATCCGCTCGTCCTCGACTACGGTTCTTTCACCATCCGCTCGGCATCCGCGGTTGCCGGGCAGGGGATTCTCATGCTGGCCCTGCTCGGATCGACGGCGTGGGCCCTGGTGAAGCATCCGAAACCGGGCTTTGTCGCCGCGTCGTTTTTTGTCATCCTCGCCCCCAGTTCGAGCGTCGTGCCGCTGGTGACCCAGATGGTCGCGGAGCACCGCATGCACCTGCCGCTGGCCTGCGTGGTGGTGCTGGTTGTGTTCGGGTTGTTCGAGACAGGCGTGCGTCGCGGGCTGCTCGTTCCGGTGTCGCTGGCCGCGCTCCTGCTTGGCACGACGACCGTGGCCCGCAACCGCGACTACCTGTCCGAGGAGACCCTGTGGCGCAAAAATATCGCGGCGTTCCCTTCGTCTGCCCGCGCCCGCACCTGGCTCGGTTCTGTTTTGTCACGGGAAAAGCGTTACGAGGAGGCCGCGCTTCTTTTCCGGGAAACGATCTTGCAGGATCCCCGTTCCCAAACGTCAGCCTATGCGGGACTGGCGAAATGCTACTCCGAACTCGGACGGGAAGAAGACGCCATGCGCGTGCTTCAGGAGTTGATTTCCAGAGGAATGGCGGACGCCTCTGCCTGGCGCGTGCAGGGTGATCTTTACAGGAAGCGCGGCGACCTGCCGCGGGCCGTCGAGGCATTCCGCAAAGCCGTGGAAATGGATCCGAAAACGCCGGCGTTGTTCATTCTGTATTTCCAGGCGTTGCTCGATGCCGGCATGTGGACAGAGGCGGAGGAGATCTGCCGGTTGCTGGAAAAACATGCCCCTGACGATACCCGGACCTTTCTCCTGAAGGGAAAACTGTCACTGACCCGCGGAGACAACGGTGAGGCGCTGGAACAGTTGCAGAAGGCCCTGGAACTGACGGAACGGCCGGTGCGCGAGCATTACGAGGCGCTGGCCCAGGCGTGCCGCGCGCTGCAACGCCACGATGAGGCGGAAAGGTACGAACGACTGGCGGAGACCGTTTCGCCGTCAGCGGAAGGAGGCCCGGACGGACAATGAGCAGGAATCCCGGGAAATCATCGGGCGCGGGCGCGCCGTCAATTCCGGCTGCGCAGCACAACATTGAAATCATGCGCAATCGCGAGGCCTGGCAGAGAAAGCCGGCCTTGCGGGCGGCATACGGAGATTTCTATCGCCTGATCGCCTCGGCGATCGACCGGGAGATTCCGGGCATGATCGTCGAACTGGGCTCCGGCATGGGAAACATCAAAAACCGGATACCGGACTGCATCACTACGGACATCTTCCCCAACCCGTGGCTGGACAGACAGGAAAATGCCTACCGCCTGTCTTTCGCGTCCGGCAGCGTCGCGACGCTGGTCCTGTTTGATGTGTGGCACCATCTGCGTTATCCGGGGACGGCACTGGCCGAATTTCACCGCGTGCTGGCGCCCGGCGGTCGCGTCATCCTGTTCGAACCGGCGATAAGCTGGCTGGGAAGGCTCGTTTACGGACTGGCGCATCACGAACCCGTGGCATTGAACGAACCGGTGACCTGGGAAGCGCCCGAAGGATTTTCTCCGGAAAAGATCGACTACTTTGCCGCCCAGGGAGCAGCCACGCGCATGTTCTGGTGGAAAACGCACGCGGACCGTCTTGCCGGATGGAAAACCGTCCGCGTGCAGCCTCTGGCATCGTTTGCCTACCTTGCCACCGGAGGATTTTCGAAACGCCAGATCGGAAACCTGCACCTGTACCGGTTCCTGAAAGCGGCGGATCGCATTCTCGCGTGCGCCCCCCGCCTGCTGGCCACCCGTCTTCTCGTTATCCTGGAGAAAAACCGGGACGACCCACCTGCAAATCCGTAATTCCGATAGCCGTCATACCATGAAAAACTGCCGATCCCTGCTGTTCCTCCTCTTCATTCCCTGCCTGGTGCTCGCTGCGCGCGATTCCGCGGTCTCTTCGGGCCATATCGCCAGGATCGAGAAGAACCTGAACTACATCGAACAGGAATTTCGCAACAACGCCCGCGTGTCTTCCGTGGAGCTCAGGATGTCCGCCGACAAGGAGCTGCTTCTCTCCCTGGCGCACGAGGTGCTGGCCCTGCGCAAGGAGACGGATGCCCTCCGTATCGAACTCGACGTGTTGAAAAAAGAGAACGAAAAGAATAAATGAGCACTGCAAATACGCTATGGCGGATGCACCATGCCGATACGCACGCGCGGAGCTTCGGGGCAAGTCGCCGGAAGCCGCGGTAACCGGATCGCGTCCCCGGCCGGGTCTCCCGCAAGGAGATACTCCTCACACAGAGTCTGCAATCACACGTGAATATCGACAACTCGGGGAACCCTGTCCTTCCGCTTGTTTATCGGCCCGAAATCGATGGCCTGCGAGCTATCGCAGTGCTGGCGGTCGTTTGCCATCACGCCAATCTTTCCTGTCCGGGAGGCTTCGTCGGGGTCGATGTGTTTTTTGTCCTTTCCGGTTTTCTGGTTACAGCCATCCGCTCCGTCGACCGCGTACGCTTCGCAGGCTCCTTCCAGCGGGACTTCTGGGCAGCCTTGTCCTGTCGGTCGTACTGTTACCACATTACAACCGGTTCACTTTTTACATGCTGCCGACAAGAGCATGGGAATTGCTTTGCGGAGCCTTGCTTGCGGCGCTCCCGGCAAACCTGTTTCCGGTCCATCGCGGCATCCGGGAAGTCTTTTCCCTGCTGGGGCTGGCCGGGATACTGATTCCCGTCTGGCTGTATTCGAAAGACGTCCCTTTCCCGGGTTTTCTGGCGGTTCCTCCCTGCCTCGGGGCTACGGCTTTTATCTGGAGCAATACTTGCCCGCCCGGCCGCAACCTGCAGCCGACCCTGCCGGGTAAGCTGCTCTCCCTGCGACCGATGGTTTTTGTCGGGTTGATCTCGTATTCCCTCTATCTGTGGCATTGGCCGCTTGTCGTGCTTCAACAATACGGGGCGCCGTCGATCAGCCATCTGTCGGTGCTTGCAAGATCGGGGCTGGTCGCGGTCGCCGCCTGGATTGCCGTGATATCGTGGCTATATATAGAAACACCCTTCCGCAAACGACAGATCGCGAAGACGCAAAAAGGGATCTTCCTGGTTGCCGGCGCGGCGATCGCCTCGATCGTGCTGGCGAGCGGATTCAGTATGAAGGCAAACGGTCTTCGCCTGTCCGAAGCGGCCAAGCTGGTGCGCTTGAACGAAATCGCCTCGGAAGACCGCAACAGGCTGCCGGATACCACCGACGACGATATTGTCGCCGGGCGTCTGCATCGTTTCGGGACTGTCGGATCCGGTAATCCCGTACGGTTGCTGGCCTGGGGCGACAGTCATGCAAAACACACGATCGCGGCATTGGACTTTTTTTGCCGAGAGGCAGGCATGGCCGGCGAAGCGGCTCTGGCCGACGGCACGCCCCCCCTCATCGGAGTGCCGGTCAAGGGATCGTTTCTCGGAGACAAGTCCGCCGACTGGGCCGAAGCCGTGATCCGCCACATTGAAAAAAAGAACATCACCCGCGTGATGCTGATCGCGCGGTGGAGTTACTATGAGGAGAAAGATCCCGTACGCCTGGAGGCAGCCTTGCACGAGACCATCCGGCGACTGGACGAGATCGGCTGCAAGGTCTTGATATTGCTGTGCACTCCCGACCTGAATGCGTCGGCTCCGCAAATGCTCGTCCGCAAGTACCGCACAGGGGAAGACAACCTGACATTCCGCCAAACCGGAGAAGAGCACCTCCGGAAAAACACCATTATCTATCGGCTCTCCGGGCAACGCCTGCCCTCCCTGTTCGTCGACCCTGCTCCGTTACTTATGGAAGCGGATACGGGGCGGTACCGCGCCGCGCTCGACGGAGTCGCCCTTTATTACGATAACACGCATCTTACAGTCCGCGGCGCCAGGCACGTGTTGCTTCCCCTGTTTCGCGAAGTCATGCCAGCCTGGCTGGGCGACTCCCGGCAGTAGATGATTTCAAGCCGGCTTGCGCCTCCCTAAGCTCTGTGTCAGGGTCTTGCGCTCTCCGCGCAATTCCCGATCGGGAGAATCGACCGGCTTGTCTCCGCAAAAAAACCGCGGCGCCTTCGAGGCCGCCGCGGTTCTGATTTCGTCCAGGAGCAGAAACGGAATTACGCGATGCTATCCGTAGCCGATTATTTGATACGCACTTCTTTCCCGGTTTTCGCCGAGAGGTAGATCGCGTCGAGGATCTTCTGGACCGCGAGCGATTCCTCGGGCTTCACGTACGGGTCGGCCTTGCCGAGCAGGCAGTCGATGAAGTGCACCATGCGGTTGGCGCTCACCAGGCTGGCCGAGGTGGTCACCAGTTCGGTCACATAACCGGTCGGCGCCGTGCGGAACATTTGCAGCGGCGGGAACAGGATGCCGGCGTCGGTGCCGAAAAGCTGCGTGCCGTTGAAATCCGGGAACGGCTGGTGCGCCGCCCAGGAGGCTTCCAGCAGCACGGTGCGGCCGCTGCGCAGCTTGATCAGCGCCACGGACAGGTCATCCACATCGAAGGGCTGGCCCGGGGTGATCTCGCCCTTGCCCCAGTTGCCGCCGCCGAGGCCGCGCGGGCCGAACTTGGCATAGGTCTGACCGCTGACGGCCGCCGCGTCGAACTCGCCCATGAGGTACAGGCAGCGGTCGAGCGCATGCACGCCGATGTCATAGGTGGCGCCGCCAGCCGCGAACTTTTTCTGCGTGAACCAGGAACCGATGCGCGGGATGCCCGTGCGGCGGGTCCAGGCGGTCTTCGCATGGTAAACGTCGCCGAGCACGCCTTTCGCGATGAGACCCTTGGCCGTCTGCACCTCGGGGGTGAAACGGTTGTTCTGGCCGACCATGAAGAGCACTTTCTGCTTCTTCGCCTCGGCCACGAGCTTCGCGGCGTCGGCGGCGTTGGTCGCCATCGGCTTGTCGAGCATCACGTGCTTGCCCGCGCGGAGGGCGGCGAGCGAAACGGGCGCGTGCAGGTAGTTGGGCAGTGCGATCGAGAAGATGTCGATGTCGGGGCGGGAGAGGAGCACCTTGTAATCGGTGACGACTTCCGGGATACCGAACTTGTCGGCGGCTTCCTTGCCGCGTTCGGGCGAGACTTCGGCAATCGCCACGACGTTGGCCGCCGGGTGTTGCTTGAAGGAATTGATGTGATCGAGACCGATCGCGCCGGCGCCGATCACGGCGACGTTGAACGAATCCTTGCCGGACAGTTTTGCGGGTTTGGATGATTTGGTCCTGGTAGATTTAGCCATGGTGGATGGGTAGAAGTTTGAAATTTGAAACCAGAAGTCTGAAGTTGGCAGTTTGTAATTGGAAATTAGTGACAGAGGGCTGGTCATCCGGACCAATTCCCAATTACCAATTTCCAACTACACCCGGCGCAGCCGGGTCAGGCCTTGCCCCACTTCTTGAGCTGCTCGAACGAGAGGCGGACGGATTCGATCGGGGCGTGATTGTATTTTTCAACCTCGACGACATACCATTCGACCGAGCCGATGCTTTCCGCGGCCGCGAACACGGCCTGGAAATCGACCGGGCCGCCGCCGATTTCCTTGTCGTCCTTGATGTGGAGCAGCTTGATGCGGCGTCCCTGTTCGCGGATGAATTGCGCCGGATCCTTTTTCCCGGTGTGGACCCAGAACACGTCGGCCTGGCAAAGCAGGTTGCGCGGGGAGGCGGCATCGAGCAGCCAGTCGAAACCGCGACGGCCGGCCAGTTCCACGAGTTCGAAGGCGTGGTTGTGGTAATGGAATTCGAGACCGTAGCCGCGAAGTTTTTCACCGATTTCGTTGAGCTCCTCGCCGATCTGGGCGCAGGCGTCGGGGCTGATGAAGAGGCTGCGCGGGGAGGACGGGCAGATGACGTGTTTCGTGCCGAGCAGGTGAGCTTCGGCGGCGACCTTGGTGAGATCGGCGCGGAGCGCGCCGAGGCCGACGTGCTGGCCGGAGACCTTCAGACCCGCGGCGGCGATGGCCTTGGCGGCTCCGTCGGCATCGAGGTTTCCGTAGCCGGCGGTCTCGACGCCGGCGAAACCGATTTCGGCGACCTTGGCCATGGTGGCCGCAAAGTCATCTTTGGTCAGGTCGCGCAGCGACCAGAGCTGGAGAGAAACAGGGATCTTGCTCATTGGTATTCAGGAACGGAGTGACAAAGCCGCTTATCATACCCGAATCCGCGTCTTTCCTGGATGGAGAGGCCGACCAAAAACATGGACTTTTTGATCAGCTGGCCGGTCCCGTCGATCCCGGTCAGAGCTTTTCCAGAAACGCCACGGTCTCCGCCAGACCGGGTGTCTGGTAGATTTCAGAGGCCCGCCGGTAGAAGGGACGCAGGGCGCGTGCGAGATAGCGATCGGGGCCGGTGTGACCGGGCCAGTTTTTTCCCTCCCGCAGGAAAGGCGCGAGGTAGTCGAACGCGAGCTCGAGACGGCGACCGTTGTCCGCCTGGTAATGCCAGAGGTCCTCGCCGAGATAATCGCCGCAGCGGGCGCTCACGGCGAAGGCGCGGAGGGCATAGGCGGTGTACATGCGGGAACGCACCCGCTTCATCTCCGCAGGGAAACTGCCGTCGGCCGCGATCTGGTTGCCGATCTGGCGGCGGGCGAGGTTTAGCGCAAATTTCGCCCGGTCGCGGTCGCCGCTGTAGAGTGCGAACGTCGCCACCTGCGCGGCGTACCAGATGCCGTGGTTGTTGACCATGGCCGCCTCCTGTTTGCCAAAATCGCTTTCCAGCAACCAGGTGGTGTAGTCGCGAAACCAGCCGCGCAGGGCGTCGTTGTCCGCCGGTGTCCAGCTTTGGGAATGCGCGAGGAGGTTGACGTGATCGACCATGCGCACGAGCACCACGCCTTCGATGATGCCGATGTACATGCCGTCATGGACGCCGGGAAGCGCGGATGCGTACCTGAAATGCGGATTCATCCGCGTGGCGGGTTCGGTGAACCAGGTCCGGAGCAGCGTGGCGGCTCTGGCGGCGTATTTTTCCTCGCGTGTCAGGTGCCAGGCGGCGGCGAGGGTGTTGATGCGCTCCACAGTGAGGTTGTAACGCGCCTTGTCATAATCGTCGCCCCTGGCCGCGGGATTGGGAGCACCGTCGCGGCGAATCCAGGGCATGCCGCCGGGCGTTTTCGGATTGGGCCACGCAAGCTGGCCGATGGCGTAAAAGTCATGTTTGTCACCGGAAGGAGGCACGGCCCGTTTGTCCATGACCGAGAGCACGGGTTGGGCCAGCGCCTCGTCGGCCTTGCGAAGGAGTCCGACCCGGGCCGCGCAGCCGGAAGACGCATCCGTCAGGAATGCCTCGCGATCCCGGAGGAGCCCGGCGTGATCGAGCTCGACCAGGATCGGCGCCGCGCCGGAATCCGTGGCGGAAACGGGTGTCGCCACGGCGCAGGCAACGGCGAGCGAAAAGGCATACGCGAGAACGGGGAGAGCGAGTCGGGTCATGTCGGGTTGGCGAGCAGGTTTTCCATGAAATCGGCCATCGGCGCGGTGGCGACTGCGCAATACTTGTCGGCGCCGCCGTAATAGACAAACAGTGTGCCGTCCCTGACCACGGCGCCGCAGGGGAAGACGACACCGCCCTGATCGTAGCATCCGCGGGTTTCGTACTCGCATTCGGGTTCCAGAAACCAGTCGCGGGTGCGATGGGTGACGCGGGCCGGATTTTCGAGGTCGAGCAGGAGCGCGCCGAGCCGGTAAAAACCGTCCGGACCTTTCCCGTGATAAATCGTCATCCAGCCCTCCGCTGTCCTGAGGGGCGGCGTGTTGCCGCCGATCTTGACTTCCCAGTCCTGCTCCGCGCGGGCGAGAAGGCGGCTTCCGGCGCTGTTCCAGGAGAGAAGATCGTCGGAAGCATTGATCCAGATCGCCGGATGCCGCGTGCCGTAGTCGTCGCCGGTCCACTGCATGGGGCGGTGGATCATCCACCACTTGCCGCCGATTTTTTCCGGAAACAGGTAAACGTCGCGATCATCGAGCACGGGGTCGGTGATCGGTCCGAGACGATGCCAGGTTTTGAAATCGCGGGTGGCGGCGAGGTGGGTCGTGGTATGGGTTTCCCGGAATTTCACGGGGAACTCGGCCGGCAGGTCCGGCGGGATGAACGGCGCGCCGTTGTGCAGCCAGTATTGGCCGGGAGGATACGGACGGGAGGCGTAGGTCAGGTAAAACCAGTCGCCGATTTTCATGAGGCGCGGGTCTTCCATGCCGCCGCCGTCGCAGGCGCTGTCGTTGCCGGGCGAGAGCACGGGCCGGTCGGAAACGCGGGTGAAATGGATGCCGTCGTCCGATTCGGCGAGGCCGAGATGGATGCGATGCTCCGGATCGTGGCCGGCGGCACGGTAAAGCAGGATGAATTTCCGTCGGGCGTCGTCGTAAACGGCGGCGGGATTGGTCGTGACGAGCGATTGCCACGGGCTGCCGGGCAGCGGCGAGAGAATCGGATTGGCGGCGCTCCGGGTGAGCGTGAAGCGGGTGAGTGTTGGCATGGCGGGAAGGGAGAAACGGGAGCTTCCGGAGTGCGGTGCAGGACGGGATGCCAACACTGCACTCCGGAAACGGGCCGTCGGAACGGTCAACGACGGCGGCGGAACCGGACGCCAAGGGCCAGCGCGCCTGCGGCCGCGATCATCGCGATGTGCGCGGGTTCCGGAATCTGTGATGTCGCGGCAAAACCGAGGTCGTCGAAACCGAGAATCATCTGTGAACTGCCCTCGGCCTGGGTAATGACAAACGTCACGTCGATGCGGCCGATCGGTTCGGCTCCCGTTGCCTGATATCCGAACCAGAGGCCGCGCGCTCCGGCCTTCGGGCCGTTCCAGACCTGCGTGTCGAGGAGGTTGCCGGCCGTGCCGACAAAGCTCGCCGTAATGCTGGTGACCATACTGAGGCGCGTGGCATCACCCGACAGCGTAAACCCTGCCGCGCCGGTGCTGCCGCTGTCGGAATCGAAAACGGTTCCGTTCCACGATCCGAAATCAATGGTCATGGTAAACTGGCTTGTAATCCCGCGGGCGGCAATGCTGATGCCGGCCCCGGGTGACGTGAGGTAGGCAGGGGTGGTCCGTTCTCCGCCTGCCGTGGCATAATCCACGCCGGCGGTTCCGCTGAACGAAATTTTCGCATCGGCACGCGCCGGATCAGTGAAATGGAGGATGTTTTCTCCCTCCGTCACTCCGGAAAAATCCTGGATGACGCCAAATCCGGCGAGGGCCTCGAGGGTGGCCACCGGCGTGGCGTTGGCCGGGATTTCGTTGGTGTTGAGACTGCGGTAGCCGGAGCCGCCCGGAGCGATGGCGCCGGCGCCGGTGGCGAGGGCCGGATCGGTGAGGACGGCGGCCCGGATCTGCGCGGCGAGGGCGAAGACGACGACGGATGGGAGGATATATCTGGTCATGACGGTGTGTGCGGTTGGATGGGTTGTCGGTCGGGTTGGCATTTTCGGAAACCGGGCGGACGGCCGGAAGCGCTGCAACGGGTGATGCGGAGCGCGCAGCCGGCACCGGCGCCGAAAAAAGGTCGGCACGGAAGCGGGAATGGGCGGAGGACAGGGAGCTCGGAGCGGAGACGGACGGAAGCAGGTCAGCGCATCAGCTTTTCCCCTTGGGTTTGGGCCAGTAGAAACCGGCGCAGAAGAGCTCCATGTCGGAAAAATCGACCCACTTTACCGAGCCGTCGGCCCAGGCGGCATTCATGCCCTTGACCGGATCGCCGGCATTGGCCGTGTTCTCGTAGTGGCCGATGGTGCCATTGGTATTCGATTTGCTGAGACATCCCCACATTGCGAATCCGGGTTCGGGATTGTTCAGGTCGGAGAAAAGGTTTTTGGCGTTGTAGCCACCCGTGTCGTAGCCCTTCGACGAGCGGAAATACGAGTAGCTCATATTATGGATGTTCTCGAGCGGTTCGGAGGCCATGAGCGCGGGGTCATAGATGGCGGTCTGCGTCGCTGCGCCGGGGCAGAACATCACTTTCACCAAGGCGCCTGTGCCGGGTCCGATATAAGGAGCGAAGCAGTCGAGATAGCCGTCCGCGCCTTTTAGCGAATTCGGGTAGCGGTCGAGAAGCGGAGTGCCGTCGGCCTTCTTTTGCGTGTAGGGCGGCTGCCCCCGGTGGTCGTTGCCGTAGGCGAGCGTGGCGAGGACGATCTGGCGCAGATTGCTCACGCAGGCGGCGCGCTTCGCTGATTCGCGGACTTTTTCCACAGTCGGAATGAGGATCGCGGCGAGGATGCCGATGATCGCGATGACCGTCAGCAATTCGATCAGCGTGAACGCACGGTTCCGCCCGCGGACGGCAGTTGCGCGAAAGAAAGCCGTGGAGGAGGCAACAGAGCGATGGAGTAGCGGGGACATGCGATTAACGGACGACAGGAACTGCTCGTTTTCAAACGATAACTCTTGCCAGATTATCGCCCGAAAATGACGTTTCCCGGACTTCCTTCTAGTTCGAAACCTGCCACTCCCATGCTCCGAAAATCCGGCATGCCCCCGCTCGCAGCGTCCGCGTCTTTCACCGGCGTTCCCCATCGCCACGAAAGAAAACCCGGACGCCCCGTCACCACCGGAAAACGATCGCCCGGCGTGCCGTTGTCGGATGCTTCGCGGCGCATCCGGCTCGGCCCCTCGGTGCTGATTTCGCTCGGCTGGTACGCGTCCAAAATCCACCGGGGCATCGCGCGCTTCGCGCGGCAGGCCAACTGGAGCCTCAACATCAGCAGCATGCGTTCGGGGCGTCCTCCGCGCGGATGGCGGGGCGACGGGATCATTTGCAGCGCCTACATGGACGCGGCGCCGGATGCGGCCATTCTCGACGCCGGCATTCCGGTCGTGCAGATCGGCAACCGTGATCACCCGGCCGTGCCGCGAGTCGCTTCCGATAACGTGGCGGTCGGGCGCATGGCGGCGGAGTATTTCCTGCAACGCGGGTTCAGGCGGTTCGCCTTTTTCCGCCGCACCGGCTCCATCGGCGAGACGATCCGCGGCGAGGCCTTCGCCGCACGCATCCGCGAGGCCGGCGGCAAGCACTCCATGCACTGGCTCGACTGGCTGGCGGCGGCCCGTTCGCTGAAGTTGCCGGATACGGACAATGTGGACATGACCTGGCTGGCCCGGCAAATTGCACGCCTCCCCCGCCCTGTCGCGATCTTTGCCGAATACGACGACTTTGCCATCGAGGTGCTCAACGCCTGCGTGGCCGCGCGCATCCCTGTGCCCGAGCAGGCCGCCGTCCTCGGCGTGGACGACGATCCGCTGCGCTGCGAACTCGCGCCCATCCTGCTCTCCAGCATCGACGACGATCTGGAAATGATCGGCTACGAAGCCGCCGCCATGCTCGCGAAACGCATGCGCGGCGAAACGGTGCCGGGGGCCGTGCTCATCCCGCCGCGCGGCGTCACCACACGCCTCAGCACCGATATTCTCGCCATCGAGCACCCGCTCGTCGCCTCGGCGCTCCGGCTCATCTGGGACAACTACACGCGCCCGATCGTCGCCAAGCAGATCGCCGCGGAAATCCCGATGTCCCCCCGCCGGTTGCACGACGCGTTCCTGAAACACGTCGGCCACTCCATCTCCGACGAGATCATCCGCAAGCGCCTCGAACACGCCCGGCACCTGCTCGAGGAAACCGACAAGAAAACGCCCGAGATCGCCCACCTCGCCGGCTTCACCGACCACGATCGCATGGGCAAGGTCTTCAGGCGCGTGCTCGGCATGACACCCGGCGCCTGGCGCGACCGGTTCAGGGACGACGCCGCCCGCAAATAAAGTCGCGACGGCCTCCTGCTTGCAGTCCTGCGCAATGCTGGTCAGAAGGCCGCCGGTGCGCCGTCCCCGGTCCGGATGTTGCGCGTCCGTGTGGTCTTGCCCTGCACGAATTCGCCCTCGACCATCTGGATGCGCGGCACGCGGGGGATGCCGCGCTCGTTGGAATTCATCAGCGAGATCAGCAGATCCACTCCGGCGGCGCCGACCTGCGGCGAGTTCTGGTTGATACCGGTAATCCTGCGCTCCGCCATCACGGGGACAAGGTCCACATTGGCCAGCCCGATGTCGCGCGGCGTGCGCAGACCCAGCTCCGCCAGCCAGCGCTCCACTTCCGGTCCGGCGGTGACGACGACATCCGGTTTTTCCGCTTCCAGCCACTTCCTGAACCGCTCGCGCGTCCAGTCGGCGTGCAACAGAAACGGAACCACCGGCCAGCCCGGCAGCGGCGCCGCATCCGACATGAATCCGCCGCGCCAGTTGTGACGCACCCGGTTGTTCTGGTCCTCCTCCATCGCAAACCCGATCCGCCGGTAGCCGCGCCGGTGAAGTTCGGCGACGAGAAGCTGCATGGACTGGAACTGGTGGTTGCAGGCGCGGCAGAGCGGCGGCCGGATCATGGAATATCCAATCGCGACGGCGGAGAAAAATTCCCACGGAAAGCCGTCGAACAACGGTTGTGCCCAGGGAAACGGCGACACGATCACGCCATTGATGCCGCGGTTGCGGATCACGTTGCCGAGCCTTCGGGCCGTCATGCCCTGCTCGCGCAGCCAGAACTCCTCCAGATGATACCCGCATTCCTCCGCCCGCCGCATGGCGCCGTTGTGATAGGCAAGGTGGGTCGGATGATTTTTCCAGCCGTAGCGGTGCTCGTGCGCCGTTATCCAGGCGATGGTTGTCGGCCGGTGGCTGCGCCGCCGCGCGCGGATTTCTCCCATGACGCGCGCCACTTCGGGGTCGGGAAGGTAACCGAGTTGTGTCGCATGAATCCGGATACGCTCGCGCGTGGCCGGCGGGATCGACGGATGGTTGCGCAAGGCGAGCGACACCGTCATCCTCGTCACGCCTGCCACCGCCGCCACGTCCTTGAGCGACACCCGCGGGCGGACGGCGGCGGGACGGGACGAGGACGGCGGGGTTCTTTCGGGCGCGGTCCCGGTTGCGGATTGACCATCGGAAGACATGCCGGAATCCAATCCGGTTTTTCGCAATTATACAATAAAGTTAACCGATCGTTGCCAGTATCCGGCAGGCCACCCAGCCTTCGGAAAAACAACACCCCTGCCCATGAACTCATCAACTTCATATCCGCACTCTCCGATAACGAGGTTCTTGCGGCGTCAGGCATTCACCCTGATCGAATTGCTCACCGTGATCGCGATCATCGGCATTCTCGCCGCCATCATCATCCCGGTGACGGCCAAGGTTCGCCAAAGCGCCCGCGCCGCGCAATGCCAGTCCAACATGCGCCAGATTGCCCTCGCCGTAATCCTCCACGCCAACGAACAACGCAACAACACCCTGCCCGGTCCGCTTTACGGAAAGGTTTTCCCCGCGATCATGCAGAACAACAAGAAGGGACGCCTCGCCTGGTTCCTTGCACCCCAGTTCCAGACCACGATGATCAACAACGAGGTCATCATGATCCCCGTGATGGTGTGTCCCGGTTTTGCCGTTGCACGTCCCGACCTGATTGGCGTGGCCGATTCGGAAAATGCCATCGTCCATGCCAACAATACCCGTTCCGATATCATCCCCGGCTACGACGGCACCGTGTGGGGCAACCCCGACGCCAGCGCTCCCAAAAACAGTCCCGTTCCCCTGCACTCGATCCCGACGCCGAGCCGGGTCTGGATGCTCACCGACATGGACGCCGAGCTTGCAAAGTCATGGTCGTATTCATGGGGTGATGACAAAATGGCACCTTCCCCCGTGCATGGGTCCAGACGCAACCGCGCCTTCTTCGACGGCCACGTCGCCTCCGTCGGCCTGAAAGAACCCCAGAAAACCTGGTAACCACTCCACTCTGCCTCTGCGTTCACGCTTTTTCTCCGTCGCCTGTTTCCGGAACCCATGTACACGCGAAAACTTCCCTTGCTTGCCGCAGCCTTGTCGGCATTGACCGCTTTCGCCGTTCCGGCAACCATGTCGGCGACCGCTGCGCCGGAAGCGCGCACGGTTCTTGCCGACGATCTGACACAGGTCACCGTCAAGGATGCCCGGGCCAACCAGACCGCCACCTCGGAGGGCAATGTTTACAGTAATCTCGGCAACAACGATATTTTCCAGGGCTCCGGCCCCGGCCTTCGCGTCAACGGAGCGTGGGCTGCCGGATACACGCGTTTCGATCCGGTGACGCTCGAGGTACCCGGTGACCGTGTGATGCTCCGGCTCACGATCCGTTATGACAGCGCTCCTGCCAACGTCGGAGGCGCGCTTCGCCTCGGCCTCTATGACAGCCGTCAGGACCCCGCCACGCTCTTTCCCCACAACCCCGACACCAACCCTGCAGGGGACAGCGCGCAGGGATATTTTGTGACGCTCAACACCGGCGGCACCGAACAGACCAATCTCTTCCGCGATCCCGGAGACAAAACCGTCACCAGAGGCAACGCCACCTTCACGACAAGCGGCGGCAATCGCATCGTCGGATTCAAAGGCGCGGCCTTCGGCACCGGGTCGCAACCGGTTACATTGATCATCGAACGGACGTCCGCCGGTCTGAAATTTTCCGGCGAGGTCGCCGGAACCCCTTTCGCCATCGGTAACACGGACCGCATCGGTGCCCCCGTCACACATATCTTCGACTCCCTCGTCTTCGGCTCGGGAAACCTCCCCGGAGCATTCACGATCACCGGCATCGAGGTTACGACCAATATCCGCCCCTCATCCGCTTCCTCCCCGTAATCCGGATCCATCAACTCAAAGCTCATGAAAATATTACGCCTCTCCAGTCTCGGCACCCTGATCGTAACCGCCTTCCTGTCCGCTCATCAGGCCTCCGCCGACGATCACACATGGACTGCCGATGCAACGGGCAATCCCGAATGGACATGGGGTGACTCCACCAAATGGAGTCCTGCCGAAGGCGGCGTGCCCAACGCAGCCGATGCCAACGTCACCTTCACCATCACGGGTGGTTCTCCGGTCATCACCCTCAACGGTGCATATGCCGTCAACAACATGACGGTGACCGCCGACGGCGGACGTAATATTTCATTCAATTCCATCAACACCGCAGGCACCCACTCACTGGGCATCGGTGGCGAACTGAAGAAAAACAACGGGAGCAGCAGTGTATCCTTCATGGACTACAACACCGGGCGTCTGCTCAACCTCACGGTCAACACGCTCGGGTTCACCAACACCGGCGGAGGCAATTTTTACTTCGGACGCAACGATGGCGGACGCCGCCTCAACTCGTTGTCCATTGCGAATCTCAACATGGGCGCCTCCGACACGGCGGAGGCCAGCATCCGCCTCAACGTAACAAACGACTACAGCCTGGGGCTGGTTACGTTTGGCGGCACCAACACCAAAAATGTCTATCTCATCAACAACGCATCGAACGCAGCCGGCTACAGCCGCACGGCGACCGTCAACGGCCTGACGCAAACCGCTGGATCGACCGCGGCCACCCTCTACGGATCGCGCATCGCTTCGACCGGCGCCAATGTCGCCACGCTCAGGATCGATACCGATGCCGCAGCCGATTTCACCGCATCCACGATTCTTGTCGACGGCACAGGCGGCACGCTGGCCGTTCTGAAAACGGGCGAAGGGAAACAGACGCTTTCCGGCGCTCTGACCTACACCGGCGGCACGCGGGTGGATGAAGGCACGCTGGCCGTCACCGGAAGTCTCGCGGCGGATGGCGATCTCGCGGTTGCGAACGGAGCGACCTTTGTGGCCGGGGCGGCCTTGTCCCTGCATGACGCGTCGTTCGAAAGCGGCGCGATCCTCGGATTCGACCTCGGTGCCGACGCACGTCTCAGCCTTTCCGGCGACCTGACACAGGACGGTGCCGGTCCGGCCACCTTCGTGATCGATTTTCAGAACACGGGAGTTTTCGATCAGACTTACACCCGTCTCCTTTCCGTTACCGGCGCCAATGCCTTCGAGGGAGCCATACTGTCCTACATCAATTTTGGAGAGTCGGGACTTTCCGGCGTGCTGAGTATCGGAGAGCTGACCGGAAGTTTCTCCATTGCGCCCATCCCCGAACCCTCGACCTGGGCGCTGATGTTCGGCATATTCGCGTTGTGCGTTGCCGGTCTTCGTCACCATCGGCGCTCCTGAGCCTGCGCAAACAAACACATTTCAGGATGCTCTTTCCACACGCATCGTTGCTGGGCCTCGCCCTTGCCGGACTGGCAACCGCCCCGGCGGTCACCCACGCCAGGGATTCGTTCCCCGCGGGCAACTGGCTGGCCGACGGCGGATTCGAGCTTCGTGCCGAACCACGCGAACTCGGCCTGCCCTCCGGCAGCGACCGGCGCGACTTCGGCGAAATGGCCGGATGGCGTTTCGATTCCGACCAGGCCCGGGAGGGGAAACGCTCGCTTGTGCTGAGTGGCCCCCGCCCCTTTACCTGGCGGATCGCACGCGATTTCCCCGGAGAATGCGACGCTGTGTTTTCCGTTTACGTACGCAGCGACAAGCCGGGTGTCGAGGTCGAGGCCGGCTTCGAGGTCTTCGCACTCGATGACCACTACAAAGTCGGCCCGCGAGCGACCGGACGCCGCACCCTCGCCCTTACTCCCGGGTGGCAACGCCTCGTCGTTCCCCTCCATGTCTCCAAAGAGACCGACCAGGGCCACATTCGCGTGCACCTGCTCAAGACATGGGTCCGGCCGCTCACGCCCGACAAAGGCGATGTCTGGATCGACGCCGCCCAACTCGAGGTGGACCGCGCCGGACCGGGCGCGTTCACCTCGATGATGCCCGCTTTCACAACCGTGCGTGAGGAACGCCAGGTGCTGCGCGACTGGCTTGGACCTTCACCCGAAAAAGACCCCGTTCCTCCCCCTCCCGTCATCCTTCCCTCCGGCAGCGTGCCCTTCACGATTTCCGAAACAGACGGCCTGGTCCGCCACAACGAGGTCGCCTCCGGTGGCATTCCCTTCGCTCCCGGACAGGTTTTCGACTCCTCCACGTTTCAGGTAACCGATTCCTCCGGCACGGTCATCCCGGCACAAACGGCCATCCTCGCGCAACGCCCCTCCGATGGCAGCGCGATCTCCGTGCTGGTGGAATTTCCCGCCTCCCTGGCTGCGTATGAAAGGAGAAACTACAGGTTCCATTATGGCCCCGCCTTCCGGTCGCACGTCGCCCCCTCGCTGGCCACGGAAGAGACCGGGGCGATCACCCTGAATCTGAACGGTCGCGTCTGGCGCATTTCCAGAGAAAACTTTCCCGGGTTCGAGCTGACCACCCTCGACGGACGCCGTTTTCTTTCCGATGCCCTGCCCCCGGAGATCGTCGAAATCGAAAGGAACGGCCCGTTTCATGCCATCATCCGCATGCGCGGACGCCTTCTCGAAGCCGGAGGGAAACGGGTTCTCGGCGTCGCCTGGGACGGCCGTTTTCACGCCTTCGCCGGGAGTGACATGCTCGAGGTGGAAATGAGCCACGAGCAGCAGGAACACGTCTCGCATCTCGCCGTTCGCTCCATCGGGCTGACGCTGCCCGTTTCTCCCGTCGCCCCGGCCGGCAGGACCGGCGCCGATCCCGTCCGGGTTGCCCTTGCCACCGGCGGCGAACTGGCGTTGCCCGCACCCGATGGCGGCCTCGTCCTCACCCAGTTGCACCAGTATTTCGGCGAAGGCCGCTACGATCTCGTCATCGACACCGGTGTCACGTCACAGCGGCGGGAAAATGTCCGGGCCACCGGCGCCGTCCGGTTTCCCGATGTCGCGGTTGCCGTGGCCGATTTCGACAACATGAACCCCGCGGCCATCGCGTGGAGTCCGGGCCGGGTGACCGTTTACGCCCAGCCGCCGCGCCACGCCACCTGCGTCGAACTTCCCTTCGGCATCAGCCAGACATTCCGCTTCGTCCTGGCACCGCCTTCCGGCTGGTCCGCCGTCCAGGCTCGCGCCGCCAACCCGCTGCGAGTGTTCCCCGGGCCTGCCCATGTCGCCCAAACCGGAGTCTTTGGCGGTCCCTGGCTCACTTCCGACGAAGCGATGGAAAAATTCCCCCTCTTCGAGCGTCCCCTGCGGGAGTTTTTCTCCGCCTTCGCCCGCGATGTCCGCCGGCAGGACACCACGGGAGGGTTTGACTTTGGCGATGCCGGCTCGCCCGGCGGATGGAAGAACAACGAGACTTCGCTGATCGAAGCCCTCTTCATGCAGTACCTGCGTAGCGGAGATCCTGCGCTTTTTCGCCGTGCCGCTGTCATGGCGCGACAGTTTCGCGATGTTGCCATCCTGCATGCCTCCCAAAATTCCAAATGGATCCAGACGCATGCTGCCGGTCTTCACACCACAGGCCACTGGCACGTTGGCCATTACTGGATCACCGGCCTCATCGGCCATTATCTGCTCACCGGTGACAGGCGCTCCTTCGAAGCCGCCCGCGGCACCGCCGCCGAACTTCTCTCGCGCCACAAGCTCCGCTACACCGGACGCGAACGCGCCCGTGTCCTTCTGCATCTCGCCGAACTGTACGAACTGACGCACTACAAGATCCTGCGTACGGCGTTCGAAACGCATCTCTCCCACGACGTCCCCATGGAGACCGGCACCTACTACGCCGGCATCAACATCATGGCCCTGGAAAAATGGCGTTCCGTCACCGGAGGTTCGCCGGCGCTCGACACCCGCATCGGAGCTTATGGACACCAGCTCCTCGATGTTGTCGCCAAAGGCAATCTGCTCGAAACGGTGGGCGAGGACCGTTCGCAATTCATCTTTGAAGCTGCCGCCGCGCTCGCGGCCCGCACCGGCGATCCCGCATACCTGCATGCTTTTGCCGATCTGCTTCCCGTGCAGGCGATGGGCGCGCACAGCATGGGCGCAAACGCCGTGCGCGGGGCCGCCTGGCTCTGGCAGGCCGATCGCCTTGGCGTGCCGCTCTCGCCGCTCACGCCCGCGCATCCGGCAGGCATTGCCCTCCTCACGGGACGCGCCGGCGGCCGGCATGACGCCGCCCTCACCTTCCGTATCCACCCCGGAGCCGGCGCTTCCTCTCCGACCGTTGTCCGGCTCTACAAACAAATCGGATTTCGCGCCGGCAAAAACGCGTCCGACGACGTTCTGGATTATCGGCTCACCTCCGGCAATCCTCCCTCCGTGGAACTTGCTGCCGGCTCCCTTGCCGGTCCGAAATTCGGGATTCTCGATCTGCCGCCGCTGCCACCATTCGCTTCCGACGTCCGCCTGATCCTGCATTGTGGCGGCGATGCCCAGGCGGAACTCTCCGTTACCCACGCGGACGTGTCGCTGGCAGCGCACGACTGGTTATTCTTCCGCCAGCATCGGCATGGTAACGGATTTGTCCGTTTCGACATCATGCCGGCGACACCGGCATCGGATATCGTCATCGCCCTCGACTGGCGGTTCGTCGATCCCGGATCAATTGCCGCAGTGGAATTGCTGGACCCCCAAGGCAGGGTCGTTGCACATGCCCGCCGGGGTCGTTCCCTTGGTAATGACTGGGATGATACGGGGGCTCCCTTCGAAGACCCGCAGCACCTTGTGCTGCGTCTGCCGCCTGGTGCTGATACCGGGGTTCCCCTGCGCATGGAAATGCAGGCTGCCAAATGGCTCGGCTGGCGCGTGGAAGCTGGCCTGAAAGAACCGTGGCTGGCTGTTCCGGAAAGCCAGCCGGCACAACCCTGAACGGCATCGTAATCCGTATTCTCAAGGCCCGGGACGACGCCGCTCCGCGGACAGCGTCCAGTTTTTCAGACCATACTCCATCTGCGCGGCCTCGAGTTCGCGGAGCGTCTGCGCCTCGCGCAGGCGGCTGGCGCGCGCGTCGTCGCCCTCGCCCGGCGCGAGCCAGAAGGCCGTCAGCACGCCGTCCTCGGCCCGGCTGTTGCGGCTCGTGTCGCGGATGGCCGAGCGCAGGTCGGCGCGCACCGCCTCCGGAAACAGTTCGTCCATCACACGCGCAAAATTTTCCGCCGAGCCGCGCGGCCCCACCAGCTCGTGAAGCTGCCCGCGATAGATTCGCGAGCACTCGCCGGGGCCGCCCGCGGCCACGCCGGTCAGTTCGCACGAGAATCCCGACGGCCAGCCGTCGGACAACGGTTCGAACACCTCGAGACCGGGCGGCGGCGTCACCCCGACCACCGACGAAAGGCGGTTGGACTCCGTCATCACCCGCTGCGACACGGACTGGCTCGTGAGAAACCGCAGGAAATCCACCGCCCGGTCGGCGTTCAGCGAGGCCCGGGTGACGCCCATCGCGTTGCCCGGCGGGATGCCGAGTTCGGAGACCGGGCCGAGCACATTGCGCCCGAACTGCGGATCCTCCGGCAGCGGCACCGGCACGGTGAATGCCGTGAGCCGGAAGGGCGTCTGTGTGATCACCGTATCCGCTTCCCAACTACCCGTGGCGAGCATGACGGCCCGGCGCTGCGTGAAGTAAAACATGCTGTCCTCGCGCTGGAGCTGGGCAAAACCCTCGACCGTCTGCCGGCCCACCTCGCCCATGATGGCGACGCCGTCCATGACGGCGGGCGTGCGGCTCCAGTTCCAGTCGCCGCGCAGGTAGCCCAGGGCCACGTCGCGCGCGGAGAACGCGAGGCTTTGGTAAGGGTTGATCTGCAAGGCGAGCTTCTGCGTCTGGCTGGCGAAGAGATGCCGGAGGATGGGCAGGGCGTGCGTCTGCGAGCCGGCGACGGGCACGATCGGCACCCCGCGCTCGCGGGCGTAGTCCCGGATGCGGTGGCACAGCTCCATGAATGCGGCGTAGTCGCGGGGAGGTTCTTCCGAACCGGTGATCTGACGGAGAAGCTCGGCATTGGCGAAGACACGCACGGTGCCGACGGTCAGGGGAATGCCGTAAACCTGCTGCAACGAGGCGCGGTAGGCGGGCGCGCTGACGAGGCCGTCGATGAAGGTGTCGCGCCAGGGGACGCCTTCCAGCGGCGTGCCGGCGTTCCAGGGGTTGGGCTGCTCGGTCCACGGGTCGAGCGGCAGGAAAAAACGCGCGAGAAACTCGTCGGCCTGGCCGCGGTCCATGTCGGCGATGTCGGGCGCGGTGCCGCCCACCATCTGCGTGCGCAGCCACGAGGCCCAGAGCTTGAGCGGCACGCGGATCTGCTCGACGCGCACGCCGGGATTGAGCCGCTCGTACTCTCGGATGGCGTCGTCGTAGGAGCGCACGATGCCTTCGTGGATCGTCACGTGCGCGAAGCGGAGATGGATGACGGCGGTGTCGGCGGCCGCCCCGTCGGCGGAGATGCGCGCCCGGTTGAACACACGCAGGGCGGCGGTCGCGAAGGCCGCGAGCAACAGGCAGAGGCCGATCCAGGGAAGGATGCGTTTCATCGGGTGGAAAGGGTGGAAACAACGGAGGGAGATGCGGACGCGGCCGGCGCTGGCGCCGCGATTGCCGGCGCGCCGTCGAGCTCCGCCAGTTGCCGGCGGATCATGTAAACGCGCTGGTCGCGCCGGTGTTTTTCGAGAAACCGCTCGCAGGCGGCGCGGGCGGTGTCGGTGCGGCCTTGCTCGCGGGCGAGTTCGGCGATGCTGGCGAGCACGGAGGCGGAATTGGCCGGCACGATCATGCCGGCCTCGTCGGCCCGGAGAAGATGGGCGAGCGCGAGGTCCGGCGAGATCCGGAAAAAGAGGTAGCTGCGCGCCATCACGAGGTGATAGTCGCGAAGGGCGGCGGGATCGGTGAGCGCGGGCTCCCGCGCCTCGAGCCCGGCGAGCACGCGGGCGGGATCGTCGCCGAGGCGGTAAATGCGGAGGGCGACCAGCCGGGGCACGGCAGCCTGCGCGGCGGGATGCGAGGGCGCATCGTCGACGAGCGCCTGGTAACGCGCGGCCGCGAGTTTCAGGTCGGGCTCGAACAGGTGGACTTCGGCGATGCGGGCACGCAGGTAGCGGGCAAACGGGGCGGTGGCATCGGGTGCGGCGGCGAGTCCCTCCAGAAGCTGGTCGGCGCGGGCCACGTTGTCGCGCGTGCGCGGCTGCGTGTTGAGCAGGGCCACGGCACGACCGATGGCGAGCGCAGGCGGCACTTCACTCCCGGCGGGCAGGGCTCCGGTCGCCGCACCGAAGGCCGGCATCGTCTCGGTAAAACGCCGTTCGCGCATCGCCAGCCAGGCCTTTTCCTCGAGCAACGTCGTTGCCCGGGCAGGAGTTGCCGGCTCCGTCCCCTCACGATCCGCAGCAGACGAAAGGCTGTCCGCGCGCAGCGGGGCCGCGCCCGGCGAGGCTACGGACAACGCGAGGGCGGCCAGAAGAACAGGCATCGCAAGGGATAGTGACGGATGAAGCGGAAAGCACATGGATCGGGCGGGAGGAGCGGGAGCGAGCGTGAGGCAATCCGGGCCCGGCCGACAAGCCCCCTTCCACTGCACCCGTTGAGTAAAGAACCCCGGAGGCAACCCCCGAGGTATGGAGCGGCGGCGTCCTCGCCGCCGGAGGGTGCGGCCTGAAGCGCAGCGGAAGGCCAGACCTGGCCGGGTGCCCGCAACGCGGGCGTACAGGTCTGCAACCCCGCAGGATCGGAAGGCGCGCTGACGCGCGTCCGGCGGCGGGGACGCCGCCGCTCCGGCAAGCCGAATTCTCCCGTGCTTCAGCTCCCGGCGGACTCCGGAAAGGATGCTCCGGGCGCCCACCGGCCCTTGACGGAGATGACGCGGGGAAACTCCGGCAGGCCGCGCTGGTTGGCCTGGAGCATGGAAACGAGCAATTCGACGGCGGCGCGTCCCACCTCTTCGGTATGCGGATTGATGCCGGCGAGATCCTTTTCCCCGCGTTGCGCCAGATTGATCAGCCTGACGTGCCGGGGCGCGTGGATGCCGGCCGCCGCCAGATGGTCGCGAACGCCGCTGCCGGAAATGAGGATCACT
This sequence comes from Opitutaceae bacterium TAV5, assembly GCA_000242935.3. Taxonomy (NCBI): domain Bacteria; kingdom Pseudomonadati; phylum Verrucomicrobiota; class Opitutia; order Opitutales; family Opitutaceae; species Opitutaceae bacterium TAV5. Next base: position 983,055 of record CP007053.1, read on the forward strand.
TCCGGGCGATGCCGGCGAACCCAGTCGACCAGCAACGCAGGCGGAAGCGTCGTGCTGCCGGGCGGGGAAAACAGCGGCACACGGTCGCGGCGCGAAATGCCGTTCTGGTAAAGGAGGAAGCGCGAGGCCCACACGTGGTTGGTGGCCCGGTCCTGCGCTTCCGGCACGGCCATGCCGATCCGGCGCGCGCCGCCGGTACGGGCGTGCTCGAGCGCGAGATCGATATTCCAGGTATGGTCCGCCACGACCTGATGAAACTCGCGGCGGCAGGTGCGGGAACCGATAAGCACGGTCGTGAAGCCCGGCCAGTCGAGGTCGGGATATTCGAGTCCGGGATCGCCGGGGCTGGAGCCGGGGAAAAGGACGACTCCGTGAATCTCGCGCGCGAGAAGCACCTGGCTGAGACGGGCATCGGGCATGCGGCCGCGTTCGTGATGAAACTCGTCCACATCGAGCCCGCGCGCGGCGGCCTCGCGCAGGAGCGCCTTCCGGAGCACGTAGTAGTAATTGGACGGACTGGCGCGCCTCGCCCCGGCCGGATGGCGGTGGACGACCGCGATCGTCTCGCGGCGGGAGGCCGTCTGCCGGCGGCGGTCGCGAAGCTGGGCCATGAGGGCGGCGACGAGCGGATTGGGGCGGTAGCCGATGGCGGCTGCTGCCTTGCAGATGGCGTCGCGCGTGGCCGCCGGCAGGCTCGGGTGCCCGCGCAACGCCAGCGACACGGCCGACCGGCTGAAGCCGGTGCGATCGGCGATATCTTGCAGCGTGGGAGATCTGTGCGTCGAACCGGACATCGGATGGCGGAGGAAATGCCGGAAGCGCGGCGGCGCGGAAAGCCGAAAGGCTCCGGGCCGCCCCCCCCCATTCCGCTATTGCCGCTCCGCCGCCGGACCGTTTGTTTAGGCCGTTTGCCATCATGTCTCTCTCTCCTTTCTCCAGTCAGCTCATTGCGGATGTCGGCATTTCCCTCGGTGACGAGGGCAAGGGCCGCCTGATTCCCGAAGTTGTCCACGAGCTGCGCGAGACGCCCCGCCCCGTCAGTGTCGTCCTCAAGGTCAACGGCGGCGCCAATTCCGGCCACACCGCCGCGGGCATCAAGCTCAACCTCCTGCCCGCCGGCGTCGTCGAAGGCTGCATCCGCCACCTTGCCATCGGCAGCGGCGTCGTCGCCGATCCGCGCAAGGCCTGGTGGGAAGCGCAGCCTCTCGAACGCAAGGGTTACAAGGTCCTCTCCCGCCTCCTCATCGACGAGCGCGCCATGGTCTCCGACCTCACCCACCGCCTGCTCGACCTCGCGTGGGAAGACTACCGCACCGGCGTCATCCACGAAGAACCGCGCGGCTCCACCGGCCGCGGCATCACGCCCGCCTACCTCGACGAGGCCGGACAGTGGCAGATCACGTACGCCGACTTCCTCGGCCCCCGCGAGGATTTTGCCCGCAAGCTCGCGCAGCGCGCCGACCGCGCCCTGCGCATCATCGAACATGTCTGCCGGACGAGCGCCGTCACCTTTGCCGGGTTTTTCGACAAACTCTCCGCCGCCGAACTGCGCGCCAATGCCGAAGCCATCGAGCTCGGCGTGTTCGAAAAGGCCGAGTTCGATTTCACCGTTTTCCGGGGAGCCGCCCCCTTCACGCTCGACCTCGAAAAACTCACCGAAACGTACTGGCTCGCCGGCCGCCGCCTCGCGCAGAACATCGGCGAAGTCCGCGAACTCATCCTCGGCGAAGTCCGCGCCGGGCGCACCGTCATCGGCGAGTTCGGTCAAGCCTACTGGCTCGACAAGCGCCACGGTTTTTCGCCCAACGTCACCGCCTCGCACACCTTCACGCCGGAGTTTTTCCAGAGCGCCGGCATCCCGGTGCAGCCCATCCACACCTTCGGCGTCGCCAAGGCGTACGACACCAAGGTCGGCACCCACACCTTCATCACGCAGATGGACGACGCGCACCCGCTCGCCGTCATCCTGAAAAAACTCGAATTCGGCACCTCCACCGGCCGCCAGCGCATGGTCGGCTGGTACGACGCCGTGGAAAAGGGCGACGCCCTCCGCTACGGCGGTTTCCAGGACGTGATGATCAACAAGCTCGACGCCCTCACCCACCAGGGCGACTGGTCCGGCGACCTCCTCATCGCCACCGCCTACGAGGATGCCGCCGGCAAACGTTACCACCACGTGCCGCGCAACGATGCCGTGCGCAAGACGCTGCGCCCCGTGTACTCGCAACACCCCGGCTGGAGCGAGGACGTTTCGAGGATCCGCCACTTTGCCGACCTGCCGAAAAACGCGCAGCGCTACGTCGCCGCGATGATGCGCACGCTGCTCGAAGTCGCGTATCACGGCGAGACGCTCCCGGACGACCCGGCAAAACTCCCCAACCTGCGCTACCTCGGCGTCGGACCGGAGCCGTCGCAGATCATCAAGGACGTGCCGCCCACCGCCGAACTGATCCGCCTCGGGTAATGCGGACTCGCTGCGTCCGCTGCCGCCCGCCGCGTCCGGACCGGATTCATTTGACCACGGATTACACGGATAAAACCGGATAAAGGCAGGGAGTTTATTGCCGGTCCCGGAAAGGCAACTTGCCCTCCGTGTAATCTCCGGAAATCCGTAAAGCTATCCTGAGAAATCGTGCGTGGAAGCGCATGATTTCCCTCGGTGTCGATGCGTTCCGGATTCAAACCGGGATGGCCACAAAAAACACAAAATTTCCTTCTGTCCGGCGAGAATCTCCCGCGCGCTTATAAGCGCGATGGAGGATTTCATGCGCGGCGTGTTTTTTCGTGTTTTTCGTGGCCATTCTTCTCCCTTCGGTTGCGGCACAGCCGCCCCAGGCCATCCGTGGTCGAACCGAAAGCAGGGCAGCTTGCCGCATTACCCAGGAGACCGTCCGCGAAAAACTCGATCCCTCAGCACGGCAACGCGGGCGCCGGGGGGGGGGCCGGTTGTCATCCTTCATTGTGCCGGCACCCGGAAACCGTTTTGCTCGCCGGCATGTCGATCGAGCCTCTGGGAGATTCCGCCTTGCTGGTCATGCCGGGAGACCGTGCCGACGAGCCGACGCTGGCCAAGGTGCTGGCGCTGGCCAAGGCCTTGCGGGCCAACCTGCTCCCGGGCGTTCACGATATCGTGACCGCCGTCACGTCGGTCGCAGTCCTGTTCCGGCCGGACCGGATTGCGATCACGGGCAACCTCACGCCGATGGAGGTCGTCCGGGCCTGGGTAACGCCTCTCGCGAAAAAAGCGGCCTCGGCCAAATCCCTGCCGGCGGGACGCGAAGTGCTCGTGCCGGTCTGCTACGGCGACGACGCAGGACCGGATCTCGGCGCCGTGGCGCGGCATGCCGGGCTGTCCCCCGACGAAGTGGTGGCGCTTCACACCGAAGCCCGCTACCGGGTGGCGGCGGTGGGTTTTGCACCGGGGTTTCCCTACCTGCTCGGTCTGCCCGCGAAGCTGCATGTGCCGCGCCGGTCCAGTCCGCGGGCGCGCGTGCCCGCCGGCAGCGTGGGCATCGGCGGCGGGCAGACGGGCATCTATCCGGCCGCCACTCCGGGCGGCTGGCAGATTATCGGGAAAACGCCGCTCACCCTGTTCGATCCGGCCGCCGACCGGCCCACCCTGCTCGAACCGGGGGACCGGGTGCGGTTTGCGGCGATTCCGGAAAGCGAGGCCCTGGCCATGGCCACCCCGCCACCGGAAACACGCGCCGGCGGCGGGCGCGCGTCGGGGCGGTCCCGTTCGTCAGGCAGCGAACAGGAGGCGCCGGCCGGCGTGATCGAGGTGCTGCGGCCCGGCTCGCTGACGTCGGTGCAGGACCCGGGCCGGCCGGGTTATTCGTCGATCGGCGTGACGCCCGGCGGGGCGATGGATGCGATCTCGGCGCGCATTGCCAACATCCTCGCGGGAAATCCGGAGGACGCTCCGGTGCTGGAGCTGGGTATGTCCGGCCCGCGCCTGCATTTTTCGCAAGAGGCCGTGGTCGCCCTGGCCGGAGCCCGGATTGCCGGCGTGGCCACAGCGCGGCCATGGCGGGTTCAGGCCGGCGAAGTGCTGGAGCTGGGGCGTTTCACGGCGGGCAATTTCGCGTATCTGGCCGTGGCGGGCGGTCTCCAGGTGCCGGTGATTCTGGGCGGCGCGGGCACCCATCTCGGCGCCGGTTTCGGAGGCTGGCAGGGCCGCACGCTGCGAACCGGCGACGAGATCCCCTGGTGCGCTCCGCCCGGCGGTCTCCCTGCCCACGGCACATGGAGCACCGCCGAGCAGGTGCCGGTGACGAAGGCGGCGGACGCCACGCGGGACAGCCCGGTCGTGATCCGCTGCGTGCGCGGAGTCCAGGCCGACTGGTTCGACGAGCGCGCGCGGCGGGCCTTTGTGACCGGGACGTTCGCGATCACCCGCAAGACCGACCGGATGGGCATGCGCCTCGACGGGCCGACGCTGACCCTGCGCGAGCCGCGCGAGATGATTTCGCAACCGGTCGTCACCGGCTCCGTGCAGGTGCCGCCCAACGGGAAGCCGATCGTGCTGCTGGCCGACCGGCAGACGATCGGCGGGTATCCGCAAATCGCCCACGTGATTTCGGCGGATCTGCCCCGGCTGGTGCAGACGAGGCCGGGCGGCGCGGTGCAGTTTGTCGAGGTTTCCGTCACCGAGGCGCAGCGCGCCTGGCTGGACCAGACCGGCCGGCTGACGCGCCTGCGGATGGCTGTATCCTGGAAACGGGGGGGACGATGAGCCTGAACCTGCGCGTGGACCTGAACGCCGACCTCGGCGAAGGCAGCCCGGCGGACGAGGCGCTGCTGGAACGGGTGACCTCGGCCAGCATCGCCTGCGGCGGCCACGCCGGCGATGCCGCCACGATGCTGCGGACGGTGCGCGCCGCCAAAGCCCGCGGGGTACGTGTCGGCGCCCATCCCGGCTACGAAGACCGCGAACATTTCGGCCGGCGGGCGCTGCACCTGCCCCCGGGCGAGGTGCGCGCTCTCGTGGCACGCCAAGTCGGCGCGCTGGCGACGATCTGCGATTCCGAGGGGGTACCGCTGGCACACGTGAAACCCCACGGCGCGCTCTACAACCAGGCGGCGGCGGATGCCGGCATCGCCGCGGAAATCATCGCCAGCGTCATGGATTCTCCGCTACCCGGCGATGGACGGGAGCCGGTGGCCCGGAAACACCCCGTCCTGATCTTCGCGCCGCCGTCGAGCGCCCTTGCCCGGCTGGCCGAAGAGCACGGCCTGCCGGTCTGCGCGGAGGTGTTTGCGGACCGCCGTTACCGGGCGGATGGCTCCCTTGCGACGCGCGATCAACCGGGTGCGTTGATCGAATCGCCTGAAGACATGTGCGCGCAGGTCCTCGGCATCCTGCGCGAGCGGCGTGTGCGCACGCTGGAGGGGAGCTGGCTCGCCCTGCACGGCGACACCGTCTGCCTGCACGGCGACGGACCGCACGCGCTGGCGTTCGCACGCACGCTGCGAAGGGCGCTGCAAAAGGAAGGCGTGACTATCGCCGCACCGTGATCATCGAAGGAACTTGCGGTTATCAGGGAGGCGTTTCACGTGAATGACGTTCATTTCCATAACTTTTGCAGTCGCATCTCTACCGGAGTTATATCGGAGGCATTTCGGATGAAAGAGGCCGAAGGTCTTTCGAGTGGTTAACAGGAACAAGCGCCACGTGGCAGGCAAGGCGTTGGGATGTTCAGTTTGATGTAGGCGAGATTTGATCCGAAACATATGGAAGGTTCGTAGCCGAGAAGCTGAAAAAAGTGTCTCTTCATCCCTTTTGGCATGCCGGTCTTCGCCATGCTATGGTTGGCTTGCAGGTTCATCTCACTGGATTTCAACGGAGAGATGCCCTAACTTAGCGCCATTCGGGTCAGGCCGAAGAATGTTAATTTTCCTTTGTTTGCTTCCGATCTGAAATATTGGTAGTAAATCCTCTTCATTGTGTTAGGCAATATTGAGCGCGCCCTTCAAAATTTCTACGTCATTTCATTATCAAAGACTCATCTAATTCTAGGTTCCTTGATCCAGAAGGATTGTAGACAACTGTAACCGATCCCCTACCCTCACCATTGCGGCCGACCAGAAAATTTATGCCCATACGTGCATATTTACCACTTGGTGTTTTGACAAAAAACATAATCCCTGTAGAGAAGCCATAGGCATCTCTCATTGGAATGGTATGTACATACTCCGATTGATATTCTGCTTCAGGTGCCAGCGTTCCAATTACATAATCCGTCTTGGTTTCAATCAGGCCTGTACCATCATCCACTCTGATTATAAAACTATAGGCAGCCTGCTTCTCGTCAGATGACAGTTTTCTTTCCATGGAAATCACTATTGGCAATGGCTCTACCTTTCCTCGCATGGCATCCATTGCAATAGATTGGTTTGGTTTAATCTTGAATTCGCTTATCCTTCGATACAATGGTTCTTGATTTACAAGTTTTTGTAGTCGGAAAATATATGGATTATTCTTATCTGGCACATGAAAGTGCGATTGAGAAAAATCGGCATATTCGAAACTACCTCCGCTCTCGCCAGTACGCCGAATATTGTAACCTTTCTTATGAATTTATATACTAATCCCCTTCCCTTGTGCACCTTCTAGGCTAAATAAACCATCATTATCGGTATAGACTGTTCGTTCTGGAACCTGTCCGTAAGAAGACCATTGAAGCTTTACTTTTGCGCCACTCACAGGATCATTGAATTGATCAAGCACTCTGCCATAAAATGATATTGGCATTTTCCATTGAAATCCTCTATCCTGCTTCATCATGCGACGCCACCATTCCCATTGGGCTTTGCCCTGTTCTGTCGCTGGGGGATAGTCTTTTATTCTCACCAACGGGGGATTGGGTGGCATCCCTGTAACTACATATTCAGTCTTTTGCGGTGCTCCTGTCGCCAATCCGTTAGTTGCAATCTTCTCCGGGAAGAGGACGAAAGCCGATATGGTCAGAATAATCAGTAAAATCATCAAAAGACTGAGTGGGCGTACAGACATTTAATTATTAAACTTCCACATCATTCCATTATCAAAGACTCATCTGATTCCAGGTTTCTTGATCCAGAAGGATTGTAGACAACTGTAACGGATCCCCTGCCCTCTCCATCGCGGCCGACCAGAAAACTTATGCCCATACGGGCATATTTACCGCTTGGTGTTTTGACAAAAAACATAACTCCTGTAGAGAAGCCATACGCATTTCTCATTGGAATACTATATACATACTCCGATTGATATTGCGCTTCAGGTGCCAACGTTCCGATCACATAATCCATTTTGGTTTCGATCAGTCCTGCGCCATCATCCAGTCTGATTGTAAATGTATAGGACGCCTGCTTTTCATCAGATGACAGGTTTCTTTCCATGTTAATCACCATTGGCAGTGGCTCCACCTTTCCCCGCATGGCATCCATTGTAACAGATTGGCTTGGCTTGATTTTGAATTCGCTTATCCTTCGATACAATGGCTCCGGATCCACAAGTTTCTGCAGTCGAAAAATATATGGTTTATTTTTATCCGGCACATGAAAAACGGTGTTAGAAAAATCGGCATACTCGAAGCTTCCTGCACTTTCTCCATTACGCCGAATATTGTAACCTTTCTTATGAATTGATACGGTAAGCCTTTTCCCATGTGCTCCCTCAAGACGGAATAATCCGTTGGCATCTGTGTAAACAGTGCGTTTGGGGACATATCCATCGGAAGTCCATTCAAGATCAATTTTAGCACCACTTACAGGATTATCGAATTGATCAAGTACCTTACCATAAAAAGCCATGGGCATCTTCCATTGAAAGCCTATATCTTTCTTCATCATTTGACTCCACCATTTCCATTGAGCTTTGGCCTGCTCTGTCGTCGGAAAACCTTCTATTTTTACCAAGGGAGGATCCGGAGGCATTCCCCTAACAACATATACAGTTTTCTGTGGCGACTCTATTGTTGCTACAGGTGTTTCTTCAGCATCTCTCCCTCCAACAAGGAAATATACAGCAAAAAAACCAACCAATATAACAACCATTCCCAATATAAATAACTTCTTCATGGTGCTGACGTTATGCCAGATGAAACATTCAGGTGCTCCATCAAAGACTTATAAAGTGATTTTGGCCTACTTTGATGATCAGTCCAAGATTTCCCCGCTCCATCTTCATACATATATTGAATATCCCGTTGGAATTGTCCACTATGATCAATCCGAGAGCGTTCAAATCCGAAGCCCGCGGAGCCATTCATATTTACCCCGATCATGTCGTTTGGCAGCATGGAATCACTTTCAAGTGCACCCAGAGCCCGAGTGCGAAGACGAGATACGAAGGCCATGATTTCATGCGGATCGCGGACGGGACGCTCATGTTCAGTGAGTCCCTCGTATTCAAACCATGGCCCTCCTTCTTCTTTCATGCTGTACTCGCCCGGACCGACTCGGTCTCCCGGTTTACCTGTCACTTCGTTTGTCAACCAATCAACCGAAGCTTCACATGTTACTTTTACAAGTGGCAGATTTGTGGAATCTGACCGAGCTTCGCCTCGTCACGTCCCCGTTCGGTGACGCAACCTGTTTTCCGGTTATCTGGCTTCTGTTCATCTTGTCCCGGTTGTCTCCCCAACCGGCAGGGTCCAAAAAATATCAATTATTCAGATTTGATTCCCTCGCATTGGTCCGGGTTCTTTATAAACAATGCTTCGTCGATTTCCAAGTTGCGCGAACCAGAGGGATTATAATAATATAAAATCTCACTCCGTGGTTGCCATTTTACATTATGCTTAATCTTAACTTGTGCCCATGCATAACGCCCCATATTGGTTTTGATATATAAATAGACAGAGGGATCTTTGCGAAAATTAGCATCAGACAAATTCTGTTTGAATTGTAGCGATGGGGAGTATCCGTGATCAGGGGCCATGGCGGGATTATCATTAGATACTCGAATTAATCCACCTCCATTGGTCATGGCAATCGTAAGCACTTGATCTGGGCCCCAAGGCTCTCGTGACGGGCCCTGTTTAACGGAGATAGACAATTCTTCGCTCTCATCAAAGTTTCCGTTTGCCAACTTAAAATAGATTTCATTCCCATCTCCCGTCAATTTTCTCATTTTCCAGTATTTGTATAGTGGCTCGGGTGATATTAGTTTCTGAAGATGGAAGACATATGGATTGCGCTTGTCAGGAACATGGAAATGGGACTGGGAAAAATCTGCATACTCAAAACTACCACTGCTCCCACCATCGCGACGAATATTGTAACCCTTCTTATAGATTGATATACTAATGCCTTTGCCATATGCGCCCTCTAGACTAAATAATCCATTAGCGTCAGTAGAGATCGTCCGCTCCCCGGAACCTGCCCATATGAAAACCACTGAAGTTTAACTTTGGCATCACTCACAGGATCATCAAATTGATCAAGCACCTTGCCATAAAAAGAAATCGGCATTCTCCATTGAAAGCCTCTATCCTGTTTCATCATACGACGCCACCATTCCCATTGGGCTTTAGCCTGCTCGGTAGTAGGAGGGTAGTCCTGTGCCTTTACCAAAGGGGGATTTGGGGGCATCCCCGTGATGGTATACTTCTGATGTGTCGTTGTTAATTGTTCGTTAATCGAGAAGTTGATTCTCCAGAAGAGGAGTGTCAGTAGGATAAATACAACCAATGAAAGCAGTAAAAAGTTAGATGTTCGTAGATTCATTAAGTCATAGCTGCCAAATAAATTTCATATTAACGACTCTCGATTAAGAGGGAATCATCGACCTCCAGATTTCGAGAGCCCGATGGATTATAGTAATGCAATATTTCGCACGATGGCTGCCATCTTACATTGTGTCGCATCCTGATTTTAACCCATGCATAGCGTCCAAGTTTAGTTTTAATATATAAATAAACAGAGGGATCCTTCCGAAAAACGGGATCCGATAAATTTTGCTTAAATTGCAAGGAGGTAGAATATCCCTGCTCCGGGGCCATGACGGGATTTTCGTTGGGAACCTGAATTAATCCTCCTCCGTTAGTCATTGTGACTGTGAGCACTTGGTTGGGCGCACGATCTCCTTGTATCGGATCTTGCTTAATAGCGATTGATAACGCTTCTGTTTCCTCAAACTTACCATTGGCTAGCTTGATATGAACCTCATTTCCATCTCCAGTTGTTCTCTTCCTTGTCCAGTGTTTATATAATGGCTCAGGTGATATTAGTTTTTGAAGATAAAGAATATAAGGATTTTCTTTGTCTGGAACATGAAAAATAGATTGAGAAAAATCGGCATATTCAAAGCTACCTCCACTTGATCCATCATTTGGCTTCCTGTACCCCTTTTTGAAAACTGTTGCAGTAAGTCTTTTTCCGTTCGCCTGTTCTAAACTAAATAATCCATCCGAATCGGTATATAGAGTGCGCTTCGACTCATACCCATCGGAAGTCCATCCAAGATCGACCTTCGCTTCACTCACGGGATCACCAAATTGATCAATTACCTTTCCATAGAAAGAAATAGGCATTCTCCATTGAAAACCCCTGTCTTGTTTCATCATGCTATGCCACCACTCCCATTGCGCCTTAGCTTGTTCTGTTATCGGTTGACCGTGTATTTTTACCAGCGGGGGATTGGGAGGCATTCCCCTGACAATGTATTCGGTCTTTTGCTGCGGTTCTACCACTGCTGGTGTCTTATCTGTCGAATGATTTCTATTAAAAAAAATATATACAATACTCCCAAAAACCAGTATCAGTGCTATTGATGCTGTTAGTTTTTTTTTCATGGTGTCGGTGTTAGGCTGGAAGAAACATTTAAATCACTCATTAAAATTTCATAAAATGGGGTATTCCATTTGTTTCCCTCTCCATCTTCATACATATATTGGATATCTCGCTGGAATTGACCACTGTGATCTATACGTGATGTAGCAAATCCGAACCCACTTGGTCCATTCATATTGACTCCGTCTACACCCGGTGGCAGCATGGAGTCATTTTCAAGAGATCCCAAAGCGCGAGTACGAGGGCGAGATACGAATGCCATGATCTCATGAGGGTCACGGACAGGACGTTGATGCTCAACTATTCCTTCATATTCAAACCATGGTCCTATAATTGGCTGCACGCTGTATTCACCGGGTCCAATGCGGTCACTAGGCTTCGCCGTTTCCTCATTTGTCAGCCAGTCAACCGATTTTTCAAGTGTTACCTTAATAGGAGGTTCATGAGGGTTTGGATTTTCAACATATGTCACCAATTGGGCCGTTTTCCCTGTCATCAGCCAGAAATCATCCTTATTATAATAGCATGCAAAGTTATTATTGATATTAACCCGTATGGAAGCAAGATAACCATGATAACCACCTTGTGACTCATATTCTGGAGTCGCCGGGTTCGTTTGCTGATGCTTAAGTTCTGCTCTTACAAGAGACTCTTCTGCTGGAACAGACTGTGTTTCCTGGAAATAGGAGCTAAGCGGGACTGCTGCTTCCATGGAGACAAAATTATCCACCTGCATGCCCTGTCGCAATGCTTCCGCAGCGCAGGCATTGCCAAGGCTGTGGGCAACCAAACTTACAGTGGAATTGGCGGGCAATTCACTTTTTAGCCGGACCATATACTTCTTTAGGGCGGTTCCGGCTTTCCATGACCTGTATTCACCAGCGTTGAATATTTGCATATTGGTGCCTGTTGGCGAAAACATGGCTATTGAAGATAATACGGTTGGCCAACGGAATGTGACGAAACGACCTTGGTAACCTTCCCACCAAAGGCGCTTGAAAAAGCTCTGCGCATAGCCTTGTTGAGCATCTATTGTCATGTCAATCCCATGCACAAAGACTACACACTCAGGTTTCTCATCCGGAGTTGGCATAAACGGATTCTGACTCATATCCTCCAATGTGCTGTCTCCAAGAGCATAACCAAGATTATGTTCGGGAAGCTGCAAAGCCCCCTGCTCGTCATAGATATAGGGAGATGGAGGAGTGGCCTGTGCCGACACATCGAAGGGACCCCGAAGAGGGACCCCGAAGGAGGGACCCCGAAGGGGTCAAACCTGAATGGCGCTAAGTTAGGCCACCTCTCCGTTGAAAACCAGTGACTTCCAGTCGCATGAGAAACGTGGGGATTATCCGGCCTTTTGGGAGGAGGAACTCCTCTGGAACCCAAGCCATAATCGAGTCAATTCATGTATTGGAAATTACCTATCAGGTAGACGGAAAAACGCCCTAACTTAGCGCCATTCGGGTCAAACCTTTACTTTTGATATTTTTGACCACTCCTTTCCGCATTCCCGATAATTCGTTCGACGGGATTCGGCGACATAACGGGACACTCCTGCCGGGGCTCCCATATGCAGCGCTTCCGCCAACCAGGGATTGCTCGCCGAGGTATGAGCCTTCATATAGGCGGCCACCGCAACCTTCCAAGGCGCTGCCTTCCTTCCCGCCCGGATGTCGGCCGTGGTTTTGCCCAATTCCCGCAGGCACCTTTCCAGTGCCATGCTCCATTTCAGCTCACGCAATTCCGCCACGTCCGCTTCCCCCAAGGCCCTCTCTCCGAGCGCATCCGCCTGATCCTTGATCACATCCTTTCTGAAGGCATCACTTCCCAGCGCCCATCCGCTGCACATCCGCTCAAACGCCTGCTTCTTTTGCTCCGCCTCGTCCTCCGACAGCCATTTCAGGTACGCCGCATAACTCGCCCACCCTTCCCGGTCGTCTCGCAGTCCTCCCGCCAGCGACAGCACCATTTCAAAGGTCAATGCCACCGGCCTCTTCTCCGGATGCTCCAGCCTTGCATAACTCCCGTGCCTGTATCCGGCCAGCTCTTCCACTTCACAGATTCCCGCCCTCACCGGATTCAGATGGATGTAGTTGCACAGGTTCCCCATATGCGTCCCGTCCTCCACCACCAGCGCCTTGTACCTCCCCTGGAACACGTGGCCCTGCTCCTTGCGAAACCGGTTGAACCGGTTCGCATACGTCGCCTGCAGCCACCTCATCCCCTCCACCAGGTTCCCTCCCGGCGTCTCCACCGCAAGGTGGTAGTGATTTCTCATCACCACATACGCATGCACCCTCCATCCCGTCTTTCCGCACGCCTCCCACAGGCACTCCTCAAAGGCATCCTTCGCCCCCTCGCTCCCGAATATGTCCGCACGGTAGTTCCCCCGGTTGATCACGTGGTACATCGCCCCCTCGTACTCGATCCTCAACTTCCTCGACATTACCGTATCTCCCCCTTTCCCGAGCATCCTGCAGGAACCAAATGCCCTTCACCCCCACAGCTTCGCCCCGTCACGTCCCCGGCCGGTATTAAAATCATGCCCCTTACCCAGCCGGAGCCGTTCTCTCTTGTCCAGCAAAAATGTCAAAAATTAAGGTTTGACCCCCTCGGATTGTCCCCCTCGGATTGTCCCCCTCGGATTGTCCCTCCCTCGGATTGTCGCCTCGGATTGTCGTTAATGATTGGCCGGTTGAGTTAATTGATGATCAAAGATTCATCGGATTCTAAGTTTCTTGATCCAGATGGGTTGTATACAACTGTGACTGACACATTGCTTTCATCTCGGCCCACCATAAAGCTCGTACCCATGCGGGCATATTTGCCGCTCGGGGTTTTGATGAAAAACATGATTTTTACGGAAAAACCATGTAAGTCTCTCATTAATGTTTCATGTACATACTCTATTTGATAGCCACTTTCGGGTGCTAGTGTTCCAACAACATAATCCAACTTAGTTTCAATCAGGCCTGCTCCCTCATTCATGCTGATTATAAATTTATAATCAGCTTTTTTTTCATCGGAAGATGAAATTTTTCTATCTATGATCAATGTTACAGGCAGCTTTTCTACCTTTCCTCGCATGGCATCTATTGTCATGACTTGATTTGGCTTCATTTTGAATTTGGTTGTCCGCCGATACTGTGGTTCAGGCGACACAACCTTCTGCAAACGAAAAACATATGGTTCATTTTTATTTGGAACATGGAAATGGGACTGCGAAAAATCAGCATATTCGAAACTGCTGCGGCTTTCCCCATCACGTAATTGATTGTAACCTTTTTTGAAAACGGATATGCTGATTCCCTTCCCGTGTATTCCCTCAATACTGAATAATCCATTGGAGTCAGTGTAAAGGGTACGTTTGGGCACGGATCCATCAGAAGACCACTCAAGGTCGACCTCAGCACCGTTCACGGGGTTATCAAATTGATCAAGCACCTTGCCATAAAAGGAAATCGGCATTCTCCATTGAAAGCCTCTATCCTGCTTCATCATACGACGCCACCATTCCCATTGGGCTTTGGCCTGCTCGGTAGTAGGAGGGTAGCCCTGTGCCTTTACCAAAGGGGGATTTGGGGGCATCCCCGTGACAACATATTTAGTCTTTTGCGGAGACTCCATCACTGCTGGTAATTTTTCGGTCGAATTCTTCCTGTTAAAAAAGAAGCATGCGACAATAACAAAGACCGATATCAGAGCTATTGATGCTATTCGTTTTTTCATGGTGTCGGCACTAGGCTGGATGATACATCCAAGTGTTCCATTAATGTTTGGTAGAAAGATTTTTCTCTATTTTCCCTATCTAGCCAAGAATTTCCCTTCCCATCTTCATACATATATTGAATATTTCGCTGGAATTGCCCACTATGATCTATACGGGAGCGTTCAAATCCGAACTGACTATTCATATTAACGCCCTCCACCCCTGGGGGAAGCATGGAATCATTTTCAACTGCCCCCAATGCGCGAGTACGTGGGCGAGATACGAAGGCCATGATTTCGTGAGGATCACGAACGGGACGTTCATGTTCAGTGAGTCCTTCGTATTCAAACCATGGCCCTCCTTCTTCTTTCACGCTGTACTCACTCGGACCGACTCGATCTCCCGGTTTACCTGTCACTTCGTTTGTCAACCAATCTACAGAGCTTTGGAAGGCCCAAGCAGAAGTTTTACCTGTCATCAGCCAAAAATCATCCTTGTTGTAGTAGCACACAAAATTGTCGGATACGTTGTTTTTTATAGATGCAAGATAACCATGATAACCACCTTGTGACGCATACTCCGGAGTCGCGGGGTTCGCTTTCTGATATTCAAGTTCCGCTGTTACAAGACGTTCTTCGGCAGGGGCGAATTGAGATTCGGAAAAGTAACAACTCAGGGGAACTGCAGCTTCCATAGCGACAAAATTATCCACCTGCATTCCTTGGCGCAAGGCCTCTGCCGCACAGGCGTTACCCAGACTATGGGCGACCAGGCTTACTGTGCTGTTTGTCGGCAACTCTCCCTTTAGATGTGTCATGTATTTACATAACGAGGCCCCCCCTTTCCATGATCTGTATTCACCTCCATTGAATATCTGGAAATTGGCACCTGTTTCGAGCGAGAAGAACTTGAACATATCATCGTCTTGCAGAGTAGTTGCCCAACGAAATGCGACAAAACGACCTTGATAGCCTTCCCACCAAAGTCGCTTCAAGAAACTCTGGGCGTAACCTTGCTGGGCAGGCACTGTCATATCGATTCCGTGTACAAACACTACACATTCCGGTTTTTCATCGGAAGGCGGGGTAAACGGATATCTACTCAAATCATCCGATGTGCTGTCTCCCAGAGCATAACCGAGATAATATTCAGGAACCTGCAACGCCCCATTTTCATCATAAATGAAGGGATACGGAGGGTTACTTGCTTGCGACAAATCAAACGGTAGCGGAAAATTATCCGGGAGAGGCGTACTGTGGGCGCGCATATACATTTTTCTTATGTTTATCAGTTCAATCCAGACACTGTCTCCCTTGGCGACCAGACGCCAGTCTCCATCGGCTGGTTTTTGAACGATAACCGGTGTCAGTTCTGCAATGCCTTCCTCCACTCCTTCAAACAATAGATACAGCCAGGGATTATTCGATTCCAGTTTCTCCAAGTCCCTGCGTTTGAATATGAAATCCGCCGGAGAGGCACCGGCGGGTGTCACGGTATCAACCACACCGGAAGCCGCCACAGCGATATCGGGTGCGGAGATGTCGAGCAGGCAAAAATTGTGGGCAGTAACCGATACGCCCGATGACTGCTCCCGTGCAATGCTTACGCTCTTGATATGCCCCAGGTCGCCCGCCGGATCGGCCGCCCTGAAAAGGCGAAGGGCCGGTTTGGTTCCACTGGTGTTTTTCCATTTGAATCCGAGATAAAGCTCTCCGTCTTCTTTTTTGAGCATGTCGGCCAGCGTCTGAAGGCCGAACCACAACCTCGCAAGGTCTTCACAATCGCGAGGGCTGTTGATGATGCGATCTGCCGAATCCGGCCTGTTTGGTGGATACCGCTCCGGATCAATGTCTGTCCAGAACAGGGATGAATACTGTGTATCCTGATCGTCATTCAGCCAGAAGCGGTAAGGCTTTTCCTGTGTGGCCACCCCGTCGTCCTGATCGTCGATTCTGCCATTACGATTGGCGTCCACCCGTAATGTCATCGGAGCGAGCACGACCTGGACGGTGTCGGGGGCATCGGAAGTAATCGGCGACCCGCCGGCGCGCTGCGCCTCCAGTTTTACCTGCACCCTGGCTGCAGTGTTTTCCTTGCCGTAGAGTTCGAGGAAGCGGACTTCATTTCCTGCAAACACCTTCGGGCTGGCCAGCGCAGGCCCCTGCGGGTTTTCCGGATCGGGGATGATCAGTTTGCTGCTGTCCCATGTCAGCACGAGTTGTTCGGTGCCCAGGGGACCGCGTCCAAGGCGCAGCTTCGATTTCACTTCCGGCACGATGATCACTCCGGGGGCAGTCTTGTCCTCTTTCGCCAGGCTGGCAATGCCGCCGATCTCGTCCTCGTCTTCCTCGGACAGGTAATCGTCGGGTTTGACTGCGTGGCTGACCGACAGGTCCGCACGGTTGATGATGTAGGCGGTCATTCTGGTCGCTGCATAGGTCGGCTTCGGAGGCGGTTCCCATTTGTAAGGCGAGGGCGTGGTCGGGTTTCCCGTGCCGGAGCCGTTGAAGCCGCCGATCAGCACCCCGGCCAGCCATGGTCCCCAACCACCGGGACCGCTTCCCGGTCCACCCCCATAATAGCCACCCTCGTTACCGCCAGGGCCATCCGTACCGGGGTTGGAGGGATTTTCACCGCCGTCACCATCCCCGCCGCCGCCCGGTTTGGGCAGGCGTTTGCTGGGCACGCCCACTTCCGCTACAATCCGGAAGCGGACATAACCGTTCTCGTCCACTGGCAGCTTCTCCACGAACGTCGTGATGTTGTAGCCTGAACGGTAGTTATACGTGGTATCCGCAGGTTCCCCCAGGTGCGCATCCGAACGCACTCCAGCCTTCAGCCCTCCCCCGGTGCCAATCTGCTCGCGCTCCACCTGCCCTGTGGGGTCTTCCACGTAAACGCGGTCCACTGCGGCGATCAGGTTCCCCCGTCCGTCTCCGACTTCTTCATCCACATGTACGGTATCGCCTCTCCAGTAGCGTAATGCTGCTACCGGTCCCTCCCGTCGAATCGGTTCGGGTTCGGGCGCGTCGTGAGCGATCGTCACCTCTTTGGGCCGCGGCGTCACCCGGATCGGCAGCAGGACTACTGCCGACAGGTCTGCCGGGTCGCGCGGCGAGCTGTTGCGACCCGCCTCGTTTCCGTTGCTGGTGCCGTCGCCGTCTGCATCACCGCCTGCACTGCCCGAACCGGAACTCCCCGAGGCGGCTGCGATCATCCTCCCGTCAAGACCGCCAATCGGACTTACTCCTATCGACAGGTCGGTTGTCGAAGCCGGTAGACCCGGTGTTTTCACAACTCCATTCCATCCGACACCGAACCCCGGTTCCATCCCTCCTGAACTGGCCTGGGGAGGTATTGTTTCCGGCCAGTCCCACAGATCATAGGCCGCCCGGTACAGGTCGCCCATGCCGTCGCCATAGGTGTCGGGATTGTTCGGATTGGTTCCGTAAAGACGGGTCTCGTCCCAATCCGGTACCCCGTCTCCATCACTGTCCGTTCCGGCCGGTACTGCGTCCGCATAGTGAGGATATTTCCCCTGAAGGTATTCGTCCACATTGACGATCCCGTCACCATCCGGATCTGCCTGGCCGTCGGCCGCATCCAGCGGATCGAATCCGTAGTACACTTCCCATCCGTCTGGCATGCCGTCGCCATCGCTATCCCGTTTCAACGGGTCGGTGTGATGCACAAAAATCTCGTCGTAATCGTTCAGATAGTCCCCGTCGGTGTCCTGTGAACGGGGGTTGGTCCCGTACACGTGCACCTCGTCGTAGTCGCTCAGGCCGTCGCCGTCCGTATCCACCAGACGCGGGTTGGTGGAGTACTGATTCAACTCCTCGCCATCGGTCAGGCCGTCGCCGTCGGTGTCGGCATTCTGCGGATCGGTGCCGGCGGTGTATTCCTGTTTCTCCGTCGCGCCGTCCTCGTCGCGGTCGCGGTTGGGCTCGAGCGACGGGTCCTCGGGATGCGACAGGGCGTGCAACTCGGCCGACTCCAGCACGCGCGTATAGAGGCGCATGTCGTCCAGCAGACCGTTGGGCGTGCGCGGCCGGGGCAGCGTGCGCTGGCTGCCGATGATCAGCGGCCACTCCGTGGGCTCGAAGGGCGCGGCCAGCGCGGCGTCGTCCAGCACTCCCGCGTCCTCGCCGTCGAGCAGCAGGCGCAACTGCCCCTGCTCGCGATCGAGGATCAGGGCAAGGTGATTCCAGCGGCCGGCGGTGACGACGCCGGTGCCGGCAAAACTCTGCGGCTCGCCGTCCTGCCACCAGGTGAACACGACCCGGGCGGTCTTGCCGCTGACCGCGCCCGAACCGGCTTCGGCCTCCGGCACCAGTTCCAGCGTGTAGCTGCCGCGCTTGTCGAACAGTTGCTGCGTCTGCCGCAGGGAGTTGGCAGCAGGCTTGAACCACAGCGACACGGTGGCGCTGCCGGCCAGCGCCAAGTCCTCGTGATCCTTGATCACCGCGCAGGCGTCTTTCCCGTCCAGTTGGAGGGCGCTCTTCACGCGCCCTCCCGAAGTCACTTTGGCGCCGCCGGTGAGCAACCCGTCGTGCCGGAGGCTGGCCGAATCGTTGAAGGCCCCGTTCGCTTCGCCGGAGTCGAATCGCCACCAGGCGACCAGCCCTTCGCGGAAGCTGAGCGGATCGAAGCCCTGGGCGATTTCCCAGCCATCGCCGAGCCCGTCGCCATCGGTGTCAAAATCGTATGGCAGCAAGCCGCGCTGGTATTCTTCGAGGTTGGTCAGGCCGTCCCTGTCGGTATCCTTGGCCGCATCGGTCGGGTCGCGCGGATCGAGCTTGTTGTGCGCTTCCCAGCCGTCGGTCATGCCGTCGCCGTCGGTATCGGGATTTTGAGGATCGGTGCCCCAGGCCTGCTCCGCCAGATCGGACAGACCGTCGCCATCCGTGTCGGTACCGTCGTCCTGCAACTGCCAGTAATGCGAGAGGCCGGAGCGGAAATGGCTGGGCTGGTGAGAATCGAAAACCCGGGGCACGGTGCCCCAGAGCACTTCCTGCAGATCGGACAGGCCGTCGTCGTCGGTGTCGGCCTTGAGGGGGTTGGCATCGAACTCGTATTCGAGGCGGTTGATCAGGCCGTCGCCATCGGTGTCGAGGTCGGCATCGCGGGGATCGGTCGGGTCGAGGCCGTACTGCAGTTCCCAGCCGTCGGGCATGCCGTCGCCATCGGTATCGATATTGTCGGGACGGTGGCCGCCGGCCCATTCCTGCCAGTTGCTGACGCCGTCGCCATCACCGTCCTTGTCGCCGTCGGCCACGAGCGGGTCCATGATGCCGGGGTAGCGGTCCTCGTAGTCGTCGGGCATCCAGTCGCCGTCGGTGTCCTGCCAGCCGACGCGCAGGCTCGTCTGGAAATCCGTCGAGATGAGTTCCTGGCGGGCGACGAGGGGATCGGTGCCGACGGAGATTTCGTAAACGTCGGGGATGCCGTCGCCATCGGTGTCGGGGTTGTGCGGATCGGTTCCGTAGAGGTTGATTTCATCCTCATCGCTCAGGCCGTCGCGGTCGGAATCGAGGTTGTGCACCAGCATGTCGGTGCCGGCCAGGTATTCCTCGAGGTTGGTCAGGCCATCGCCGTCGATGTCTTCGGAGGCGTCGGCAGCATGGAGAGGATTCAGGTATGAGCGGAGAACTTCGTAGGCATCGGGAAGGCCGTCGCCGTCGGTATCGGCGTGACGGGGATTCGTGTGGTAGACTCCGAGTTCGATGAGGTCCGGGATGCCGTCGCCGTCCTCGTCGCCATCCGCCCAGATGACGGAAGCGTTGTACCAAGCGCCGCTTCCCGTCAAAAGAGTCCACGACGAAGATTGATAGAGATCTCCGGCTGTATATGGCCAGTCATAGCCATGCACGGGAACGGGGCAACTGGCAGTTGTTTGCCCCTGATAGATGGCCAGCCATCCTTCCTGCTCGCCCTGAGGACCCTGGAGAGGGTCTCTTGCATACATCATCATGAGTTCCCTGTTCTCCGTACCCCAGGCAAACCAGTTACCGCTGGTAACATAATACGGTGGGAAATAGATGTCGGAATAAGTCGGCGTGACAGGCAGCCGATTGCCATCTTCATCTCTGGGTTCATCCGGTGGTGCCAGAGGTCTCATGATTATTCCCTGAAATACAGGCCGAGGCGGGACAGGCACATCGATATCCCCGAAACGGATACTTTCCATGCCGGAAGCAGGTCCGTTTTTCGGCATGACCGTTTTGAAGGTCTCCGTCTGGAAAATCACCGGAAGGTCCCGGACAAACAATGTAGCCCGCACGGTGATGTCGCCTGCCGGCAGGAGCTCGATGTAATTTCCCGGGTAGTACACCGGGCTGCTCGTCACGGGTTCCGTCCCGTCGAGCGTGTAGCGAATGACGCCCAGGTGATTTGGGTTTTCGATGGCCACGGCAAGGGACTGAGGCGCGGCCGTCGTCTTCAGGCCGGTGTACGGTTTGATGTAGAGCGGCTCCAGAGTTGTTTTGATGGTCGGGTTATACCCGCGGTTGGCCTCCACGATGTTGGGCAGGTTGTCGCCATCGGGATCGTCCCATGGTCCCTGATCGAGGTTGCCGAAATAATGCAGTTCCCAGGCATCGTCGAGGCCGTCGCCGTCGCTGTCGCCTCCGGCGAAGGCGGAGTTCGGTTCCCAGCCTTCGGAGTCGTGGCTGCCGCGGGGATCGACGCCTCGGGTGAGAATGGTCACCGGAACGGTCATCCCCCGGGTGACCATTTCTTTGTCACTCATAATTGTTGTTCCCGGGCCATGACCGGAGCCGGTGCTCCACATCATGTAAAGCTCGGGCAGGGGAACGTGGACAACGCCGCCATTGGGGCGGATATCGGGAGCGGTGAAGGGAATCCGCAGAACGGCCGTCGTCACAGAAGCATTGTCGTCAAACGATCCGGTTAGTGTTTCGGTATAACTGTAATACGATCCTGTCTGGCAATCATTGTCATACGTCCATGTCACGGAGCCGTCACGGATCGAGCAATCGACAACGATTTCGAGGCTCCCGCCCTCCTCGACCGAATACGGGCTGTTCCGGGGTTTTATGACAGCCCTGGGTGGAGTAAGGCCGGTGATGACGGTCCGGGGACCGACGCAGGGTATCCCGATAGGCGGATTGTTGTTGGTATCACCATACGCACCGGACAGGAGCAGGAAAAACAGGATCGGGAAAAGGCAGCGTTTCATGCGAGGGAATGAGGGAGTGTGGACGGGGAGGATCACCGGCTTCGTTGCGACAGGTAGGCGGAGGCCGCCCGGCGGGCCGGCTCCGGGAGGGTGGAATCGGTCTGCCAGTTCAGGGCGAGGGCAACGAGATCGTCACTGGCCACCTGCATCTGCTGGCAGAGGGCGAGCGCACCGATCCGCGAGTGCAGCCCCATGCTTTTGTCGGTGGCGATGCGGATCGCCTCGGCCGGAAGGTCCAGCCCGGGGAGGCTGACGGTGCGGGTCTCCCGGTTGCTCATATCGTAAAGACCGAGCAGGGCCGTGCCGGCATAGGAGGCTTCCCGCGCTTTCAGGGTATCGCACAGCGTTTCCACGGCGAGTTGCTGTTCGGCTTCCGGGAGCCGCGGAGCCCAGGTGGCGAGGTGCTGCAGCGCGTAGTCGCGGAGCGCGGAATCCTGGGCGGGATCGGCTGCCTGCTCCGCGAGCACGGGAACGAGGGCGAGCGTTTCATCGGTACGGGTGCGCAGCACATTGAGCAGGTCGTTGCGGATGGCGCGTTCCAGCATGGCCGGTTTTTCTTCTGCCGGCACCGGCGAGCGCAGGTAATCGAAACAGGCGGCCAGCAATTCCGGTGTCAGGGCAGCGGTTGCGAGGTCATTGACGGCCCGTTGCCGCTCCGCCCAGGGCCAGTCGGCATCGGTCACGACCAGCAAAACCGGATGCGTGGCCGCAAACTGCCGCCACGGGGCCTGATCTGCGTGGGCAGCGACAACGGCTGTTTGCGCCGTTTCCGGGTCGGCGGGCGCCGCTGAACTGCCAGTTGCCCCGTTGTCCGGCGGCAACGCTCCTCCCTGCCACCACCACAGACCGGCAGCGATGGCCACAGCCAGGACCGTGATGCCGACAATCCATCGACGGCTCCGGGATTTTATCGGGGTCGGGGTGTTCATGGCGTCATTTGGTGCCGATGACACTGTCGCGCCAGACGAGGTGGGTGCGGTGACAGTTGGAGGTCGTGGTACCCGGAGGCATCAGGAAACGCACGCGGGCCATGCCCAATTCGTCAAAATCCTCCGGCTTGAGTGTCACCGAACGGGTGCCGTCGGCCAACACCACGCCCGCCACGATGACCTCGAGACGAACCGTGTGTTCGGGACGCATGGGGCTGAGAATCACCATCGTTTCCACCTCGCGGGTGCCGTCGGGCAGGGTATCGATCAGGTGCGTGTAGGTATCGACGGTGGCGTGGACAGCGGAACCGGGCGCCTCGGCGGCAGCCAGGACCGGGCCATCCTGGCCAGCCCGGGCAATGACGTGGTGCATGACATTGTCGTCCGCCTGCCAGGCGATCTGCGTGCTGCTGCCCGGGACGGATACGAGACCGAGCCGGGGATCGGCCTCGAGTATCACGCCGGATGGCAGCGCCGGCCGGTTCATGATCCGCTCGCGCAGAATGAGACCGGGCATCGGCGGCAGCTCCGCCGAGTAAACCTGCACGGTCGTCGTCGCTTGCTGCGGGCCGCCCTGCGTTCCGGTCACGGTACCGGTGAGCAGGAATGTGCCGGAGTCCGGGAAGGTCAGCTCGGCGAGATTGCCGTCGGGTTCGAGGGTCACGGGGACGCCTCCCCGGACAAGAGAGACAGTCTGCCCCGGTTCCGTATCCGTTGCAGCCACCGAGACCAGGAGGCTGGAACCGGCCCGCAGGTGCAGCGTGCCGCCGTCCATCACGTTGTGCGGAGCCCGGCGAGCGATGAAACGCCGGGAAACCGCGCCGTTCTCGCCCGACCAGGAAACGGAAACATCAGCTCCCCTCGGCAACGGCAACGAGGCAAACCAGCGATAGCCCGCTCCCGGAGAAACAGTCACAGATTCCTCATTGGCCAGCAGCCCGGCAAGGCGAGGCCAGCGAGCGCGTCCTTCCAGAGGAAACGGAGACACCGCCGAAGTCACGATTCCGGATTCGCCGGGATCGACATGGATGCCGTTGTAAAGGTGCAGGCGACGATCGATCCAGTCGGCAACACCGTTGCCATCCTCATCCGCACCGCCGATGGCATGCAGTGACACGGAATTTACCCGCAGTCTCGGCTCGGGCTGCGACCCGTCCCAGAACACATGGATCGAGTGAACGCCCTTTTTCAGCCAAGGGGTGAACCAGAATCCGGATACCGCCTTCCCGTCCGGCAGCGCCGTCACCGTTCGTGTGCCGGCATACTGGCCATCAATGAAGAGCTTGAGCCGGAACAAGGACGGGCTCTCCTTGCCGGCCACAGACTCCTGTGCAGAGATTTCGAACAGGAACAGGCCATCGGCCGGTGTTGCCAGAGCCCAGGAGAGGCCGCCGCGCCGTTCCTGCGCAATCGCAGTGCGGCCGGCCGTATCCATTGTCCACGGACCACTGCGGGCGTATGCCTCCACACCGGTGGCCCGGGATGCGACATAAAGAGATGCCCCGGCCTGGACCAGATCTTCCAAGGCCGGCTCCCGCGCCGACGTCGTGGCCAAGGTGGCAGGGTCGGCCAGCCCATCCCATTCGTTCATCCACCTGACGGAATCGAAAGTCGTGAGCCCGGCATCGGAGGGCATGCCGTCCGGCGCGGTGTCCCGGTTCACCGCTCCGACCGTAAACCCGAGGACACCGGGCGATGCCGTCGAGGAACCCCAGGCCACGTAACCGACCACGACATCGTCTTCAGTGAAGGTGACCGGGCAATCCGCCACCTTGCGCATCTCGCCCGCCTTGGTCCGGGCAAAAAGGGAGACCACCGCCCCAGTGCGCCGCACGGCAAAATGCGTGTAGTCGAGCGACGTTCCTCCGGCTGTCGTAATGCTTGCCACCCGCCCGGCCTTGACCACCCGATAGCGGATGAGCCATCCGGAGGAACGGTTACGGGTGATCGCCACGTAAGGCGCATCTTTCTCGAGCGAGGCGCGGACCATGATGCCGCCTTCCAGATCGGTGCGGGTGGTGTCGGCAAAATGCACTGCGCCATCGCACGAAAAGTTGCCCGTGACAGGCTGGTACAGGATGCCGCCCGCGTCGGATTTGCCGCTGAAGGTGCCCGCATTGGTCCAGAGGAACACGCGACCTTCGGACTGCGCCACATACTGGAACGCCTTGCCGCCAATGCTGCCTGACTGCCAGGGGGGCGGCGCGCCGAGCGTCACCGCCGAGTCCGCATCGAGCGGGTCGGTGCCGAACTCCAGCTCGGCGTAGTCGGAGACACCGTCGCCATCCGTATCCACTTTTCCGGGATGCAGCCCGAGGCGGTATTCCTCAAAATTGGATAAACCGTCTCCATCCCTGTCTCCATGGGTTCCGTTAACCCCGCTTCCGCTGGTGACGCTGAGACCATGCGCGATCTCCCAGGCATCGGACAGGCCATCCTCGTCCTGATCGTCCGCAAAGCGCGGGAAGGCCTCGAGGTATTCGCTCGTAATGACCGCGCGTGCGGTCGTGTCCGGAATCTGCCAGGCCACCGAAACGTGATCCGAACCGGTGCCCTGTTTTTGCAGGATTTCGACAAAGTAGCGCTGACCGGCCTGCAGGGTGATGACGGCCGACTGCTGCGAGGCCCGTGTGGTCCATACGCGGTAGCCGGTGCTGCCCTGGTTGAGCGCGATGCGACGACGGGCAAACGGTGTCTCGTCCGTGGACAGCCACAGTTCGCATTCGTCGTCGCCGGCAATCCAGAACGTGTAGTCGCCCGTCACCGGCGGCAGCAGCCAGGCGCGGATACGGGTGCCGTAGTTGGTGCCCCGGGTCGGGGTGTTCGGCAGTTCCAGTTTGTCGATCAGCGTGCGCAGGTCGGGCGAATCGACAAACCGGCTGTCGACGGTCAGCAGATTGACGGTGCTGCCGGTGATGCCGTTCCACTGCGCCAGGTGCGCGTAGCCGGGAAGCGCGCCGTCCGCCACCTGCGGATCGAGCCCGTATTGGTACTCGACAAGGTTATAAAAACCGTCGCCGTCGGTGTCGGTCAGGGCGTCCTTCGGATCGAGCGGGTTGAGGCCGTGAATCACTTCCCAGCCGTCGGGCATGCCGTCGCCGTCGGTATCGGCGTTGAAAGGATCGGTGCCGAGCAGGCGTTCTTCCTCGTTGGTCAGGTCGTCGCCGTCGAAGTCGAGGCCGGCCGGTTCGGTGTTGCTGACCACGATATCGTCGAAGCGGGCTTCGTGCGGAGTCTCGCGGTCGCTTCCCTCCTGCATCATCCGGATGCGCGCGATCGTCGTCAGGCCGGTGTCGCGGAATCCGATGTCACGCGCCACCAGGCGGCCGTTGACCGCCAGCAGCCAGCGGTGCTCGCGGTAGTCGAGATACAGTGTGTAGTCGTTCCACTCGCCGGCAGCGGTCACGAGATTTTTTACATCGTGCTCCACCCACTTGCCGGTGGCCGCATCGTAGATCGACATAAAACCCTCGCGGGAGTAGCCGAAGAGGCTGGAAACTTTTCCGGTGATCGACGCCGGATCAGGCAGGCGACCGACTTCGAGTCTGGCGCGGAAGGAAAGCCAGACGCGGTCAATACCGCCGGCCCCGATCACGTGTTCGAGCGTGGCGGGTGTGTCCGCATCAGGAGCGTGCAGGACGGCTTCGCCGTTGGACACAGACGCGTTACCGGTCGCCTGCCAGCCAAGCTGGCCGTCGAGCGGACCCGTTTCGTAACCTTCGGCGGTGGAGAACTGCGTGCGCCAGGCCCAGGTGCCGTTGCCCTCGTCCACCAGTTTCGCGATCATCCCCTCTGCTGTAAGCGGGTCGAGCCCGAGGGCGATTTCCATGTTGTCGCGGATGCCGTCGCCGTCGGTGTCGGGATTGTCCGGATCGGTGCCGAGGGCGCGTTCCTGCGCGTTGGTCAGGCCGTCGCCGTCGTTGTCCAGGCCGGCCGGTTCATCGGCTACGGTTGCGCCAATTGTCACCCGGAAGTCGTCGAGCGCGGCGGGATTCGCAGGGCGTTCGCTATGTTGCACGGCAAAGCCGGAGAAGAAGGGAACCGGACGGGCGAAGCCGAGGTTTTGCCCGTAGCGGACGCCGTCGAGCCAGAGCGACCAGCGTTGCGTCCCGTAGTCGAGCTGCAATGTGATCCGGTGCCAGTCGCCCGGGGTGGCAGCCACGAGGCCGTGCCAGACGCCGCCGCCGGCTCCGTTGCCGTCGAGCGCCATCAGGTAACCTTCCTCGGAGACATAAAAGACCGCGGCCACATCGGCGGGGATGGCGGGGGCCTCGCGGCGCGGAGCGGCCTGGAGCCGGAAGTCGAGCCACACGGATTGGTCGTTGTTCCCGGATGCGGGGTCGGGAGCGAAGCTGCGTTCCACGCGAATGCCCGAACCAGTCAGGCTCAGGTAGTGGCTGCCGCCATCGGCCAGCGGCGTCGGGGCGGACAGAACCTCGACCGCGGCGTTTTCTCCGGTGGCGGTCACCTGCCACAGCCGGGTGCCGTCGGCAAAGGTGCCGGGCGCGTCGGCTTCAAAACTGTCGGCAAACGGGACCGTGCCGAGCGGATGTGTTTCGGCCGTCTTCGGATCGGTGCCGCGGGCCACCTCACGGCCATCATACACGCCGTCGTTGTCGGTGTCGGCTTTCGTCGGATCGGTGCCGAGCAGGTATTCCTGCAGGTTGCTCAGGCCATCGCGGTCCGGATCGAGGTCGCGCTGGTTGATCGCGGTGCTCAGTCCGTGGGCGATCAGCCAGGAGTCGGGAATGCCGTCGCCCGAGGCGTCGGCGTAGAGCGGGTTGTCGCCGCCCACGTAAAAATAGTCGAGAAACGCAGCGGTTTCCTCGTCACCGCGCAGGGAGAACTGCGAAAAGCCGGTCTGCGTGTTGTCGGGGAAGGCGAGGTTCGGCAGCACAAGCTGCCCGTCGACGAACAGGTCCCAGCGTTTTAACGGGTAGTCGAGACGGTAGGACACGCGCAGCCAGTTGGCCGAACGGTTGCTGTCGTCGGTGGCCAGCGGCACGCGGTGGCCGGTGGCGATCCATTCCCCACCACCCTCGCCGTCGCCGTTGACGACGTAGATTTCTCCGGAGGTTTCCACCGTCACGAAGCCGGTCGCCGCGGCGCGTTTGAGGTTTTTCAGCTTCGGCAGCGCCTCGACCGGCGAAAACACCGGACGGGTGTAGAAGTCGATCCAGGTGACCGGGTACTGCCCGGGGTTTTCCGGCGTAAAATCAAGCCAGCCCTTGCCGAGCAGCGACAGCGCCTGCTCGCCGGAAAATCCGCCCGTGACAATCTCCGCCGACAGCGGCGCGGCAAACGTCCAGGGATGCTCGCCTCCCTCGCCGGACAGTGGCCCGGCCGTGTAGCCGCCCGCCGTCTCAAAGTCATCGATGAACGGCACCGTGGCCGCTGTTACCGAAACGGCGAGACCGAGTGCGGCCAGAATGGATGTGACAAGTCCGGTTGCCCGGGGCAACCTGCTGCGAATTCCCGTCTTCTTCATCGTCGGGTCTCCTTCGCAGTTCAGGATTTCTGATCGGGCTTGGCGGTCTCCGTTGCGCTGGCGGCTTCCCGGTGGCGTTTCCGGATCATGAAAATGGACGTGATAACAACCCAAGTTCCTATTGATGAGACCATAACGACTGTGCCACGAGCCGGTTCGTCGGCCATGAGAGTTGAAGGAAGCAGATACGCCGACAGCACGGCGTAGAGGGCAAAGTTTCGCATGAGAGCAGGAGTTGAGGCTGACGATTGTAAGGGAAAACCAGCTACGGAGGATTCGCAGATGGCTGACTGAACAAAAAACCAGATATTGGCGTGGCTCATGTGTCGTCAATCCGAATTGTAAACTTCATACAAATTCCATTTGTTTGCGTTATCAGATATCAGGCGAAAGCAGCAAAAAAGCCGCAGTCTTTCGACTGCGGCTTTGTAATTGAGGGGCGGATACCTGTTGCCTCAGCCGGCCTGCGCGGGGGCGGGCTCGGCGGCGGCCGGGATCGGCGACGCGGTCTCCGGTGCCACCGGTTCGGGCTCGGGAAGGTCGGCGCCGAAGGGCAGACTGATCTTCACGCGCTTGTAGGCCGGGAGGCCCGTGCCCGCGGGGATCAGGTGACCCATGATGACGTTTTCCTTGAAACCCTTCAGGAGGTCGATCTTGCCCAGCGTCGAGGCGTCGGTGAGGACGCGCGTCGTCTCCTGGAAGGAGGCCGCGGAGATGAACGACTCGGTCTCGAGCGAGGCCTTGGTGATGCCGAGGAGGATCGGCTCGGCCTCGGCCGGCTTGCCACCGGCTTCCTCGATGCGGCGGTTGTCCGCAAGGAAGGAGGCGCGATCGACCTGCTCGCCCCAGAAGTATTCGCTGTCGCCCGGATCGGTGATCCGGACCTTGCGCAGCATCTGGCGGATGATGATCTCGATGTGCTTGTCGTTGATCGTCACACCCTGCAGGCGGTAAACCTCCTGCACCTGGCCGATGAGGAACTCGTAGAGCGCGGACGGGCCGAGAATCTCGAGGATTTCGTGCGGATCGGCGGCGCCTTCGGTGAGGTGCTGGCCCTTGTGGACCACGTCGCCGGGCTGCACGATGATGTGCTTGCCGGCGGGGATGAGGTGCTCCTCTTCCTGCGCGGTTTCCTCGTTGCGGACGACGAGCTTGCGCTTGCCGCGCAGCGTGCCTTCGAACGACACGATGCCTTCGATGCGGGCCATCTCGGCGGCGTCCTTCGGGCGACGGGCTTCGAAAAGCTCGGCGACGCGGGGGAGACCACCGGTGATGTCCTTGGTCTTGGAGGCCTGGCGGGGCGTCTTCGCGAGGAGGGCGCCGGGGGCGATGATGTCGCCCTCGTTGACCACGATCTGCGCGCCGACGGGAATCGAGTAGGCGGCCAGCGGCTTGCCGGCTTCGTCACGGATTTCGACCTGCGGGTTGAGGTCTTCCTTGTGCTCGATGACCACAGTCGCAATGCGGCCGGAGGCTTCGTCGAGTTCGTTCTTCACGGTGACGCCGCGGATCATGTCCTTGAAGGCGAGCGTGCCGCCCTTTTCGGAGAGAACCGGAATGTTGTACGGGTCCCATTGCGAGAGGACGTCGCCCTTGTTGATCTTCGCGCCGTCGGCCACGTGGAGGAAGGAACCGACCACGATGTTGTGCACTTCCTGCTCGTCGCCGTCGTCGCCGATCACGCTGATCGTGCCGGTCTTGTTGAGGACGATGCTGGCGCCTTCGGCGGTGTGCACGAGGCGGAGGCCGCGGTACTTCACGGTGCCGCTCGAGCGGACGCGAATCTCGGGGGTCTTGAAACCGCCGGAGGCGACGCCGCCGATGTGGAAGGTACGCATGGTGAGCTGCGTGCCGGGTTCGCCGATCGACTGCGCGGCGATGATGCCGACGGAGTCGCCCTGCTTGGCCACAAAGTTGGTCGCCGGGTTGATGCCGTAGCTCTTGGCGTCGATGCCGTGTTTGCTGATCGAGGTCAGCGGCGACATGATCTTCACGCGCTCGATGCCGGCATCGACGATCTTCGCCGCAATTTCCTCGGTGATGAGGCCGCCGGCTCCGATGAGGAGCTCGGTGGGGTTGAGCGGGTTGTAGACGTCGTCGGACGAGCAGCGGCCGATGATGCGCTCGGCGAGGCCGACGATTTCGTCGTCACCCTCGTAGATCGCCTTCTTCCAGATGCCGTCGCGGCTGCCGGTGTCTTCCTCGGCGATGACCACATCCATGGCCACGTCGCAAAGCTTGCGCGTGAGGTAGCCGGCGTCGGCCGTCTTGAGGGCCGTATCCGCCAGACCCTTACGGGCGCCGTGCGTGGAGATGAAGTATTCGAGAACGGTGAGACCTTCGCGGAAGGACGAGAGGATGGGACGCTCGATGATTTCGCCGGAGGGCTTGGCCATGAGTCCGCGGGTGCCGCAGAGCTGGCGGACCTGCTGCTTGTTACCGCGGGCGCCGGAATCCATCATGATGTAAACCGGATTCTGTTCGTCGCGGCCGTCGTTGTTCTCGAGCTTGGCGAACACGGCCTTGGCGATGCGGTCGGTGGAGCTGGTCCACAAGTCGATGACCTTGTTCTTCCGCTCGCCTTCGGTGATGATGCCCTTGTTGAACTGGGCCTCGACCTCGGCGATCTTCTTGCGCGTGTCGGCGACGATGTCCTTCTTTTCCTCGGGGATGATCATGTCACCCGTTCCGATCGAGATGCCGGCCTGGAACGCGGTCTGGAAACCGAGCTCCTTGAGCTTGTCGAGCGTCTCGACGGTGGCGTAGTGACCGGCGCTCTTGTAGGTGTTGAGGATGAGATCGCCGAGCTTGCCCTTGGGAACAGGGAAGTTCACGAAACCGACCGAGGAGGGCCAGATCTGGTTGAAGATCACGCGGCCGACGGTGGTGCGGAGGACTTTTTTCTCGCTGTTGCCGTACACGGTTTCGCGTCCGTGATCCGGGTTGGGAACGTCCACCCAGTCGTGCACCTTGAGGGCGCCGTCGGCCTTGGCGAAGAGGACTTCGCGGAGGCCGGAGAGGAGCGGGACGTGAACGCCGGCAGCGGGCTTCTTGCGAGGCTCGATCGTCAGGTAGTACGCGCCGAGAACGATGTCCTGCGAGGGCGTGAGGATGGGCTTGCCGGAGGAGGGCGAGAAGATGTTGTTCGTCGCCATCATCAGCATCTTGCACTCCATGACCGCCTCGAGCGAGAGGGGCACGTGGACGGCCATCTGGTCGCCGTCGAAGTCGGCGTTGTAGGCCGTGCAGACGAGCGGGTGGACGCGGATGGCCTCGCCTTCGATCAGGACGGGCTCGAAGGCCTGGATCGAGAGGCGGTGGAGCGTCGGCGCGCGGTTGAGCAGCACCGGGTGGCCCTTGGTGACTTCCTCGAGGATGTCCCACACTTCGGGGGATTTTTTTTCGATCATCTTGCGCGCGCCGCGGACGGTGTGCACGAAGCCGAGTTCCTTGAGGCGGCGGATGATGAAGGGCTCGAAGAGAACGAGCGCCATCTTCTTCGGGAGTCCGCACTGGCTGAGCTTGAGCTCGGGGCCGATGACGATGACGGAGCGGCCGGAGTAATCGACGCGCTTGCCGAGAAGGTTTTGCCGGAAGCGGCCCTGCTTGCCCTTGAGCATGTCGGAGAGCGACTTGAGCGGGCGGTTGCCGGCGCCGGTGACAGGGCGGCCGTGGCGACCGTTGTCGAAGAGGGCGTCGACGGCCTCCTGGAGCATGCGCTTTTCGTTATGGATGATAACGTCGGGCGTCTTGAGCTGCATCAGGTTCCGCAGGCGGTTGTTGCGGTTGATGACGCGGCGGTAGAGGTCGTTGAGGTCGGAGGTGGCGAAGCGGCCGCCTTCGAGCGGGACGAGCGGGCGCAGGTCCGGCGGGATGACGGGGAGCACTTCGAGCACCATCCACTCGGGACGGGACTGCGACTGGATGAAGCCCTGGATGACCTTGAGGCGCTTGGAGAGCTTTTTCTTGATCTGCTTGGACTTGGTGGCGCGCATCTGCTCCTGGAGTTCCAGGACGGTGGCTTCCATGTCCATGCCGACGAGGCACTCGCGGACGGCTTCGGCACCCATCTTGGCGACGAAGGAGTCGTCACCGTATTCGTCGAGGGCCTGGCGGTACTCGGTGTCGGTGAGGAGCTGCTTGGGCTCGAGCGGAGTCTTGCCCGGATCGGTGACCATGTAGTTCTCGTAGTAGATGACGCG
Organism: Opitutaceae bacterium TAV5; assembly: GCA_000242935.3. NCBI lineage: Bacteria > Pseudomonadati > Verrucomicrobiota > Opitutia > Opitutales > Opitutaceae > Opitutaceae bacterium TAV5. Next base: position 1,015,366 of record CP007053.1, read on the forward strand.
CTCGAGGGAGCGGGCCGTCATGTCGAGGAGCAGGCCGAGGCGGCTGGGCATCGACTTGAGGAACCAGATGTGGGAAACGGGAACGGCGAGCTCGATGTGGCCCATGCGTTCGCGGCGGACGCGGGCGATGGTGACCTCGACGCCGCAACGGTCGCAGACGACGTCCTTGTACTTGATGCGCTTGTACTTTCCGCAGGCGCACTCGTAGTCGCGCACGGGGCCGAAAATCTTCTGGCAGAAGAGGCCTCCCGGCTCGGGCTTGAAGGTGCGGTAGTTGATCGTCTCGGGGTTTTTCACCTCGCCGCGCGACCAGGCGCGGATCGTCTCGGGAGAGGCGACGGTGATCGAAACGCAGTCAAACGGGTTCTCCTCGGAGCCCATGGCGGAGCGGGCTTCCTCGCGGGCGATGCCGCCGGCAGTTTCGTTGGGTTGGATGCTCATGTGGTTTCTAAATTAAGAATTATGAATTAATAATTAAGAATTAAGGATCAGAAATCAGGGATTACCGGATGGAGGGGACGCCCCTCGGTAATTTTTAATTTTTAATTCTTAATTCTTAATTGTTTTTAGCCGTTGGCGGCGAGCGTCGCGCTGAGCGCGTCGCGTTTGTTGAGCTTGATGTCGAGACCCAGGGACTGGATTTCCTTGATGAGAACATTGAACGACTCGGGCGTGCCGGCGCTGAGGGTGTTGTCGCCCTTGACCAGCGATTCGTAGATCTTGGTGCGGCCTTGCACGTCGTCGGACTTGACGGTGAGGAGCTCCTGCAGCGTGTGCGCGGCGCCGTAGGCTTCGAGCGCCCACACTTCCATTTCGCCGAAACGCTGGCCGCCGTACTGGGCCTTGCCGCCGAGCGGCTGCTGCGTGACGAGCGAGTAGGGACCGACGGCGCGGGCGTGGATCTTGTGCGAGACAAGATGGTTGAGCTTCATCATGTAGATGTAGCCGACCACCACCTCCTGATCGATCTTCTCGCCGGTGCGTCCGTCGTAGAGCACGCTCTTGCCGGAAACCGGAAGGCCGGCCTCCTTGAGGTATTCGCGGATTTTTTTCTCCGGAATGCCGTCGAACACGGGCGTGGCGACCTTGATGCCGAGTTTGGAACAGGCCCAGCCGAGGTGCGTCTCGAGCACCTGGCCGACGTTCATGCGGGAAGGAACGCCGAGCGGGTTGAGGCAGATCTCGATGGGCGTGCCGTCCGGGAGGAAGGGCATGTCGGCCTCGGGCACGATCTTGGCGACGACGCCCTTGTTGCCGTGGCGGCCGGCCATCTTGTCGCCGACTTCGAGCTTCTGTTTCGTGGCGATGTAAACCTTCACCTGCTTGATCGCGCCGTTGCCGTTGTCTTCGCCGGACTCGACGCTGGAGATCTTGCGCTCGCGGTCGGTCTCGAGTTCGTCGAACTTCGACTGGAACGAGCCGATGATCTCCATGATCTTGATACGGACCGGAGACGGGTCGATCTCGACGTGCTTGGAGACGGCGGCGAGCTTGCGCAGGAGGGTCTTGGTGATCTTGCGGTTGGCCGGAATGATGATTTCGCCGGTGGCGCCGTTGACGACATCGAGCGGGATCTTCTCGCCGAGGAGGATGTTGGAGAGGGACTCGGTGAGGGTCTCACGGAGTTTGTCCATCTGCGTCTTGTACTCTTCCTGGATCTGCTTGGTCTGGCGACGGCGATCGGAGGGCGAGAGTTTTTCCTGCTGGTTGTCGATGCGGGAAGACACCTTCACATCCATGACGATGCCGCTCTCGCCCGAGGGGACGATGAGCGAGGTGTCCTTCACGTCGGCGGCCTTTTCACCGAAGATGGCGCGGAGGAGTTTTTCTTCCGGAGCGAGTTCGGTTTCGGACTTGGGCGTGATCTTGCCGACGAGGATGTCGCCGGGCTTGACCTCGGCGCCGACGCGGATGACGCCATTGTGATCGAGGTTTTTCAGCGCCTCTTCACCGACGTTCGGAATGTCGCGGGTGATTTCCTCGGGCCCGAGCTTGGTGTCACGCGCGGTGACCTCGAACTCGTGGATGTGGATCGAGGTGAAGATGTCCTCTTTCAGCACCTTTTCGGAGATGAGGATGGCGTCTTCGAAGTTGTAGCCGTTCCACGGCATGAAGCCGACGAGGACGTTGCGGCCGAGGGCCATCTCGCCGCTGTCGGTCGAGGGACCGTCGGCGATAATGTCGCCGATCCTGATCTTCTGGCCCTTTTTGACGATGGGCTTCTGGTTGAAGCAGGTGCTCGCGTTGGAGCGCATGTATTTGCGGAGCTCGTACACGCGGACGCCGTTTTTCGGGTCGGACTTCGGGTTGCGGTCGAAGTTTTTCGGGAGTTCGCCGTCGGGCGTGGTGACGATGCGCCGGGCATCGACGAGCGCCACGACGCCAGCCTCCTCGGCGACCTGCACGATCTTGGAGTCGCGGGCGACGCGCTCCTCGATGCCGGTGCCGACGTAGGGGGCCTGCGTGCGCAGGAGCGGCACGCCCTGGCGTTGCATGTTGGCGCCCATGAGCGCGCGGTTGGCGTCGTCGTGCTCGAGGAAGGGAATCATGCCGGCGGCGATCGAGATGACCTGCTTGGGCGAGACGTCCATGTAGTGGACTTCCTCGGCGGAGACTTCGAGGAATTCGCCGTCCTGGCGGACGGTGACCTTGCCGACGAAGTGGCCCTTGTCGTCGATCTCGGCGTTGGCCTGGGCGATGATCTTGGCTTCTTCCTGGTTGGCGGTGAGGTACTCGATCTTGTCGGTGACGCGGCCGTCCTTGACGATCCGGTACGGCGTCTCGATGAAGCCGAACTGGTTGACGCGGGCGTAGGTCGAGAGCGAGTTGATCAGACCGATGTTGGGACCTTCGGGCGTCTCGATCGGGCAGATACGGCCGTAGTGCGACGGGTGGACGTCGCGGACCTCGAAGCCGGCGCGTTCGCGGTTGAGACCGCCAGGCCCGAGCGCGGAGAGGCGGCGCTTGTGCGTGACCTCGGCGAGCGGGTTGATCTGGTCCATGAACTGCGACAGCTGCGAACGGGCGAAGAAGTCGCGGATGACGGTGGTGAGTGCCTTCGGGTTGATCAGCTTGTTGGGCGTGATCGAATCGACGCTCTGGTCGTACATCGTCATGCGCTCGCGGACGAGGCGCTCGGTGCGGGCGAGGCCCTTGCGGCACTCGTTGGCGAGGAGTTCGCCGACGGTGCGGACGCGGCGGGAGCCGAGGTGATCGATGTCGTCCACGACGCCTTCGCCGCCGCGGAGGCGGACGAGGTACTTGGTCGAGAGGATGACGTCCTCGCTGTTGATGATGCGCTCCTCGAGAGGCGTATCGATATTGAGCTTCTGGTTGATCTTGTAGCGGCCGACGGCGCCGAGGTCGTAGCGCTTGGGATCGAAGAAGAGACGCTTGAGGAGGGCCTTGGCGTTGGCCGTGGTGGGCGGCTCGCCGGGGCGGAGGCGCTTGTAGATTTCCTTGAGCGCTTCCTCTTCGTTGCGGGTCGGGTCCTTCTTGAGGGCGCGGACGATGGCGCCTTCGTCGACAGCGGTGTCGATGACGCGGACGGACGTGACGTCGTGTTTCTCGAAGGAGCGGACGATCTGCTTGGTGAGCGGCTCGAGCGCGCGGGCCAGGACCACGCCCTGGTGGGCGTCGATGACGTCCTCGACGAAGGCGAGCGTGGAGACGTTCTCCATGTCGAGGAGCTTGGCGACCTTGATGTCCTGAACGTTGTAGAACAGCTCGAGGATCTTCGTGTTGTCGGAATAACCGAGCGCCCGGAAGAGGGTCGTGATGAGAAACTTGCGGCGACGGCGACGGCGGTCGAGATAGACGTAGAGCAGGTCGTTGATGTCGAACTGCACCTCGAGCCAGGTGCCGCGATCGGGAATGATGCGGAAGGCGAAGAGCTCCTTGCCGTTGGTGTGGCGGTCCTTCTCGAAGCAGAGGCCGGGCGAGCGGTGGAGCTGCGAGACGACGACGCGCTCGGCGCCGTTGATGATGAAGGAGCCGCGCTCGGTGACCATGGGGATTTCGCCCATGTAGATTTCCTCGTCCTTGATGAAGTCTTCCTCGCGGAGGCGGAGCTTCACGTAGAGCGGGACCGAGTAGGTAATGCCCTCGCGGATACACTCGATCTCGGAGGCCTTGGGCTCGCCGAGGGTGTAGCTGACGTATTCGAGGTTGAGGCGGCCGTCGTAGGATTCGATCGGGAAGACCTCGCGGAACACAGCCTCGAGCCCCTGGGGCTTGCGTTGCTTGTCGGGCACGCCCTTTTGCAGGAAGTCGAGGTAGGACGTGATCTGGATCTCGATGAGGTTGGGCGGCTGGAGGACTTCGCGGAGCTTGCCGAAGTTGAGACGCTCGGAGTGATTGCGGTCGGCCATGTGTGTTCCCGGTTGGATGAAAAATGAAAAAGGTCGAAACAGACGGTGCGGGCGCTTGGGCTGGCGGCGGGCGGGCGGCGTGTCGTCGGGCGCGGGTGCGTGGAGGACGGGTCAGGCCGTGGCGGCTGCCGCGAGCGGGAGGCGCGCGGTGATGGAAACGGCGTCGCCGGCAGGGGCCGGTGGCGCGGAAAAACTAACCTGAAAAGAACAGTGAAAAGAAAAGGCAAAGGACAGGCCGCGCAAAACACGGCCTGTCCCGGGAGAACTGGAAGAGTGAGAGTGGCGGAAGACCAAGTGCGCGTGAGCGTTACTTGAGTTCGACTTTGGCGCCAGCGGCCTCGAGCTTCTTCTTGATTTCCTCGGCGTCGGCCTTGGAAGCGCCTTCCTTGACGGGCTTCGGAGCGCCTTCGACGAGGTCTTTGGCTTCCTTGAGGCCCAGGCCGGTGATGGCGCGGACTTCCTTGATGACGCCGATCTTGTTGGCGCCGGCAGCGGCGAGGATGACGTCGAACTCGGTCTTCTCCTCGGCAGGCGCGGCGGCGGCGGCGGGAGCGGCAGCGACGACGGCAGCGGCGGCGGAAACGCCCCACTTGGCTTCGAGGTCCTTGACGAGGGCGGCGAGTTCGAGAACAGGCTGGGCGGACAGCCACTCGATGACTTGGTCTTTGGTGATGTTGCTCATGGTAATCTCCTGTCTTCGGCTAGCGGCGGCAAGAAGGCCGCGCGTTTAAGAGACGTATCTCCTAGCTTTCCGACGGTTGGATGTTGGGCTGACCGCGCCGCGAACGGCGCGGAAAGGTGGATGGAAGTGAATGGATTGAAGTTGGTAGTATAGTGGCAAAACGCGGCCCGGGCAAATCAGGCGGCGGCAGGCGCGTCGGCGGCGGGAGCGGCATCGCCACCGTCCTTCTTGACCTTCGCGTCGAGCAGGCGGACGAAAGAGGCCGCATTGCTCGTGAGGAGGCTGAGGAACTGGGCGCGCAGCGCATCGAACGGAGGCAGGTCCGCGATGGCGTTGAGGTCTTTGGCGGAGATGAGTTTTTTCTCCATCACGCCGATCTTGATCTCCAGCTTCTGCTTGGTTTCGAAGAACTTCTTCAAAACCTTGGCGACGCCGGCGACGTTCTCGCCGCCGACGACGACGGCGGTCGGGCCGGTGAGGGCCTCGTCGACATCCGGCAGGCCGAGGGCCTTGGCGGCGACGCGCAGGGAGCTGTTCTTGACGACGTGGAACTCGGCCTTCTCGGCCTTGAGGCTGGCGCGGAGTTCGGCCACGTCGGAGACGGTCACCTGGTTAAAATTGGCCAGAATGACGTAGTCGGACTTCTTGAGGTGGGTTTCGACCTCGGCGATGACGTATTTTTTTTCGGCTCTCATTGGGTCGATCCTTTTAGAATTTGCTGTATTCGGCGGCGGCGAGGCGGACTCCCGGGCTCATGGAGGAGGAGATGGTCACGCTCTTGATGTAACCGGTTCCCTTGAATCCGGCGGGCTTGGCCTTGCCGATGGCCTCGATGACGGCCTGGGCGTTTTCGACGATCTGGGCGGTGGTGAAGGAGCGCTTGGCCACGCCGACGCCGATGTTGGCGGCCTTGTCCATCTTGAACTCGACGCGGCCGGCCTTGACGGCCTTGACGCCGGCGGCGATGTCGTCGGTGACGGTGCCGGCCTTCGGGTTGGGCATGAGGCCCTTGGGACCGAGGACGCGGGCGAGGGTGCGGACCTGCTTCATGGCTTCGGTGGTCGCGATGGCGACGTCGAAGTCGAGCCAGCCTTCGGTGATCTTTTTCATGAGCTCGGCGAGGCCGGCTTCATCGGCGCCGGCGGCGAGGGCGGCCTCGGGATTGTCGGTGAAGACGATGACGCGGACCTTCTTGCCGGAACCGTTGGGCAGCGGCGTGGTGCCGCGGACCATCTGGTCGCCCTGCGTCGGGTTGACGCCGAGGCGGATGGAGAGCTCGACGGTCTCGTCGAACTTCGTTTTCGGGAATCTGGCGAGGACCTCGGCGGCCTCCGCCAGGCTGTACTCTTTGTTCAGGTCGGCGACCTGGACAGCGCTGCGGTAGCGTTTGCTTTGTTTGGCGGGCATTGATGACTCCTTGCGGTGCGAACGTTTTCCGGCTGGCGGAAAACTCCCGCGTTGAGTTGTGGTTGGACTGACAGAAAAAGACGGAAGGAAGAGGAAACGGCAACCGGCAGGCGACGGAGCGGAAGCCGGTGCGCGAGCGGATTTGCGGCTCAGTCGACGACTTCGAGGCCCATGTTGCGAGCGGTGCCGGCGATGATGCGGATGCCGGCCTCCTCGTCGTTGGCGTTCATGTCCTTGGCCTTGAGCTTGTAGATCTCGGCGAGCTGCTTCTTCGTGACCTTGCCGACCTTGTCCATGTTGGGCTTGGCGGAGCCGGAAGCGATGTTGGCAGCCTTCTTGAGGAGCACGGCGGCGGGCGGCGACTTGAGGATGAAAGTGAAGCTCTTGTCGGAGTAGACCGTGATGACGACCGGCAGGATCATGCCGTTCTGGTCCTTGGTCTTGGCGTTGAACTCCTTGCAGAACGCCATGATGTTGACGCCTTGCGCACCGAGGGCGGGACCGACCGGAGGAGCGGGATTAGCCGCGCCGGCAGGGAGCTGGAGGCGAATGTAACCTTGAATCTTCTTGGCCATGAGAGGTGTGATTTTTGATTTTGGATTTTAGTTTTTTGAAACGTGTGGAATTTCGTCGTGGCTGAAGAGGCGGACCCGGGCCGAAAATCCTGAATCAAAAACCGAAAACCGGATGGATGCTGCGCGATGCTGGATGGATGAAATCGGAAGGAATCGTGTCGGGTTGTAACGGGCCCGGCGCTTATTCGGTCATGCGCTGCACCTGCCAGTATTCGAGCTCGACCGGCGTGAACCGGCCGAAAATGGAAACGGAAATCTTGAGCTTGCCGCGCTCGGGATCGATCTCGTCGATGCGGCCCGTGAGGTTGGCGAAAGCGCCGTCGATGATCTTGAGTTCCTCGCCGATCTCGTAGGTGACCTTGGGCACTTCCTTGCCGCTGGCGGCCTCGATGCGGGCGCGGATTTCATCGACCTCGCTCTGGCGGAGGGCGGCGGGCTTGTCGCCGCCGACAAAACCGATCACGCCGGCGGTCTCCTTCATGAAGTACCACGGCTTGTTGATGAGTTTCTGCTCCTCGTCGAAAAGCTTCGCGTGGACAAAAACATAACCAGGATAGAGTTTGCGCGTCTTGGTGCTCTTCTTGCCGTTCTTGACCTCCGAGACGACTTCGGTGGGCAGCAGCACCTCGAAAATGTAATCGCTGAGTTCTTCGGGGGCGATGAACTTTTCGATGTAGAGCTTCACCTTGTTCTCCTGGCCGGAGAGGGTGTGAAGCGCGAACCATTGGGCGCCGGCGGGCACTTGGGTTTCGGTGGACATGAGGTGGTGGGAGGGGGGCAGCGTCAGCTCACCCACTTGGTGAACAGGCTGACGACCTCAAAGAGCGAAAAGTCGCAGATGCTGGTGAAAAGCCCGAGGATGACCGCGGCCACAATCACGACGACGGTGGAACTGCAAAGCTCGGGAAAGGTGGGCCAGTTGGCTTTGCGAAGCTCGGTGACCATCTCGCCGAAGAAGATGCGGATGCTGCGGAACGGGTTTTTCATTGATGACAACTCTGACGGAAGTGGCAGGCGCGGAGGGAATCGAACCCCCAACCAACGGTTTTGGAGACCGCTACTCTACCAATTGAGCTACACGCCTGTAAAAAACTGAAAACTGCCTGACGAAAACTTTAGACGACGCAGCCGAGGCCCCGAAACCGGGGACCTCGGCGGTCGTTGAAACGGATACCTGACTTACTCGATGATCTCGGTGATACGACCGGCGCCGATGGTGCGACCGCCCTCGCGGATGGCGAAGCGCTGGGTCTTCTCCATGGCGATCGGGTTGATGAGGTCGATCTCGACGGCAATGTTGTCGCCGGGCATGACCATCTCGACGCCCTTCGGGAGGTTGACGACGCCCGTCACGTCCGTCGTGCGGAAGTAGAACTGGGGACGATAACCGTTGAAGAACGGAGTGTGGCGGCCGCCCTCTTCCTTGGTGAGGACGTAGATCTCGGCCTTGGCCTTCTTGTGCGGGGTGATGGACTTGGGAGCCGCGAGCACCTGGCCGCGCTCGATGCCTTCCTTGTCCACGCCGCGGAGGAGGAGACCGACGTTGTCGCCGGCCTGGCCGCTCTCGAGGAGCTTGCGGAACATCTCGACGCCGGTGACGACGGTGGTGGCGGTGTCGCGGAGACCGACGATCTCGACGGTGTCGTTGACCTTGATGATGCCGCGCTCGATACGACCGGTGGCGACGGTGCCGCGGCCGGTGATCGAGAAGACGTCCTCGACGGACATGAGGAAGGGCTTGTCGGTCTCGCGGGCGGGCTCGGGAATCTCGGAGTCGATGGCGTCCATGAGTTCGCCGATGGCGGCGACACCCTCGGGCTTGCCGTCAAGAGCGGCGGTGGCGGAGCCACGGACGATCTTGGCGTTGTCACCGTCGAACTGGTACTTGGAGAGGAGCTCGCGGATTTCCATCTCGACGAGGTCGAGGAGCTCGGGGTCGTCGATGAGGTCGACCTTGTTGAGCCAGACCACGATCTTCGGCACGCCGACCTGGCGGGCGAGGAGGATGTGCTCGCGGGTCTGCGGCATCGGGCCGTCAGCGGCGGAAACGACAAGGATCGCTCCGTCCATCTGGGCGGCACCGGTGATCATGTTCTTGACGAAGTCGGCGTGGCCCGGGCAGTCGACGTGGGCGTAGTGACGGTTGGCCGTCTCGTACTCCACGTGAGCGACGGAGATCGTGACGATCTTGGAAGCGTCACGGACAGTGCCGCCCTTGGCGATATCCGCATAGGACTTGAACTCGGCCAAGCCCTTGTCGGCCTGGACCTTGAGGATCGCGGTCGTCGTGGTGGTTTTGCCGTGGTCGACGTGGCCGATGGTGCCAACGTTGACGTGCGGTTTGGTGCGCTCGAATGTGCCTTTAGCCATATTAGTGAGAGGAGACGGTTTGGTATGAGATGTAGAAATGACCTCGGGGTTTAGCGTCGCCGAAGTCGATGGCGACGTTGACCTGGAGCCCAGAATCAGATTCGAACTGACGACCTCACCCTTACCAAGGGTGTGCTCTACCAACTGAGCTATCTGGGCGAACCGGGAAGGGTCAAAAAACGAGAAAAAGAGCGCAGACCGTGAGTTTCGGCCCGGGGCTCGTCAACTGAAATGTTGAGAGAAATGAGGATATTTTTTCAGTCCATGAAGCAGTGCCGGAAACAGAACCGGAACCGGTGAAAATGAAGCCCTTTTCGCGCGATAGCGAGCCGGTTCTGCGGTCCGTTTCCGGATACCTGCTCCGGAATGATTGAAACACATACATGCCACGGAATCATGGCCAGATTGCCGGCGACCACCGATCTGCGAGGAAAGAAGGGCATGCCGGCGATTGACAGCAGGCATGACCGACCTACTCTCCGACCTTTTGCCCACCTATGATCTCCTGGATCCAGAACACATTTCAGAAACACTTCAAGTGGCTGTTCCTTCTGCTGCTCGTTGTCGTCATCATCGGCTTCGTCTTCGTCACAGGCGCGACCTCCAGCCTGTTTGGCGGCGGGCACGGCAATCCGAAAGCCGTCCGGCGCGAATTTTTCGGGGTGAATCTCAACTCCCGGGAAGGCGCCACCGTCTTCAGTGATGCCAGGCTCAGCATCACCCTGAATTACGGCGAGATCCCGATTCAGGACGAGCAGTTGCAGCCCTTCGCGCTCGGCCGCTACACGGCGATCGCGCTCGCCGATTCGATCAAGCTGCCGCCGCCGACCGAAAAGGAAATCGTCGACCACATTCGCGGCCTCGCCTTTTTCCGCAACGCCCAGGGCCTGTTCGACAACAAGCGTTATACCGACTTTCGCGACCAGTTGCGCACCAATCCCCGCATCTCCGAGGCAGATGTCGACCGCGTCATCATCGACGACATCCGCGTGGACAAGGTCCAGAAGCTCCTCGCCGGCCCCGGCTACACGCTTCCCGCCGATGTGATCGAGCAACTCCGCCAGGCCGACACGCGCTGGACCCTCGACGTCGCCTCGCTCGACTACGCCAGCTTCAATCCCGCCATCAAGGTCGACGAAGCCGTCATCAAGAAATATTTCGACGACAACGCGCTCCGCTACGAAATCCCTGCGAAAGTTTCCGTGCGCTACCTCGATTTCCCGGCCGCGGCCTGGCTCCCGCAAGTCACGGTCACCGACGACGAGGCCCGCGACTATTACCACGCCAACGCCTGGCGTTTCCCGAAACCCGAAACCAAGGCCCCTGCCCTTCTCCAGCCGCAAACGCCGGAGACCGCCGATGCCGAAGCCGATTTTGCCGCCGTCAAGCCCCAGGTCATCGAGGCCCTCCGCCAGCAAAAGGCCCGCACCCTCGCCGCCAAGGCCGCCTCGGATGTCAGCCTCGCCCTCTTCGGCAAGGTCAGGCTCGATGCGCTCCCCGCCTTTATCGAGAGCAACAAACTCACGGTCAAAACCGTCCCGCCGCTCGACGAGCAGACGATCCCCGCCGAGCTCGGAGGTTCGCCGTCCGTGATGGACGAGGCCCGCAAACTTTCCGCCGACCAGCCGTATTCGGATGCCATTACCACGCCGGGCGGAGCCGCCGTCCTCGTGTGGCAGGAAAACATTCCCTCCCGCCAGCCCGCCTTCGCCGAAGTCCGCGAGCGCGTGACCGCCGACTGGCAGGCCACCGAAAAACGCCGCCTCTTCAACGCTGCGGGCGTCACGGTGCGCGCCGCCATCGAGGCCGGCCTCAAGAGCGGCAAGAGCTTCACCGATGCCGTCACCGCCGCAGCCCAGGCGGCGCACCTCACCGCCAAGGTCGATACCTGGAAAGACTTCACCCGTGTCTCGCCCCCGCAGGGCATTCCCGGAGCCGCCCTCCAGCCGCTCGCGTCGCTCGACAAGGGCCAGGTCAGCGAAATGACGATGTCGGCAGAACAGAAAGGCATCCTCGTCCATGTCGCCGGAAAAGTGCTGCCCGAAGCCGCCGCATCGAGCCCCCGCTACGCCGAACTGCAAAAGGAAATCGCCGCCTTCAACGCCGGCCGCAGCGGCGGCGAGCAGCTCAACGCCGTCATGGAAGCCGAGTACAGCCGCATGGCGCCGGTCGCCCCGTAATCCGGCAAGACTTACGCACGAACGAAAAAACCGCGCCCTCCGGATTGGTTCCGGAGGGCGCGGTTTTTTATGGGAGCGGCGGCATTCCTGCCGCTGCATTGGCCGGCCGGGCATCCGGATTGCGTCGACCTATCGACGCCCTGGTGTGGTGGCCGCCACGACCGCGATCCCTGTGCCGCATGCGGGGCGAGGCGCGAGGCGCCTCGTCGCAGCGGCAGGTACCGAGGGCCGAAGGCCGACAGCTTGCCATGCTGTCGCTCCTTTCCCGGCTCACGTGCGCTTCGCGAGCACGTCCTTCTCGTACGCCTTGACCTCCGCCAGCCAGGCGGGGCCAACCGGCACGCCGGCGCGCCGGCAGAACTCGTCCCACACCTCGGCAAACGGCAGCGTCTTCGCCTCCTCGAGCCAGGCGAGGCGCGCGGTGTAGTCGCCCGCGTTTTCCGCTTCGCGAAGCTGCGCCGCGGGTTCGAGCAACGCCGCCAGCAAGGCCTTCTGCGCAGAGCGCGTGCCGATCACCCAGGCGGCGATGCGGTTGATGCTCGCGTCGAAGAAATCCAGCCCGACCGCCGTGCGCGGCAGAAAATCCCCGCGCACCACTTCCTCGAGCATCGCCCGCGTGGGATCGTCGAACGTGACCACGTGGTCGCTGTCCCAGCGCACCCCGCGGCTCACGTGCAGGAGCAGGCCGGGCACGTAACGCAGCACCGACGAAATCTTGTCGGCCACCGATTCGGTCGGATGAAAATGGCCGGCGTCGAGGCACAGCCACTTCTGCCGCGTGGTCGCGTAGCCGAGGAAAAACTCGTGCGAGCCCACCACGTAGCTCTCGCTGCCGATGCCGAAAAGCTTGCATTCGACGGCATCCACGTTGTGCGCCTCGTCGATCTTTTCGGCAAAGATGGCGTCGAGCGATTCCGCCATGCGCTCGCGCGGCGCGCGGCGGTCGAAGGGCGTGTCCTTGTAACCGTCGGGCATCCAGAAGTTGGTCACCACCCGCGACCCGAGCTGGCGCCCGGCTTCGGCGGCGATGCGGCGGCAGGCGATGCCGTGCGCGATCCAGAACTCGCGCACCGCCTTGTCCGCGCTGCTGAGCGTGAAGCCGTCATTGGAAAGCGGATGCGAGAAATACGACGGGTTGAAGTCGAAGCCGATCTTCTGCTCGCGGCACCAGTCGATCCACGACTGGAAATGCGCCACGCCGAGTTCGCTGCGCTCCACCCGGGGAGCGGCGCCGAAGTCGGCGTAGAGGGCGTGCAGGTTGAGCCGCTTGCTGCCGGGGATCAGCCGCATGGCCTGCCCGAGATCGGCGCGGAGTTCCGCGATCGACCGGGCCTTGCCGGGATAGTTGCCGGTGGCCTGGATGCCGCCGCCGGTCAGGCCGGCCGAGCTTTCGAAGCCGCCGACATCATCGCCTTGCCAGCAGTGCAAGGAAACCGGCGTGGCCGCGGCGCGGGCCAGCATGGCTTCCGTATCGATACCGAGATCGGCATAACGTTGACGGGCGAGAGCGTATGAGGAGGTGTGTGCAGACATGGGTAATAATACAAGGTTTGAGCGCCCAGCCTATCATATCTGCTCCCGTCCGGGAATCCTGGCGATGAGCCTCGGCATATACAAAGTGAGCCTCACATGAGCACCCCCCGCAAACACAGGCGGCAAACAAGGCGCCGGCTCCTTGCGGAAGCCGGCGCGATTATGAATGAAGCGGGAAACCCTGCCTCACGAATCAGACATCGAAAGCGGAAGCTTCCGGGATTACAGGCTGGCTGTTGCGAGTGACACCCGCGCCCGTCTCGCGACCGTGGCCGGGCTGCGGCGCGCGCGCGAAAAACTCGAGCATGTGGGTGACATCCGTGAAACCACGGTCTTCGAGCGTCTTTTCCACCTTCTTGAGCAATCCGCTCACCTCGGCTGTTGTTTCCGGGTCGAGTGCGGTCACGACATTCGTCTCCTTGCAGACGACATGATACACGGTATCGGTGCGATCCGTCAGGTGGTAGAGGCTGGTGCCGTTGTGGAAGAAGCTGCGCTTGACCAGCCCGATTTCCTCGAATGCACCCAGACAACGGTAGACCGTCACGAGATCGCACGAATCGCGGTTAAGCTCCTCGAAGATTTGCTCGATGCTGACGGGGACTTCATGCTGCATCAGTACATTGATAATAGCGATGCGAGGCTGGGTAATACGAAGGCCGGATTTCTTGAGTCGTTGGCAAGCCGCTTCCAGTCGGTTCCCGGTGGCAGGGGGAACACCGCGAACGTTGGCCAGTGGATGGTTGGTTTGTGTGGAGGCGATCATCTGTGTCAGGTAAACACCTTACCCCCCCCTCCGGCAGAATTACAAATCGGAAATATTCTTTTTGCCATCCGGCGGCGCATATTCGGCTCGTTAATCATAACCAAAAACACGCTCCGAGTACGGTTGCGCTGTTGCGCCAAATATATTCCGTTCCAACATTCCATTCTTCATGTCCGCTCTCGATTTCAATCAGGTTATAGAACTCATCCGCAAGGAAGATGGCCGCTATTCCAGGCAGGCCTATGCTTTTATCCGGGAAGGACTTGACCAGACCGTCAAGCAGATCAGGCAACAGGACGCCGCCCGCGCCCGCCGGTCGTTGCATGTTTCGGGTCGCGAGCTCTCCGAGGGTCTGCGCGACTTCGCCCTCGACCGCTTCGGCCCCATGGCCAAGACCGTGCTTAACGAATGGGGCATCCACCGCTCCGACGATTTTGGCGAGATCGTGTATAATCTGATTGACTACAATATCTTCAGCAAGACCGAAGCCGATCGTCGCGAAGATTTTTCCGGCGTTTTCGAGTTCGACGACGCCTTCGTGAAACCCTTCCTGCCGCGGTGCCACCAGGCCGCCCGGAAGCCCGTCAAACGACTCAAGGCCGAAGGCAAGTGACGGAGAGGCGGAGCGCGGGGCTTCGGCATGCGGACCCGAAACCGCTCCGCCACGCCAGCGTTATCCGCCGTATCCTTTCCGGCTGCCCGGCTCTCTTTTTCTATTTTCATTCCGCACTCCCACCTTCCCATGCTCTCCCTTCTTGCCGCGCCTGACCGCCGGATGCTCGAAACCTTCTGGAACAAACCGGTGCACCGCACCGTGCTCCCCAATGGCGTCACCGCCATCGTCCTCGCCGACGATTCCGCGCCCGTCGCCTCCGTGCAGGTCTGGGTAAAAACCGGCAGCATCCATGAAGGCCCGCTCCTCGGCAGCGGCGTCTCGCACTTCCTCGAACACATGCTTTTCAAGGGCACCGCGCGACGCGCCGGGCGCGCCATCTCCGCGGAGGTCCAGGCCTGCGGAGGGAACCTCAACGCCTACACCACCTTCGACCGCACCGTCTATTACGCCGACCTGCCCGCCGCCCACATCGCCACCGGCCTCGACGTGCTCGCCGACATGGTGCTGCACTCCACGCTCCCCGAAAACGAATTCGCCCGCGAGCGCGACGTCATCCTCCGCGAAATCGCCATGACGCGCGACGACATGGACGGCCGCCTCGGCGAGGCGCTCTTCGACACCGCCTTCCGCGAACACCCCTGTCGGTATCCAATAATCGGATACAAGGATGTCTTCACCACCCTCACCCGCGACGATCTTCTCGCGTATTACCGCGGCCGTTACGTGGCCAACAACCTCGTTGTCGTCGTGTGCGGCGACGTCGATCCCGCCGCCTCCCTCGCCCTCGTCGAAAAGCATTTCGGCGCCGGGGTCGCTCCGCGCGGCCGCCTCCTCCCCTCCCCTGTCGCCGGCGAACCGGCGCAGCTCGCCCCGCGCTCGCTCGATCTGTTCGAAGACGTCGAGCTCACCCGGGCCGGCCTCGCCTGGCACGTGCCCGGCCTCACCCACCCCGACTCGCCCGTCCTCGACCTCCTCGCGATGATCCTCGGCCACGGCGACAGTTCCCTCCTCTGGCAGGCCCTCCGCGAGAAAAAACGCCTCGTCCACACCATCGACGCCAGCAACTGGGCCCCCGGCGACACCGGCCTCTTCTCCGTCTTTTTCACCTGCGACGCCGGCAACCGCGCCACCGCCACCGCCGCCGTTCACGCCGAACTCCGCCGCGCGCTCACCTCCGGTCTCACCGTCGAGCGCCTGCGCAAGGCCGTCCGCCAGGTGGTCGTCAGCGAGATCAACTCCCGCAAGACCATGTCCGGCCAGGCCGCCCGCCTCGGCGCCGCCGAAGTCATCGCGGGCGATCTTCATTTCAGCCGCGCCTGGTTCGACCGGATCGGCCGGGTCACGACCGCCGACCTCCGCCGCGTCCTCAAGACCTGGCTGCCCGCCGGATGCGAGACCACCGTCTCGCTCGGCCCCCGCGCCGCCGCCCCTCTCGCCGCGCCCGCCGTTCACACCCGCCCCGCCCCCGCCCTGCCCGCGCCGGTGACTCTCGCCAACGGCGCCCGCCTGCTGCTCCTGCCCAACCGCCGCCTCCCCAATCTCCACCTGCGCCTGCTCTGCGAAGGCGGTCCGCTCCACGAACCCGCCAACCGCCGCGGCCTCACCGGCCTGCTCGCCACGCTCCTCACGCGCGACACCGAAAAACGCGACGCCGCCGAAGTCGCCCGCGCCATCGAGGAAATCGGCGGCGCCTTTTATCCCTTCTCCGGCAACAACTGCTTCGGCCTCGCCGCCGAAGTCCTTCCCGCCGACTCCGCCCGCGCGCTCGAACTGCTGGCCGATGCGATTTACCGCCCGGCCTTCGCCCGCACCACCTTCGACATCGAGCGCGATTCCCGGATCGCCGACCTCCAGCAGGACGCCGACGATGTCGTGACCGTCGGGCGAAAGCTCCTTCGCCGCCATTTTTTCGGCGACTATCCGCTCGCCGTCGATGCCAACGGCGAAGCCGCCCATCTCCGCGACGCCTCGACCGCCGACGCCCGCAAGCTCTGGAACGCCCTGCGCGCCGGCGCCAATACCGTGCTCGTCGCCGCCGGTGACTTCGACCCCGCCAGACTCGCTCCCCGGCTCGAAACCCTGCTGGGCAAACTGCCGCGCGGCACGACTCCGCGACGCCCCGCCCGCTTCACGACTCCCCCGCATCCCGGCAACTTCACGGAACGCCGGCCTCGCGAGCAGGCCGTGGTCTTCGACGCCTTTGCCGGACCGGCGCTGACCGATCCCGACTACATCACGAGCGAGGTCGCCGACGAACTGTTCAGCGGCATGTCCTCGCGCCTGTTCGAACGCGTGCGGGAGGAAAAAGGCCTCGCCTATTTCGTACGCGCCCAGCGCATCGTCGGCGTGGAAGCGGGCCTGTTTGGCCTCTACGCCGGCACGGCTCCCGGCAAGGAAGACGAAGTCCTTGCCGAGTTCGATGCCGAGATCGCCCGCGTCAAAGCCGGCAAATTCAGCGCCGGGGAAATCGAACGCTGCCGCACGCGCCTGAAAGCCGGCCGGAGGATGTCGCTGCAAACGAACGCCTCCGTGGCGATGCAGCACGGCATCAACCTCCTCTTCGGCCTCCCGCCCGAACGCTTCGAGGACTACGACCGGAAAATCGACGGCGTATCGAAAGATTTGTTACGTGATTTCGCGCGCCGCCGTTTCGAACAAAAGCAGCGCGTCCGCCTCGTGGTGCGCCCGTAGCGGAGCACGCGACGCGGGCGTCCCGCCGGCTATTTCAGACGATCGGCTTGCGCCGGTAAAACAGCAGCCCCGGCATGGCCAGGCCCACCGCCAGCGCACCGACGAGGAAGAGCGCCTTCAGGCCGTTCGTCACCGCCGTCTGCCAGAGCTCCTGCGTGAAACCCGTGCGGTTGATTTCCACAATCGCCAGCAACGTCGTGTACGCCGGCACGCCCGGGATCATCGGGATGATGGCCGCCACCGTAAACACCTTCGGATGCGCGCGCAGCCGCTGCGCCAGCCACACGCCGATCATGCTCAGCAGCGACACCGCCAGCAGCGTCGCCCATTCCACCGGCATGTGCCCGCCCTCCGCCAGAAACGTCCGCAACCCGCGCGCGAACGCTCCGCCCATCGCCACGTAAACCAGCGCCCGCGGCGGCACGTTGAACAGCAGCGCGAAACCCACCGCCGGCACCGCGGCGATCAGCGCATTTTCGAGAACAATCAGTAAAAGATTCATCGGTTTTTTCGCTCCGGTTTCCCGTCACATCGCCTCACAGCCATCCGCGCGCTCCCCACACCATCATCGCCAGCAGGATGCCGATGCATGTGCCCACGCACAGCAGCACGGCAAGACCGAGGCGGGCGATCCCCGTGTTCATATAGCCCTTCACCATGTCCGACACCGCGTTGATGAGCGGCATGCCGGGCACGAAGAGCAGCACGCTCGAGGCCATCGCGATCCGCGGCGTCTTCGTGCCGAGATCGTGGAGCAGGCCCTGCGCCGCGATCGACGTGGCCACAAACGCCGCAACCGTAAAATTGACTACCGGGTTGAAATGCAGCACCGCCAGTTGCTGACGCGCCACCATCGCCGCCGCGCTCGCCACGAACGTCAGCGCGCAGCCGCTCCAGTCCGCATGGGCCAGCCGGGCAAACGCCGCGCACGACAGCCCGATCATGACCACGACCAGCCAGCGGTTGTAGTGAAACGGCGTCAGCGCGCCGAGCCGGCGCTCCACTTCCGCCACGTCGAGCCCGCCCGCCTCGGCGTCGAGCATGATCCGCTGCACGCCGACCGCCATGTGCATGTTGATGCCGCGATCGATGTTGCGGCGGACGGTGGTCTGGCAGCGTTTCCCGCACAGGGTCGTCAGCGTGATCGCGTTGGCCATGACCGCCACCTCCACACTTTCCACGCCCAGCGCCAGACCGAGCCGGCGCGAGGCCGATTCGACCAGCGCGCTCTCCGTGCCGTGCTGCATCAGGAGCTGCGCGGCATGCACGCACACCCGCGTGATCTCGCGCTGCGCATCCTCAGAAACCGGTGAAGTCGTCATAAATTTTCCGATACGATAGATAAACCGGCGCCGGTGGCCAGGCGACACCACAAAATCAGAAGAAAGGCAGAAGCTGGATTACTTCGGCGCGGGATCAAGATTAACATTTCAACACGCAAAAGGTCATCCTTCCTCCCTACCCTGCCGCAATTCCGATGCCAGCCAGCGCGCCGTCTCCATGAAAGACGGTCCGTCGTGAATCACGATCCGGCCGCGCCGGATGCACGATTCGACGACGCGCAGCGTCTCCCATCCCCGTTCGCGCACCAGCGCCGGCACGTCCACCGGATGGTCGTCCTCTTCCGAAAACACGATCACCGCCTCCGGCCGTGCCGCCCGCGCCTCCGCGAGGTCGGGCTTCAGGTAGGCCTCCGGGCGCGCCGCGAAGACGTTTTCACCGCCCGCCAGCCCGATCAGGTCGTGAATGAACGTCATCCCGCCCGCGAACCGCTCGAACCGCCCGAACCACAGGTCCGCCAGCACCCGCGGCCGCCGCCTGCCGCCGTTCGCCGTTGCCGCGCGCAACTCCTCCGCTTCCGCCTCCAGCCGGAGGGTCAGCGCGTGCGCCGCCGCCAGTTCACCGACGAGTCCGCCCACTTGCCGGATGTTGTCGAGGATCGCATAAAAACTCGATGGCACCGGGAGCACGAACACCGGAAAGCCCGCGGCCGCCAGCCGCCGCGCCACGCCGAGTTGCACGCCCGTCGTCGCCAGCACGAGATCGGGCTGCAGCCCGCGCAGCGCCTCCTCGTCCACCCGCAGGTAGTCGCCCGCCACTTTCGCGCCCGACGTATCCACGTAACGGTGGCAGTACGCCGACACGCCCGCCACGCGCCCCCCGGCACCGAGCGCAAAAATCGTTTCGGTGGCCGACGACACGAGGCTCACGATCCGCTGCGGACGCTCCGGCAGCTCCACGCGCCGGCCAAGCAACTCACAGGGTACACGTCGTTTCATGAGTGGTAGTTCGTAGTTCGTAGTTTGAAGTTAGTAGTTGGAATTTGGTTACGTGCGTAGTGCGGAGGAGTTGGTGGTGTGTGGGGGGGCTCGCATTGCCGGGAACCAACTGCCAACTTCAAACTTCCCCTCGCTCCGTTATTCTTCCGGCTACCGGTGTCATCCGCGAGCGAGGCCTAGAATTCCACCCCGAGCTGCGCCTGCACGCCTTCGGCGAACGGGTGCTTGATTTCCCTCATCTCCGTGACGAGGTCGGCAAACGCCACCAGTTCCGGCGGCGCTCCGCGGCCCGTGATGACCACATGCTTGCCCGGCGCGCGCGACCGCAGCCCTTCGATGACCTCGGCCACCGGCATGTAGTCGCATTGCAGGACGATGTTGAGCTCGTCGAGCACCACAAATTTCACCTCCGGGTCGCGCAGCGCCCTGAGCGCCACCTCCCAGCCGCCGCGACAACTGGCGATGTCGGCGGCGCGGTTTTGCGTGTCCCACGTAAACCCCTCGCCGCAGCGGTGCCATTCGAGGAACGGCCCGGCCAGTGCGCGCATGATGGCCGCGTCGCCGGCCTTGATGAACTGCACGACCACGCTGCGGCGCTTGTGGCCGACGTTGCGCGCGAGCATGCCGAAGGCCGCCGTGCTCTTGCCTTTGCCGTCGCCCGTGTTGACGATGACGAGATCGCGTTTCTCCTTCGCGGCCGCGATTTTCGCGTGCATCTCGTCCTGCAGTTCCTGCATCTGCGAGCGGTGTTCGTTTTCGTCGGTGGTGGGTTTGATGGTCGGCATGGCGATATGGATCTTTCGATCAGGGAAGCTCCAGCACAAGGCTTTCGACGAACCGGTAACGCACCCCGAAAACATCGAGCAGCGTTTGCGGCGTGAGCACTTCGGCCGGCAGCCCGGCGGCGGCGAGGCGGCCTTCGTGCAGCACCACGACGCGGTCGAGCCGGTAGGCCATGCGCAGGTCGTGCAGCGAAAAAATCACCGTGCGACCGGCCCGCGCCAGTTCGCGCGCGAGTTCCTGCACCTTGAGCGCGTGCCGCGGATCGAGCGCCGCCAGCGGCTCGTCCCACAGGTGCAACGCCGCTCCCGTCACCAGCGCGCGCGCCAGAAGCACGCGCTGCCGCTCGCCGCCCGACAGCCGGTTGACGGGCCGGTCGGCCAGCGCCACGAGGTCGAGCCGCTCCAGCGCCTCGTCCACGCCGCGGTCATCGTCGCCGTGCGCATAGCGGCCCTGAGCCACCACCGAGCGGACCGTAAAACCGAATTCGAACCGCGCCTCCTGCGGCACCCACGACGTCAGCCGCCCGCGCTCCATCACGGCGATGTCGTCCAGCGGACGCCCGCTCCACGTCACGTGGCACGGGCTTCCAGCCCGTGCCACAACCGGGTCCGGCGGCAGCAAACCCGCCGCCACCTGCATGAGCGTGGATTTGCCCGAGCCGTTCGGCCCGACGAGCCCGACCAGCTCGCCGCGCGGCAACGCCAGCGACACCTCGCGCAACCGGCCAGCGACCGAAACGCGGTCGAGCCGGAGAGCCTCGTTGGTTGCCGCCGGGTCTGTCATCGTGGTTTTCATGCGCGCCTCCTCAAGAGCCAGAGAAAAAACGGCCCGCCCAGGAACGCCGTGACGATGCCGAGCCGCAGGTTGCCCGCAAACCGCCCGAGCAGATCGCACGCCAGCACGAACGCCGCGCCGCCGACCAGCGAGAGCGGCACCAGCCGCCGGTGCTCCGGCCCCACCAGCAGGCGCAGCAGATGCGGCACCACCAGCCCGACAAATCCGACCGTGCCGACCACCGCCGTCGCCAGCGCCGTGAGCACGGTCGAGAGCGCGAGCAACTGCCGCCGCAGCCGCCGCACGTCCACGCCCAGGCTCTGCGCCTCGGTCGAACCGAGGCTGAGCAGATCCATCGGGCGCCCCAGCGGCCAGAGCAGCGCCGCGCCGAGGACGATCGGCGACGCCATCCACACGTGTTCCCACGTCCGGTCCTCCAGCCCGCCGAGCAGCCAGAAAATGATCTGCGCGTTGCGCTCGTAGGTGAGCGTGAAATTGGAGAGCACGTAGCTCGTGACCGCGCCGAGCAGGGCGTTGAGCGCCACGCCCGCCAGGAGCAGCCGTTCCGTGCTCGCGCCGCGCCGCGCCAGCACGATCACGGCTCCCGTGGCGACGGAGGCGCCGATGATCGCGGCCAGCGGAGCGATGAACAACGATGCGCCCGCCAGCCCGAGCCCGAGCGCCACCACCGCCCCCGCCGCCGCCCCGCTGCTCACGCCGAGCAGCCCGGGACTGGCGAGGCTGTTGCGAAAATAGGCCTGCATGACGAGGCCGCTCGCCGCCAGCGCCCCGCCGATCAGCACGGCCACGACCACCCGCGGCAACCGCATCTGCCAGAGGACGGTCGTCGCCAGTTCGTCGCGGCGCAGCAGGCCGTCGAGAATCTGCCGCGGCCCCATCGGCAAATCACCCACGCCGAGCGAGACCACCGCCAGCACGACAAGCAGCGCGAGAGCGACCGGGAAGGCGAAACGGGCGGTGGCGGAGCTAGCGGCAGGCATGGGCGAGTGGCACGGGCATCCTGCCCGTGATTCGGGGATAGCGGAGGCGGAGAGAACAGGGAGGCAGGAGGCGACATTGCGTGTCGTCCACGGGCAAGATGCCCGTGCCACTTTGCGGGCGGGACGCCCGCGCCACTTCGGAATCACGGGCTGGAAGCCCGTGCCACGCCGGAGCCGGAATCACGGGCAGGATGCCCGGGCCACGTTGCGGGCGATTGGCAGAAAAAGCCCGCGCCACGGAAACCGCCGTTTCTCCCTCGCCGGCAAACCGCTCCGGGTGCAGCCCGCGCGCCAGCCGCTCGTAGCCCTGTACCCTCAAATGCGATACGCAGCCGAGCTGCCACGACTCGACCAGCGCCACGCGCTTCATCCGCACCGCCGCCATGAATTTGTACGGCGGCAGTTTCACAATGGGCGCCAGCGCGGCCTCGACCGTGTCGCCGGGCAGCACGACCATGTCGACCGGCCACGTCAGCATTTTCTCGGCGGGCGGTTCGTCGTGCCCGCGCAGGCCGCCGAGCGTGGCCGCGAGATTTTCGCCTCCGGCGTAGTCGCACAAATCCTGAAACGTCGTGTCGCGGCCCGGGATCACGCCGTAAGTCGAAGGCGCGATCACGCGCACCGGTTTCACGCCCGCCAGCCTTTGGCGCAGCGCCGCCACCCGCGCCTGGCAATCCGCGATCACCTGTTCCGCCCGGGTTTCGGCCGCCGGCCCGAGTTCGCGCGCGAGCAGGCGCAGGTTCGCGTACGAATCGTCGAGCGTCTTGTATTTCCCGAAAACCAGCACCTTCACGCCGCTGCGCCGCACCTGCTCGACCAGTTCCACGCGACTGTAGTCCGCGCACAGGACAAGCGTGGGGCGAAACCGGAGCACGGATTCCGCGTCGCCGTTTTTCGACATGAGCGTGTAGCCGGCTTTCGCCACCTCGTCCGCCACGCCTGAAAACGCCGCGTCGCCCGCCAGGTGGCTGAGCGCCGCCACCTGCTCCGGCGCGGCAATGGCGAGCAGCAGTTCGTCCGTACCCACGGTTTGCGACACCACACGCACCGTTGCGGCTTGTGGCGCGGGCGGGACGCCCGCTCCTTCCGTCGCGGCCACCGCAGCCGTCCCTCTCCCCGCAAAAGCGAGCCAGCAAACCGCCAGCGTTGCGAGCCAGCCGGCCCGCAGCGCATTCGCGCCCGCAGTTTTATGGAAACGTGGTGTCATCAAAGCGGGCGGGACCGTGGCAGGTTTTTATCAAAACCGCCATTCAATGCTGCCGTAAGCGCCGAAAGGCAGCGCCCGGTAACCGGCGGCTTCCTCGTACGACTTGTCGCAGACGTTCTCGATGCGCGCCTTCAGGAAAAGATCCTTGCGCACTTCGTAGCTCGTGAAGAGCCGCATCGTGGCATAGTCCTCCATCCTGGCATTCCCCGCGTCCGTGCGGTCAGCCACAAAACGTCCGCCGACGCCGACGATCCAGGCCTCCACCGGCTGCACCGTGATCTGCGCGTCGAGCGTGTGCCGCGGACGGCGGGCGAGCTGCCAGCCTGTCGCCTTGTCCTCGGTATCGAGATACGTCCAGGCGACGCGGGCGCGGACGATGTCGGTGATCTTCGCGCCGACGGCAACCTCCACACCCTGGGCGAATGCCTTTTCGGTGTTCGTGGTCATGAAGGTGACGGGATCGTAGCCGAACATGTCGCGGAATTCGTTGCGGAAATACGTCGCGCTCAGCGCCACCCGGTTTTTCCACAGGGCCTGGTCGAAACCGATGTCCCAGCCTTTGGACTTTTCCGGCTTGATGTCGGGATTGGCCGGCTGCCAGGCGCCGCCGTAACGATCCGCCATGCTCGGGGCAACGAAGCCCGTCCCGTACGTGGCGCGCAGCGTCGTGTCCGTCTGCGGCACATACCAGGCCACGCCAATGCGTCCCGTCGTGTGATCGCCCACCGAATCGTAATCGTCGTAGCGCAAGCCGCCGGTCACCGACACGTTTTCCACCGGCCGGACCGTGGCCGAGAGGTAGCCCGCGACCAGTTCGTCGTCGTAGGCGAGCGGGGAAGCCCGGTAATCCATGTTTTCGTAGTTGATGCCCGCCACCAGCTCCAGCCATGAAGCGGCCTGCCAGGTGTTCTGCCAGTCGAGGATCTCCCGCGTGTTGACCGTCTTCAGGTCTGCCGCCCACGGGGAACCCGATTTGTCCGTCCATTCGTTTTCGCTCTGGTGCCAGCCCAGCGTGAGGTGCGAGCGAAAGGTATCCGTCACCTTCACATCGGCGTAAGCCGTGAAAAGATGGCTGTAATTCTTGTTCTCGCCCGGCGAGGGATAGAGATAACCGCCGGTCTCCTCGTAGTCGGCCACCTGGCCGCGGAAGGTGGCGCCGACGGTCACCCGGTCATTCACCGCCATTTCGAGGCGCGTGGAGTAGGCCCACACATCAAAATCGTTTGAGGGCAGGTCATTCTGTGTCTGGAAACGCGAAATCGACGCGCTGTAGCTGAATTTCCCCTGCGAGCCGCTCGCCGCCGCCGATGCCTGAAACGTGTCGAACGACCCGCCGCCGGCCGACACGACGCCGCGGACCGGTCCCGGTCCGCCGCGGGCCGTTTCCAGGACAATCACACCGCCCATGCCCGCGCTGCCATAGAGCGTGCTTTGCGGGCCGCGCAGGATCTCGATCCGGTCGAGGCCGGCCAGATCGGCGCCGCCCAGAAAATTCGAATAACCCGCCGTCCGGTCATTCATCCGGATGCCGTCCACCATAAAAAGCGTCTGGTGCGTGTTCGCTCCCCGGATACGCACTTCCGACATCGCGCCCGGCGATCCGACGTTGGTCACGCTCACTCCTGGCGCCGTCGCGAGCGCCGTTTTCAGATCGGTGATCTGGGCCGTATCCATATCGGGCAGCGACAGCACCGTCACGCTGCTCGGCGTCGTTTTCAGCTCCTGCGGCGTGCGCGTCGCGGAGACGACAATCCCTTCGAGCACCGTCGGATCCGGCGCGGTCTGGGCCGCTGCCGTCGCGGCAGAGCCGGCGACTGCCGCAAGCGTCGCCAGAGCGACGCTGCCCGTTGATTTTGGCAGAGGTATGCAAAATTTCATCCCGCCGAAAAATGACATTTGGCTGCCGACGACAATCTTCATTCCGGCGCATTTTTTGGCGTCCTTTCGCCAGACAGCCCTCTCGGCTCCAGAAAACAAATCATCATATCCAAATTTACAGATATGTTTATTTGCATCTGTCGCAGTTTTCGCTTGGTTGCTCCCTGCTCTTCGCCAACACCTGACCGCTCATGTCCGCCGCTTCCACTTCCGCCGCACCGCCCGCCGGGTCGCCCTCCTTCGCCGCGCTCCGCGAACTCTTCGCCTCCCGCATCGCCATCCTCGACGGCGCGATGGGTTCGATGGTGCAGACGTGGAAGCTCCAGGAAGCCGACTTTCGCGGCGCCCGGTTCGCCGGTCATCCGCACGATCTCCAGGGCAACAACGATCTCCTCGTGCTCACGCGCCCGGACGTCATCGAAAAGATCCATGCCGACTATTTCGCTGCCGGGGCCGACATCGTCGAAACCAACACCTTCAACTCCACCCGCATCTCGCAGGCCGACTACCACCTCGAACCGCTCGTCACCGAGCTCAACACCGCCGCCGTCGCGCTCGCCCTGCGCGCCGCTCGCGCCGCCGAAGCCGCCACGCCCGGCCGCCGCTGTTTCGTGGCCGGCGCCATCGGTCCGCTCAACCGCACCCTCTCGATGTCGCCCGACGTCAACCGCCCCGATTACCGCGCCGTGACCTGGGCGCAGGTCGTTGACGCCTACACCGAACAGGTCCGCGCCCTCGTTGCGGCCGGTGTCGACGCCCTGCTCGTCGAAACCATCTTCGACACGCTCAACGCCAAGGCCGCGCTCTTCGCCATCGAAGGCGTTTTCGACGAACTCGGCACGCGCCTCCCCGTGATGATCAGCGTGACCATCACCGACGCTTCCGGCCGCACCCTTTCCGGGCAGACGCCCGAAGCCTTCTACAACAGCATCCGCCACGCCCGACCCTTCAGTGTCGGCATCAACTGCGCGCTCGGCGGCGCGGGCATGCGTCCCTTTGTCGAGGAGCTGGCCCGCCTCGCCGAGTGCCCCGTCACCTGCTACCCCAACGCCGGCCTCCCGAATGCCTTCGGCGGCTACGACGAGACGCCCGCCGACATGGCGCGCATCCTCCGCCAGTTTGCCGAAGCCGGCCTTGTCAACCTGGTCGGCGGCTGCTGCGGTTCCACGCCTGCGCACATCAAGGCCATCGCCGACGCCGTCCGCGGCCTCCCCCCGCGTCCGATACCGCCGCGCCACACCGACCTCCGCCTCAGCGGCCTGGAACCACTCACCCTGTCCTGAAAACAAACCAACCGGTTCATTCCTTTAACCGCTAAAGAACGCTAAAATCCGCTAAAGCCAGACCACTCCCGTGCCAGCTCTCCCCCTCCCCTCTCCCGGTTCGATTTTAGCGTTCTTCAGCGTTCTTTAGCGGTTCCCCATTTCCGTCTTCCGTATCCATTCGCGTCCATTCGCGGTTAAAAACACCCGCCACGACCTGACCACCGTGACCGACACCAACAAAACCACTTCCGCTGACGAATCCTCGTCTGCGTCCTCCGCCGCCTCCACCTTCCTGCTCGTCGGCGAGCGCACCAACATCACCGGCTCGCCCAAATTCGCCAAAGCGATCAAAACCGGCGACTGGGCCGCCGCCATCGAGATCGCCCACCAGCAAGTCGCCAACGGCGCCAACATCATCGACGTCAACGTCGACGAGGCCCTCATCGACGGCGAGGCCACGATGGTCAAGTTCCTCAACCTCATCGCCGCCGAGCCCGACATCACCCGCGTCCCGGTGATGATCGACTCCTCCAAGTGGAGCGTCCTCGAAGCCGGCCTCCAGTGCCTGCAAGGCAAGGGCATCGTCAACTCCATCTCGCTCAAGGACGGCGAGGCCGAGTTCCTTCGCCGCGCCCGCCTCCTCCGCCGCTACGGCGCCGCCGCCGTCGTCATGGCCTTCGACGAACAGGGCCAGGCCGCCACCCGCGACGAAAAAGTCCGCATCTGCACCCGCGCTTACCACCTCCTCACGCAACACGCCGGTTTCCCGCCCGAGGACATCATTTTCGACCCCAACATCCTCACCGTCGCCACCGGCATCGAGGAGCACAACAACTACGCCGTCGATTTTTTCGAAGCCACGCGCGTCATCAAAAAAACACTACCGCGCGCCAAGGTTTCCGGCGGCGTCTCCAACGTTTCCTTTTCCTTCCGCGGCAACAATCCCGTCCGCGAGGCCATCCACACCGTCTTCCTCTACCACGCCATCCGCGCCGGCCTCGACATGGCCATCGTCAACGCCGGCATGCTCGGCAACTACGACGACCTCGACCCCGACCTCCGCCGTCACGTCGAGGACGTCATCCTCAACCGCGACCCGGGCGCCACCGACCGCCTCATCGCCCTGGCCGACGAAATCAAGGCCGCCCGCGACAACGCCAAACTCCAGACCCCGAACGCCAGACCCTCCGCCGCGCCCGCGGCGGACACCTGGCGCGCCCTCCCCGTCGAACAACGCCTCGCCCATGCCCTCGTCAAGGGCATCGACGCCCACATCGAGGCCGACACCGAGGAAGCCCGGTCTTCGGCAAAGTATCCGCGGCCCCTCGACATCATCGAAGGCCCGCTCATGGACGGCATGCGCGTCGTCGGCGATCTTTTCGGCGCCGGCAAGATGTTTCTCCCGCAGGTGGTCAAGAGCGCCCGCGTCATGAAGCGCTCCGTCGCGTACCTCACGCCTTTCATGGAGGAGGAAAAAAAGCGCGCCCGGGCCGCCGGCGAAGCCACCCGCACGCAGGGCCGCATCGTCATGGCCACGGTCAAGGGCGACGTGCACGACATCGGCAAAAACATCGTCGGCGTCGTCCTCGCCTGCAACAACTACGAAGTCCACGACCTCGGTGTCATGGTCCCGTGTGACAAGATCCTGGCCGAAGCCCGCCGCCTCGGCGCCGACCTCATCGGCCTCTCCGGCCTCATCACCCCCTCGCTCGACGAGATGGTTCACGTGGCCCGCGAGATGAAACGCAACGACTTCACCATCCCGCTCCTCATCGGCGGCGCCACCACCAGCCCCGCGCACACCGCCGTGAAGATCGCGCCCGAATACGCGCCCGGCGTCGTCCACGTCCTCGACGCTTCCCGCGTCGTCAACGTCGCCAGCGCCCTCCTCTCGCCCGAGCAAAAACCCGCCTGGCTCGCCGAGGTCACCGCCAGGCAGCAAAAACAACGCGACGACTTCGCCGCCCGTCGCGCCCGCAAACCGCTCCTTCCCCTCGCCGAAGCCCGCGCCCGCGCCCTGCGGACCGACTGGACCACGGTGGACATCCCGCGCCCCGAATTCCTCGGCACGCGCACCTTCACCGATATTCCGCTGGCCGACATCGTCCCCTTCATCGACTGGGGACCGTTCTTCAGCGCGTGGGAGCTCCACGGCCGCTACCCGCAGATCCTCACCGACGACGTCGTCGGCGCCGAGGCGACCCGGCTCTTCGACGATGCGCAAAACCTGCTCGCCCGCATCATCGCCGAAAAACGCTTCCGCCCCCGCGCCGTCATCGGCTTCTGGCCCTGCAACGCCGACGGCGACGACATCGAGCTCTACACCGACGAAACCCGCGCCACCGTCCTCGATCGCTTCCACCAGCTCCGCCAGCAATTCGAGCGCCCCGCCGGCGAGCACAACCTCTGCCTCGCCGACTTCGTCGCCCCGAAAGATCCGTCGCTCAACCCGTCAGGCCGCCTCGACTACATGGGCGGCTTCACCGTCACGACCGGCGACGGCGTGGAAAAACTCGCCGCCGAGTTCAAAAAAGCCGGCGACGACTACAACGCCATCATGACGCAAGCCCTCGGCGACCGTTTCGCCGAAGCACTGGCCGAAAAATTCCACAAACACGCCCGCGACCTCTGCGGCTACGGCCGCGCGGAAAACCTCACGCCCGAGGACCTGATCCGCGAACGCTACCGCGGCATCCGCCCCGCGCCCGGTTATCCGGCGTGCCCCGACCACACCGAAAAACCCGTCCTCTTCCGCCTCCTCGACGCCACCGCGGCGACCGGCGTGAGCCTGACCGAAAGCTGCGCGATGACGCCCGCCTCCTCCGTGAGCGGCTGGTATTTCAACCACCCGGCGGCCAAATACTTCGGCGTCGGCAAACTGGCCCGCGACCAGGTCGCGGACTACGCGAAACGCAAGGCCATGCCGCTCGCCGAAGCCGAGCGCTGGCTCGGCCCGTACCTCGACTACGACCCCGCCTGACGCCCGCACGCGTTTGCATGCCACGCCCGCCGCGCATCAGCCCGTCAACTAACCGGCCCCTCCGGGTCGCGTATGAGAATGACTGCACAATTTCAGATTGGTTTCCCTCGCCCGCCCTTCTAACCCTTCCTTCCTCTTTCGCTTACCATCTATGGCAAAAACGCACTCCGACATCGGACTCATCGGCCTGGCCGTCATGGGTCAAAACCTCGCGCTCAACATCGCCGATCACGGCTTCCAGATCTCGGTCTTCAACCGCACCACCGAGAAGACCGATAAATTCGTCGCGGAACACCCCGACACCCCCGGCGGTCTCGTCGGGACAAAAACCCTCGAGGAGTTTGTCCAGTCCCTCTCCCGCCCGCGCAAGATGATCATCCTCGTGCAGGCCGGCAAAGCCACCGATGCCGTCATCGACGGCCTCGTCCCCCTTCTCGAAAAGGACGACATCATCATCGACGGCGGCAACGCTCTCTGGACGGACACCATCCGCCGCGAGAAGCAGCTCAAGGAAAAGGGCCTCCGCTTCATCGGTTCCGGCGTCTCCGGCGGCGAGGAAGGCGCGCGTTTCGGCCCCGCCCTCATGCCCGGCGGCGACAAGGCCGCCTACAAGGAACTCGCCCCGATCTGGAACGCCGTCGCCGCCAAGGTCGACAAGAAGACCGGCAAGCCCCTCCTCGGCGCCGCGCCCGGCAAACCCGTCAAGGGCGGCGTGCCCTGCGCCACGTACATCGGCGAGAACGGCGCCGGCCACTACGTCAAGATGGTCCACAACGGCATCGAGTACGGCGACATGCAGATGATCTGTGAAGCCTACGCCGTGCTGAAAGGCCTTCTCGGCCTCAAGGCCCCGCAGATCGGCGACATCTTCGCCACCTGGAACAAGGGCGCGCTCGACAGCTTCCTCGTCGAAATCACCGCCGACATCCTCAGGCAGAAGGACCCCGTCACGAAAAAGCCCTTCGTCGACATCGTCCTCGACACCGCCGGCCAGAAAGGCACCGGCAAGTGGACCTCGGTCAACGCGCTCGACATGGGCGTGCCCGCCCCGACGATTGCCGAGTCCGTCTTCGCCCGCTGCCTCTCCGCCGTGAAGGAAGAGCGCGTCGCCGCCTCGAAGATCCTCAAGGGCCCGAAGGCCAAAAAATTCTCCGGCACGCAAAAAGCCCTCGTCGAGGCCGTCCACGACGCCCTCTACAGTTCGAAAATCTGTTCCTACGCGCAAGGCTTCCAGCTCATGCGCGAGGCGCAGAAGGAATACGGCTGGAAGCTCAACTTCGGCCAGATCGCGCAAATCTGGCGCGGCGGCTGCATCATCCGCGCCGCCTTCCTCCAGAAGATCACCGAAGCCTACGCCCGCGACCCGAAGCTCGCGAATCTCCTCCTCGATCCGTACTTCAACAAGACGATCCAGAAGGCCCAGGCCAACTGGCGCAAGGTCGTGGCCCTCGCGGTGGAGAACGGCATCAGCGTGCCGACCTTCAGCTCCGCGCTCGCCTACTACGACGGCTACCGCTCCGAACGCCTCCCGGCCAACCTGCTCCAGGCCCAGCGCGACTACTTCGGCGCGCACACCTACGAGCGCACCGACGTGAAGCGCGGCAAGTTCTTCCACATCGACTGGCCCAAGCCCGACCGCCCGCAATACGAGGCCTGAGCGCAGCCGCGGGCCGGCCCGCCCGCCCGCATTTTCCTCGCCAGGCGCGATCCTCCTCCGGATCGCGCTTTTTTTTTGAATCCGCGCGGCGGCGCGCCCGTCGTGCCTTTCCGGATACGGCGGCGCCTGTCCGCGCCATTTTTTCGGCCTGGCCTCCGCGCCTGTTTCAGCTTTCCGAAGCGGGCGAGACGCCCGCGCCACTCCGGAATCGTTCTCGTACTCTTTCTCGTTCTCTTTCTCGTTCTCTTTCTCTGGTCCGGGTTCGTTCTCCTTCTCGTTCTCTTGATCGTTCTCCTGATCGATCGTTCTCCTGCTCCGGCATTCCCACGGCATTCGCACGACGCGCCGCAGCACGAGCAAGATCAAGAGAAGAAGTACGAGAAAAAGTACGATCCGGAGAAGGAGTAAGAGAACGAGAATGAGAACGATTCCAGGCCTCCAGTTGCCGGCGAGACGCCCGCGCCCCTGCCGCCGCCCGGCCGGATATCCAGCTACCGCTTGCAACTTCTCCCGCGACAGTTCCAGATACTGCTTCCCCTGGCCCATCCTTTTTTCTAACTCAACCTTATGCAAACGATCGGTGAACGCCTCGAAGAAGCCCGCAAACGGAAAGGCATCTCCATCCGCGAAGCGGCGGAAGCCACCAAAATTCGCAGCGACTACCTCCACAAGTTCGAGAGCAACCAGTTTGATATCCGCCTGCCCGACATCTACCTGCATGGCTTTCTCCGCAACTACGCCAATTTCCTGAAGCTGCCCGGCGACCGCATCCTCGCCGACTTTCATGCGCTCGGCTTCGGCGAAGCCCGTTCGGCCAAGGCGCTCAACCGGGAGGTCTACGGACGCATGGATCTTTCCGTCTCCAGCGAAAAACCCCCCGCCGACACCTCGCCCGTCTCCCCCGCCCCCGTCGCGGCGAACCCGTCTCCCGAAGCGCCTGCGCACAAGCCCCAGGCGACTCCTCCCCCGACCGTGCGGACCTTTTCGATCGGATCGAGCATCGCGGGCCTCAATCTCAACCGCGCGCTTATCCTGAAGACCGGGACCCTGATCACCGCCAGCATCATTCTCCTCGTCCTCGTCGTCTGGGCCGGGGTCAAGATTTTTGGCGGCGGCAGCAAGACGCCCTCTGCTCCACCGGCTGCCGCTTCGTCCGGCATAACGCCGGTCGACGAGGGTCCCCTCTACATCGTTCTCACCGGCCCCACCAATCTGAAGATTGTCCGCCAGCGCGACGGGGCGGTTCTTTACGACCGGCGCAACGTCCAGCCAGCCGGCACCCGGGTGCAGGTTCCCCGCGAACCCGTTCTTGTTTCGGCCAGCGCCGCGCAAAACCTCCGTATCGAGACCTCTCTCGGCAAAGGCTTCAACCACCAAGGCGGCTCCGGCCAGCGTGACAACCTGCTGCTGTCGCTCGACGATCCGCAGTTGCGCTGATCACCTCCGTGGTCCCGGAATTCCGGGTTTTACACAAAGGTCGCAAAGAACGCGAAGTTCCTGAAAAACAATCCTTTGCGCTTTCTGCGGCCTTTGTGTAAAAATCAACAACAGTCGGGACGTTATCAAGCGTATGCTTCTCCTCCGGGAATCTCTGAAGAGCCAACCGCGAATGAACGCATACCGAGCGAAGCGACAGCCTGCCATGAACGCGAATAAAACCCGATGGCTCCACCATCCCTGTCTTTATTAGCGTCAATTAGCGTTCATTAGCGGTAAAAAATGTATTTTTAGATCCCCCCTTAAACGTTAAATGTCAAGTGTTTGCCCGGTTTCCGTGATGACTGTCCAGAAACGTATGAAATATGCCGGTCAGCCCCTTCGGGCTGCACTGCCGCACCGGTCAAATCCCTTCGGGATAAAGATCCGGGAAATAATAGCCGAGCTTGTCGCTCGAAAACACCAGCCGCACCGGCTGGCCGGGACCATCCGAAACCAGTATCCTGCGTTCGATCAGGTCGCTGACGTAGCGTCGGGCCGTCCGTTCGGGCATGCCCAGTATCCTCCCGGCTTCGCCCCGGGACACCGTTCCCCGCATGAAGATATCCCGCAAAAGCGGCCCGATATTCTTTTCGCCCCGGGTCACCGAATGAATCTCCCCGTAACGGAGAAACCGCGTCTCGATCGCCTCCAGATTCAGCAGCGATGCCATGAACAAAATCTGATCCAGCATCGTCTCCAGAAAGAACTGGCAAAAGGCAAATAGCCCCCTGTCCGTCAGATTACCTCTCCCGTCGTAGTCATTCCAGCGTTGAGCGTCGGCAGCCGCCAGTCTGTCCATATAAACCGACCGGCTCCTGGCCAACCCCCGTGACACCGTCCACAGCCCCGCTCCGTCAATTCCGGAGGCGATCATCCATGCATGGGTGAACAGGCGAATCACCCGCCCGTTTCCATCGAGAAACGGGTGAATCCATGCCAGGCGATGATGAGCGGCCGCAGCCCCGACGATTCTCTGCACCGGGTCGAGCCGCATCGGTTCGTAAAGAGCGAACCGGCTCATAAAGTTTTCCAGAGCCCCGGCAGCCGGAGGGAAGTGCGATCCCACCTGAACCTGCGCCGTCCGAAAAACGCCGGGCTCGACAACGGAGACCTTGCCCGAAGTCGTCGCCACTTGCCGGAATTCCGGCGGCAGACGCCGGTAGAATTCCCGATGCACCCACTGCAAGAATTCGCCGGAACACAGGGAAAACGTCTCCCCGCCCCCGATGCGCTCTTCCACCAGCCGCTGCACCTCCACATGGGCACGACTTTCCAACTGGAGCGCCCGCTTCGCCGGATCCCTCGAATAATCACCCTGTAATGCTTTTTCGATTTCCACCGGATGCGTCCGGTGTCCCTCGATCAGATTTGAGTAATAACTGTTCATCTGGCGAACGACCTCCGTCAGGCTTTTACGGGTGACGGGATGCAAGGAACCGAAAAGACGTGAGGAAGCTTTCAGCACTTCGCCCGCAAGTCCGGCAAGCCGGTGTTCCCTGTCTTCAGGGAACAGAGGTTCCATGGAAGAGGGCTTGATATAAAAAGCAGCGGGTTCACTCATCGGTAATCAGATGGCCGGTAATCTGGCCGGTAATCTCAAAATAGCAACTCTGTCTTTTCATGGATGATACGGCTATTTCTTTGAACTATCCTCAATGAATCTGGCCGGTAGCATTCTTCGGGATGTACTGTCTTGTGCCAGTGCTTCGTTTGCCCTCCCGAAACTCTGTGCCTTCTCCGTGTTCTCTGTGTAATTTCTGATTTTTTGATCCTCCCTTGAGACCTTGGTATTATTCGCGTCCATGGCAGGCTGTTGCTTCGCTCGGTACGCGTTCTTTCGCGGTTAGAGCATTTTTTAAAAAATTGTAGCCGTACAGGATCCTGAAAACAGAACCACGGATTGCACGGATTTTCACGGATAAAAAGGAAGCGGCAAGGCATGGTCTGAATCCGTGATAATCAGTGAAATCCGTGGTTAAAAAACGACTACAGCTTTATTTGAACTGCTCTAAAAATGTATTTTGACCACGGATTGCGCGGATTTTTTTAGCCGCGAAGCGGCGCAAAGGATCTTTTTGCAGAGAAGCTCTCCATGGCGCTTATAAGCGCCACGCAACGTTTCATCCGCGTGAGGATTTTTGCGCTCTTTTGCGGTTCTCCCGACTACGTTTTTCAACGCTTCGATCGATCCGGCCTCACTGCGTCAGCGTTCCGATGGCCGGATGCTTCACCTCGAACGCCAGCGGGAGGCTTCTCGGGCGCAGGAAAAACACCAGCGACACCGGCCGGTTTTCCGCGAATCGCCACGGCAGCTCCGCCCTCCCCCAGAACGCCATCGTCAGCCCGCTGGCCGTCACGAAATAACGCTGCCACTCCGGCTTCACATTCAGGCGATACGACGTTGAAAACAGGTTCCCGTTTTCCGTGCGAAAATACACGTCCATCATATCGCCAAACTCCCCGGTCACCGGCCGCATCCGCCGGTCCGGATCGTCCACCCGCAACATCACCGGCTCGGCCCCGTCCGGAGCCACCTGGCGATAGTTCATCAAAAACACCTCGCCGGGCCCGAACCGGAAATGGGCGGGCAATGGCAACTCCGCGACCATCGGACGCATCGGCACATCCGGCGGGAATTTTTCCAGGTGAAAGAGCCATCCGTCCTCCGTTTCCTCGACCTCGACCCCGTCGGTGACCAGCCAGCGCCCCTCGGCTTTCACGGCCGGTTCACCGGTTGCCAGCGGCCGCGCCAGCAACCGCTCGCGCGCGGCCTCCGCTTCCTCTCCCCCGAACGCAAACACCTCCCGCGCCTGCCACCGCATCCCCGCAGGCTGGGGATACAAGGTCGTCAGCCACCGGCTGACGCCAGCGCCCCCCCCGCCTGCATGCGAAGTGGCACGGCCATCCTGGCCGTGGACGGATCGGGAGTAGTGGCATGGGCATCCTGCCCATGTCCGGAAAGACATTTGCGGCGCGGAGCGCCGTCCACGGGCTGGAAGCCCGTGCCACGCGGAGAGGCACCGCTCACGGGCAAGGATGCCCGTGCCACGTTCGGGCATCCCGCCCTCGCCGGACGGCTGCTGTTCCGCGGCGATCTCATCCGTTCCCGGCTCCCACACCACCTCCGCATCCTTTCCCGCAAAATCCCGTTTTCCGAATGCCACGCGCACCGGGATCTCGCGGCGCGCTCCGGCCGCCAGCGCCAGCATCAGCACCGCGCCGCCCGCCGTTTCTCCGTCGTCGAACTCCGCCCGGAACTCCGGCGGCAACCGCAAGGAGCCTGCCACCGGCCGATCACTGAAATTGTACACGACCAGCCTTCCCGTTCCCGAATAGCTCCCGCCCAGAATCTCCTCCGTCACCAGATAACCGCCCAGGTCCTTGAACTGGACAAGCCCCTCCCCCTCCTGCGGCAAAAAATCGATCACCACCGGGGAGCCGGAAGGTCGAGGGGGGGGGTAAGTCAAAGAGACGTCAGAGGCGGCGCAGAAGTGGCATGGGCATCCTGCCCATGATTCCGACGTGACACGGGCTTCCAGCCCGTGGACGGCGCTCCGCGCCGCAAATGTCTTTCCGGACATGGGCAGGATGCCCATGCCACTCCCGCGCCATCCACGGCCAGGAGGGCCGTGCCACCGGGCCACCGCCCGTTCCCACAACCACGCCATGGCCGGCGATGCTTCCAGACCTTCGCCGAATTTTTGTCCGATCCGCCGCATCCACGGCTCCGGCACCTCCGCCCCGAAGTCCCCCGGCACAAACGTCACCCCGCCGGCCCGGAAAACCGCCGGAGCCTCCGCCGGTCCCACCGTCCAGCCACCCGAGCGCATGCCCGCCATCCCTGCCGGCGACAGTTGGGCCGGCCACACCGGATGCAGGCTTGCACGGGCCAACGCCCGCGGAACGGTCCGAACGCCAGCGCCACCCTCCGCTTTCAGCTTTTCCGTTTTCAGATTTTCAGCGTCTCCAACAGCCGGCGGGACGCCCGCGCCACCCGGCTCGCGCATCAGCAGGCCAAATTCGTTAATCCCGCGCTCATAGTACGGCATCATGTAAAACGCCATCGGCCCCTCGATGCCGAGCGCGTCGATCTGTGCCTCCGTATCCCGAAACCACCGCCACTGGCGCACCCGCCCCTCGACCGTCCTGCTCTGCACCGCATCGAGCGGCCCGTAGCCGTATTCAGTCAACAGGACGGGCAGCGCTGTGGCGCGGGCGTCCCGCCCGCATCCGACGTGGCACGGGCATCCCTGCCCGTGGGCGTCGCCCCCCCGCGTGGCGCGGGCGTCCCGCCCGCTCCGGACTGCGGACGAGACGTCCGCGCCACTTTCTGCCGCCGCCGCTTCAAACTGCCGATACACCCCGGTAAAATCCTCCGCGTAGCCGTAATAGTGGTAATTGAAGGCATCGGTCCACTCCAGCAGCCCAAGATCCAGCAATCGCTGAAAATAGGGCCCTGGCGGCAACGCCATCGGTGCCATGACCACGGCGCCGCCTCGCGGCGCGTGCTGTCGCGCGCTTGCGCGCGCGCGCCCCACCCGCACACCGAGTACCGCCGCCTTGAAAAACGCGGCATACGTTTCGGCGTTATCTGCCGAAAAGGCGATGTCCGGTTCATTCTCGATCTCCCAGTAATCGATCAGATCGCCGTAAGTCAGCGCCAGCAACCGGCACCGCTCGTAGACCTCGCGCAAATCCTGTGGAAACCGGGAGCCACTCCCTGCTCGCACACCTCCGGCCCATGAGGCGTTGCCCCAGCGCAAGTGACCCGCCACGAGCAAATACCCTTTTGCCCGCAACCTCGCCAGAGCCGCCCGCCGTGCAGCGATCTTCACCCGGCCCTCCGGTCCTCCGTCCGCCCGCCATACCGGCGCCCCTTGCATCCCCCGCAACCGCAACCACACCGGTCGATCGACAGCCGGCATGGCCTCGGCCAGCTTTTCGACGGACATCCCGGTATCGAATCCCGCTCCTTGCCCCCGACCGGCGAGCGGGCACAGCAACAGGAAAAACGCGAGAAAGCGAAGCGGTGGCCATGCCGGGAAACCCATTTACCGGACGATTCACACCCGCCCTTATCGGGTCAAGCTGTCCGAAGAAGTGGAGGGCCAGAGACCCGAAGAACCGGAAATCCGGCTCTCCAGCCTTCTGATTCTCCGAAAAGAGCGGCAAATCGACGCACAAGGGCCGGCCTGCCCTTGCGTTTTCCGGCAAAGCCGTAACCGGTGAAATTATGACCAGATGGATAGCCTGTTTTTTCTTCTGCCTTGTTCCGTTGCTGGAAGCCTGGAGCAAGGATGCCCGCCACATCTATGTCGCTCCTGACGGGAACGATTCCTGGTCGGGTAATCTACCGGAAGTTGCCGCTAACCGGAACGATGGCCCTCTCGCCTCCCTGCAAACCGCTATCGAGCGGACTCGAAAATCCCAAAAATCACCTGATCCGATTACGGAAATCATCGTTCGAGGAGGTGATTATTATCTTGTCGATACCATCCGCCTGACCGAAGCAGATTCCGGAACCGCACAGACGCCTCTTCGTATCGCGGCTTACTCGGGGGAGTTTCCGCGCCTTATCGGCGGAGTTTTGTTAAAGCCCAAAGCCCCCCCCCAACTGGGCAAGCCCCTTGTTTACGATTTCGACCCAGGTATCGTCAAAGCGCCGCCCAAACGAGAAAGCCGCTTGGGCAAGAATCTACCTGTGTTTGAAGTTTTTGCGGAACGCCGAAGGTTACAGTTGGCTCGCTGGCCGAATTGGAATTCGGAAAAACCGTATGGGGAAAACTGGGCTTATATTGCTCAAACCGACAAAAATCGTCCCACCGGCTTCACCGCTCTGGACCTTCCCAAAGAGATCCGGAAAAACATCCATAAAACAGGTAGCATTCATGTCTTCACCCAGCCGGACTGGTTTGACCAGATTCTGGACATTGCCGGGATCAATGCCACCACCCGGGAAATTTCGTTCGAGCAAAAACCCCGATATCCGTTTGTCCCTGGAGCAAGGTTTGCTCTCCTCAATGTCGAAGAAGCTCTCGATGCTCCGGGAGAGTGGTGGTTCGACTCCCACACCGGCCAGCTTTATGTCCTACCTTGGCCGGGGAGCGATGGGACAGTCACGGTTTCTACTCTGCCGACTCTCCTGAGCATCGATAAGACCAGACATCTCACTATCGAAGGACTAACCTGGGAGATCAGTACCGGCGATAGTATTGTTATCAACGACTGCGCTGATGTGCAGTTCGAAGGGAACGTAATCAGCTTGGCTGGGTATCAGGCACTTACCGCCAGTACCCAGGAGCCTCTCGGCATCAGTCAGAATATCATCTACTCTCCCGGCCTTGGAGGCATGATTCTTTCCGGAGGAGATAGACCATCTCTTACGCAATCCAGAATCATAGCCAGCAACAATATATTAACCAAAACAGGAGAACGCCTGAAATGCTATTACCCGGCCTTCCGCATTTCGGGTGTAGGCATTACCCTTGAACACAACAGGATTCAGGATGCTCCACATAGCGCGATCATATTCTCGGGCAACGAACACCTGATACAGTACAATATCATCGAAGATGTTGCCAAGGAAACCAATGATGTTGGAGCCATTTACGCAGGACGTGATTGGTCGAGTCGGGGGACCAAGATCATGGCTAATATTTTTCGACGGATACATGGACTCCAAATAAGCAAACCGGGCTCACAAAGCTCCTCATTGGCATGGTATACATCGGCAGACAAAGCACATGCGATTTACTTGGATGATTTGCTGGAGCACACATATATTCTTTCAAACATCATGAGCAACATAGGATCAAGCGCCATCCATATCGGAGGAGGTGGATATACAACGATAAAAGACAACTACATTTTCCATTCCAACATCGCGCTGTTCATCGCCAATCGCACCATCTTCGATGCTGCACTCAAACCCTTGCAGCAATTCAGGAAGTTTCCAATATGGCGCAAGCGTTATCCCGAAACAATCAACAGGGAAAATCGGGACCCCGTACTCCCGACCGGTATCATCTTTACCAACAATATCATCTTCGATACCAAGATCACTTACGACCTCCGTCGCATATCTATTGCCAACAGCTTCAATAAAAATTTCTTCATCAGGTCTACACCCAGTGTAAGTGCCATCGTAATAAAAGAAAAAGAATCCAAAAAAATTACGGAATGGGAACGTTGGCAAGACTTGGGATTTGATTCCAATTCCCAAGTCCTTACCTTAAAGACGAACGACCAACGAAATCGTTATGACCAAATAAAAGAGAAAGCCGGTCCTCACGATACGGAAAAACTGGAGGTAATTACAAAATCACTTCCCCTCCTGCAATTTCAGCTATCGGAACCTCCCGAATCATTTGAAGTCCCGTTGTCACCCTGACAACTACCATAAACATCAAAACCTAATATGCAGTCTTGGGTGGACGAATGACTTGCCAACCAGTCAGGAAAATGATCCGGAAAT
This sequence comes from Opitutaceae bacterium TAV5, assembly GCA_000242935.3. NCBI lineage: Bacteria > Pseudomonadati > Verrucomicrobiota > Opitutia > Opitutales > Opitutaceae > Opitutaceae bacterium TAV5. The sequence continues at coordinate 1,055,333 of CP007053.1, forward strand.
CCAGAGCCAGCGACCAGTTGGTCACATAATACAGATCCCAGTACACCCGACGGTGGAGCTTTTCCGGATCAGTAATCTCGCCCCGATAACCACGCACCTGAGCGAGTCCGGTAATACCCGGTTTGACCAGTGACCGAATCCGGTAGGATCGGGCTACTTGGCTGAACTCGTCATCGTGCTTGGGCAGATGCGGACGCGGCCCCACGATGCTCATATCCCCCTTGAGTACATTAATGAACTGGGGGAACTCATCCAGGCTGGTTTTCCTCAAAAAGGCTCCGAAGGGATAGATGCGGCTGTCACCCCTGGTCGCCTGCTTGTTGATATCGTGCTCGATCGCATACATCGATCGAAATTTCAGCATGTTGAAACTCATCCGGTTCTGCCCGCCACGCGGATTGACGAAAAACAGCGAACCCGGAGCCTGCTTACGTTGCATGAGGCGGACCCAGATGCAGAGTGGAGGCACGACGAACAGAACGATGGGTAGAGAAATCGCGATATCCACCAGACGTTTCAGCAGGCGGTTGAGCGGATCTTCCAATGGCTCGTGCTGTAAGGCCAGAAAATGGTGCCCCCCCTCTTCCAAAGGAATAAACGTGCGGGCGAACTTGGCGCCATAGTTGTTGTGGATCAGAAATCGGCATCCCTCCGATTCGCACAGCCCGATCATCCGCTCCACCACTAAGGGATCATCGATCCACTCCAGCAGGATTACCTGCCCTACTCGTCGCTCCCGGAGAACCTGGGCCAGCTTTTCGGTCGTACCTAAGTAAGGTGCCACCGCCCGCTCTATCCGGCTAGGCGGGGTATCGGACAACAGCCCCACCGGTATCATACCCAGATGCCCACGATTGGTAATCCAGGAGTCCAAAGCCTCCAGATTGCCCGTGCGCCCAACAAACAACGTTGGCATCTTGGCCGAATCCGGAAACAGGATATCGGCCAGCATGCGCGGCAACCGGGAGTGCAACACGGTCAATATCCCCGTCAGTAACACCAGATAAGAGCCCAGAAACAGACGGCTGACCGTCCGGTCCTTGGCCATGAACATGAAGGTAAAAATGAATGCCGCGACAACAACGGCCTGCCGGAGCGCCAGAACAAAGGCGTTCCAGTATTCGAGCTGGTGAAGGTGAGTGGCCCGATCATGAATCAGCCGGGAACTCGTCACCATCCCCAGGAAGACCGCCACCACATAAGGCAGCAACTCTACTTCCTCCAGGTTTACATAGGTAAGCGATGGCAGGATTTCCCGATACAAAGGCAAGAATCCGGTCGCGATAAGGGTGACCAGAAAGGTATGAATATTGGCGAGGCCTCGCTGGCGATAAACGATCATATATGAGGGAAAGCTAAAACGCTGAAAACTGAAATCTGAAATTCCCGAGCGGCTTTTCGCATCATTCCAGCCCGGACTCTTTGCAATCCTTCCACCAATCCCGAATGGCATCCTCCAGGGAATATTTCAGCGTGTAGCCATCCTCTTGCAGTTTTTTTCCGCTGATGTTGGTAGAGATCATCAACTTTCGAACCCGATCAGGATGGAACCCATCTCCTAGCAAACCATGCACCGAACCAAGAGCGGTTGCGACACCGCGCAGGACAATCCCCGGGACAACCCGCTTTGGAGTCCTTACCCCTGTAACCGTGCTCATCACAGTGCAGATATCCTTAATCGTAGGGGCAGGCTCATAAGTCAGGTTATAGACAAATACGCCTGACTCAGGCCGTTCAGACATCTCCGCCAAAAGCGCGGCCACATCCTTGACATAGATACTCGCTTTGATCGTATCCGTGCGCCCCGGGTAAGCGAAGCGCTTGCGACGCAACGCCCAATAAAGCCGTGTGACATTACCCTTCTCTCCATGGCCAAACACTACCCCCGGTCGCACGATCACCAAACGACGCTCGCTTGGCTTCTCCGCCTGCCATCTGCGGTGGATATGCTCGGCTACCAACTTGGAGATACCATACGCCGTATTAGGTGTCGGCAGCGTCTCCTCGGTTTTTAGTTCCTCAGAAGCTCCGTAAGGAGCGATCGAGCTCGTAAAAACGATTGTCCGCACTCCCGTTTTCCGGGCAAAGTCGCAAACATTTTCCGCTCCGTTAAGATTCGCATCAAAATAGTCACGGTTGGGATGTCCCGGCGTACGATGCACCGCTGCCAGATTAAAAAGAACAGGGGGGGAGGCCTCCAAGGTTTCGAAAGTCAACGTTCCCCGCACATCTGCGGTGACAAAACGCCGTTTTATCCCCTCTCGTCGATCGGACTCGGCTAAGTCAACGCTCGTCACCTGCTGCCCATCATTTAACAATCGGTCCGCCAAATGCCTCCCGATAAAACCCTCGCCGCCAAATACAATCGAATGTTTCATTTTAGATTAGATAAAATCAGACTTGGCTTCCAATTAACTATTTTGCTTGGAACCTTGAGCCACCAACTTCAAAAGTTCCGCTTCGTATTGTCCCAAAACATGATCACGGGAGTAACGGCCCGCCCATCCCAGAGCATTCGCTGAGTAAGTCCTCAAAATATCCGGATTAGCTCGCCAGTGCCGCAGTACTGATCGCAACCTCTCTACATTGCCAGGCGGCACGACATCGCCAAATTGTCCCCTCACCACCTCGCGGCCCAAGGGGCTATCTTTTTCGCAAACAGCCAGAACCGGGGTTCCCGCCGCCAATGCAGGCAATAATTTGCTGGGCAGAAAATTAGCTCCCACCCCCGGCATTTGCGTCACCAGACAGACCGAGGTAGTAAGTAATTTTGTGACGTAATCCGTCTCGGGCAAAACCTCTCCCAAAGTTACCCCTGGGGCGTCCTTCACCGCGTCTCGCATTCTCCCGAGTTCCGCCCCTCCGCCATGGATTTCCAGACTCCAGTTATCGCGGCCAAGCTGAAATACCTCCAGAAATTGGGGCAACCCCTGCTTTACGCCGAGGTTTCCACTATAGAGTAATATACCTTCCCGGCGAATAAGTGCTGACTGCCGTTGCCGGACAATCTCATTGGCAATGCTTTGGTGAATCCAATTGGAAATAAGGATCAGACGACGATCATCGCCAACAATCCCCTTTAACTTTTCTAGCATAGCATCGCTGATCGTGGAAAGTGTTGCTGCGGAACGAAAACTCCAACGCTCCAGCCAACGAAGCGGTATGCCAATTAAAGATAACTTGAGGATGCCCAGTTCAAGAGCCGCATCGACGACAAAATCCTGCACAACAATCATCCGGGAAATACTCCGAAACGGATAGATGAATCGCTGAGCCAGGCACTGGGAAAACATCGGGGATGCCGTTAAAATCACATCTGGTTTCCAACCGCGAAACCCATTCCGTATCAAAATCGACAAGAAGAAACTCAAATCGGAAAGCATGCGCCGGACTCCCGAGGCTCGATTCGGAACATACATTGAGATCCGCTTGAGTGGAATCCCCTTCCACTGCTCTTCACGTACTCCCACGCCACAATCCTCCCTCCTTAAACGCCAAGCTGGATAATACGAGAATGTGCACAAAACTCGAACGTCATGGCCGCGCTCGTGCAAGAATTGACTCAAGTCGGAAAATAATGCTGCACCAGCCAATTCATCCGGATGAAATAAATTTGTTATAATTTGTATTTTAGGCACTGCTTAGAAAACAGATATTAATTATTCTTCCACCGAGGTTTTAGTGGAACACATGGATTCCCCGAACAAATCGTTGCCCGCGGCATATTTCTCAAAACCACGCTGCCAGCCGTAACAATCGCTTCCTCAGCAATTGTTATATTGGGTGCAATAAACGTCTGAGCACCGATCCATGCTCCTCCTTCAACTGTAATCGGCCCATTACGATAGGGCATCGTATGGTCACGGAAATCGTGATTTCCACCACATAAAAACGCTCGTTGCGAGATACAAACATGCGGGCCAATGTAGATTTTTTCAAAATTCAAAATGTACACTTCTTCCCCAATCCAAGCAAAATCTCCTACTTCCAATTTCCAAGGCAAATGAATATTCACCTGTGGCTTCAAACAGATATTTTTCCCCATCTTTGCCCCAAATATTCTCAACAGTGCAACCTTTAAAGAGGACGGCCAAGGAAATACCGTTTTAAAAAAAAGCCACTTAATCAACTGCCACAATAAAAACGCTCCCACTCCTCGCCCCCGATTATAGCCTCTGGCCGAATCAAATAAATCATTTCGAATACATGTCATTTTATTTAAGCAATATTCCGACAGGCAATGCCTATTTCTCTTGCAACAGTATCCCACGTATAGACTCTCTCAACCAATTTTCGAGCTAATACTCCTCGATCCTTACGCTCCTGATCACTAGACGTAAGGAATAGCCGTAAACCTTCCTTAATCCCCTCAAGACTTACATCAACACACCAGCCTCCCCCATCTATTGCTAGACTAGGAAAATTACATGCCCTAGTAGCAATAACAGGAAGTCTACATGCCATTGCCTCAAGAATGGCGACAGAAAAACCCTCGCTGTAAGAAGGCAATACAAACCCCTCTGCTTCGGCGAGAATGCGTAGCTTACTTTCTCCACTTACTGACCCGATAAAAATAATTTCCTCAGACAAGCCAGTATCCTTCACCAGTTTTTTTAGTATCGCCTCATGTCCTAACTCATCTGGTCCAGCAATAACAATCTGCCAATCTTTCCTTAAAACTAATGGCGTCATTACCCAAGCCCTTATCAACATATCCAGTCCTTTCTTCGGATGGAGACGTCCCAAAAAGAGTAACGTTTTCTTTGTTCTCTGTGACCTTAAGCGATTCCGTAGGCCGGGAATCTCCTCAAATGTTGCAAGCTCTATGCCATTTGGGGCAACAATAATTGGTGCAGTAATCCCTTGCGCCCTTATTTGATCCGCCTCTTTGTCTGTTAGTGCACGCCAAAGGGATGCATATTTAAAATTATAGTTTTCGAATAACCAATGTGCAATTTTTTTTTTCCAATGAGACCGATGTAATATCCATGGTTCAAAAATTCCATGTACATGATAAACTAGCGGCTTAGATTGGCGCCTTGCCTCTCTCCCGAATATCCAATTAGGAGCGACATAAAATCCATGACCGTGAATAATTTCATAATTCTTTATTAAAGATGGAGAATCATGATATAATTCGTTCGAATAAAATGCCCTCATCGGGCCATTTCGCTGATAAATGGTATGGTCTAATTCTCTTAGTGTCCTTCCTTTTTGTGTCGTTACCAGATATGACTGTTCTTCAACATTCATCATACTGCTCAACTCAAAGGCCGCCCTTCCTAGCCCCCCCCCTTGTAATGGTTCAATAGATTGAACGAAATGTAGATGCTTCATTATAAAAATAACTATACACAAAGATCAATTTCCCTATCAACAGTGGAACATCTGATGGACTCCGAGAAACTTTCCACCATCTTCTCAATTGAATATTTCATTACAACATCATCTTGAATCTTGTCGCTCATGAGAGCCCATTCCATCCGGCGATGCCATGCATTGCGTAAACATTGAGCAAGCGATTTTTCATCTCCTTGAAAGAAAATAGTATTAAATTCATCACGACAAGCTTCAATTTCTGGAGAATGCGGCTCATCTTTAGCAATTAACATGGGTACCCCAAAGAAGAATGCCTGAGTTGCCGAAAGCCCTACATATCCAGGGGATACTGCTGCTATTGCATTATCATATAAATATTCCAAACGTTTAATATCTGCTATCTGTCCATGAAAGCTTACCCTTTCATATATTCCCATCTCCTTCGACAATTGTTCCAACTTCATACGTTCTGGACCTCCACCCACAAAATCTAAATGTAGAGCACTATTCTCCTTTATCAGCAATGCAAATCCTCTTAATAGAAGTTGAGGTTTTTTTTCCGACACCAGTCTCCCAACGTAAATAAAATGGCTACGATCTTTTATTTCCCTGCGTTTTACCATCGTTTCCGAATAAAGCGCATTTCGAGCAGGGAAAATAGGCCCACGTAAGATTTCCCTCAATTCGCCAACCTGCTGACATGTATAAACAATCTTTGCATCACATAACCGCCATAGCAATAAACGTATCTCCCTAGACATACTCCAACGGCCAGCACGTGCCCAAGCATGTCCCCATAATATCATTGGGCGCCTTAATATTGCACGACAAAGAACCAATAACCAAGTACTAATGCTTCTTGGATTAAGTTCCGCGATAACGGCATATCTATCTATATAAAGCCCATAGGGGAGATATTGCCACAAGAGACAACGCTTAAAAAGAAAGCGATTTGACACCAAAACATGCCAACTGCCGACTTCTGAAGCCGTCCTTATACTCGAATCATAATATGAATCCCCGGAATATACCTTACAGCACACTCCATTCTGGCAGAGCAATTCAAAAAATTCCACTCGATAATCAGGAACACAAGTTTGTAATACTCTTCCATCCATAACGCTACCCCTATTTCGATGCATTCGTCACCTTGCGTTGCTTAGTCGAAGCAAGAGGCATAGTGTATGCCTTTCTTTTACCGTATAATTGAGAAGATCTCTCCAATAAATTTAAAAAACCGGTCTTATAGAGAATCGCAAAAGCCATATAAAAAACCATCGCCAAATAAATAACTCGCATAAAAGTTCTTATCTGATATTGTTGCATCTGAAATAAGCTAAGGAACACTGAGGCTGCGATTACAAATGACGCGATATAGCCAAGGCTACCCATGCGAGCCAAACTTCTAGCAAGTCCTAACATAAGACTGTACAGCAGCGACATAAATATAACGGAAAAAAATAAGCCTATACCATATAACTCAGCTAATGTATTATAAGGAGTATATCGATTTATTCTAGGATTAAACATAACCCAGTTACGAGAAAACCCGTCGATTGCACTAATTGTTGGAGAAAAGGATAACCAAAGATATTGAGAAGGAACTCCATTTAGAATATTCTTCGACTCGCCCATCGACAAAACCTCAGCAACAATCGGAAAACCTAAGCTTAAATTACTTAAAACATTTGCGACAACAAAACTAAACTTTTTTTGACCAAAAACCTCATTAACAAGCACTAGATTTGCCTCAATATAAGCAGCACAACCAGTAAAATCTAGTGATCGTAATCGCAACGGAATTAACAAGAAATATCCCAGCGCAAAGGGTGCGATAATAATCCCAATGATCCGCCCTATCTTTTTTTGCCTAAATAACACCGCTACATATCCACACAGTAATATGATGGATAATCCTCTAGAAGCCATTACAATAAACGGAAGAACAGAAATGCATATGGCAATACCTGTAATGTATGGACGGGTGCCCAATGCTAAAGCGAAAGCCGCCGCAACACCTAGAAGTAACATTAAAAATGGCAAAAATTTTATGCCAGCTAATAAATAAGATAGTCCTCCCGGAGATGTCGCACCTTCAAACCTCCCCATTGGACTATACCAAAAGCGGTTCCATCCCAAGGCGGTAAAGAAAAAACATACGAAAAATATAATAGCACCTAAGATTCCATACTCAATAAACATATTTTTCCTTAAGAGCAACTTAAGAGATTGTAGAATATCTTTTCGATTGCTCTCAGTAATTGGACTATACAAATTAAGCAAGAAGGTAGTAAGTAAGGCAAAAGTCAACCAATGGATAAAATAAAATAAATTAGTTTTATTATATAACGTATAATCTAGTCCATATGCCCCGCCACCAATCCCTGAAAGTATCGGATATTCCAAGTCATTCCAAGAAGGAAGCAGCGACAGTTGCCATGCAACTGGAGTTCCAAGTATTATTAGAGTTATTGACAACGCAATCAAAAGGCCCGCACCTCCTGTCTTTTTTAGAAGAAGATTTCTAGAATAAAAAAGCCATCCTACACCTACTCCCAAGAAGAATAATGCCAAGAGAAGTGATATAAGTAGGTTCTTTTGATGAGCATCCATATAGAAGATTATTTTTTAGCAAACTTCAGATATCGCAAGACTATCCTTTTAAAATACCTCATCCCGGATAGCGGATCTGGCGCATCCTGCCTGAGGCCTTGATAATATTTCTCGATTTCTTCACTTCTGAAAAGCTTTTCCGGTTCAAGAAAGATATCCCGATATTGTCTAGCAATAATGGCCTTATTAACCCAATCAGGTTCATTTTCCTTAGGTGATGTATAAATAATCTGATAATCTCTGAATCGGTAAAAAAAATTTATCACCTTCGTTTTAGAAGAAAATCTTTCAGCCTTCAGTAATGACAACATCTTTTCTGGATTACGGCGCGCCTTCACATAAAAATCATATATTTGATGTATATCCGAAAATTGCCAGAATCGGAGAAAATGCTCACGTTTAGCAAGACATAAATGATCCGACAACCACTCTTTAGGTATGAAAGGATTAAAAGAGAAATATAGATGATCCGAGGCAAAATCAACATTATTAAACATTTGTGGATCAAGCAATGCGCAATCACTTCTTATCCTCAAGACATGAGTGTATTCATCTTGATTTGGGAGTGTTCCGAGAATATAACATAATTGGTTGATACCTAAAAACATACCCATTGTTGCAAAGATAGGAGAACCTGAGTTAGTGTGACTACCGAGTGAATCCTTATACGCATCTCCAGAATAAGGACGATGTAGAATGAGACAACGAACGTCCGGTTCTTCTAGAAGTTTATTTTCATCAAAAGAAAAACCCGTCCGTGCTTTAGGACCACTTTCATCAGTCCATAAATGTACGAAAAATTCCGGATTAAATTCAGAAGCGATACTTCTCATGCGCTGTATTACTAGCGGAGTAAATCGCTTCGGACCGGAGATGAAAATAGCAATTTTGATCGTTTTCACCATTTTTCAAATTCTATTTATTTCGCATTCGCAATCTCATAGAATGCGTGGAGAACTTATTCATATAATCTAATGCGTCTTGATTCAAAACAACATCACAATACGGCGATAAATGCTGCCAATTACTATTTCGGAGATCATCTGACTCTGACAGGGTTGCCAGATCGAAGGCGGAAGTAACCGAAGAATGAACTCCCGAGCCATCAAACCCTATATTATTAATTAAACTACATGATGGATAAATACACAAGGAAGCATCCCTTAAGTGTGTGATTATCCAGCTCAAACTCCAAATCTCAGCTTTCGGATCTAAGAAATATTCATCAGAACAATAATCTTTAACATCTTCTCCCACACTTTCTATTTTTGCAGCAAAAGAGGGCAATGCAGCCAATGCGTTTCCCAACGGAAGGATAAAGTCCTTCCATCTATCAGCCCAAGTAGCCCAACCCCATGGACAAAAACGAGTTAAAAATATATGACTTTGAAATATCTTATGATGTAGTACAGGAAGAAGATAACCGCAAATTGAACGAACACGCCTATCGGTCCCATATGCTTCAATCATATAGTTCATATAACTGATAAAGCCTCGCCGAGGAACACAATCATCCTCCAATACTATAACTGAATCATGATTATTAAGAACAGTCGAAACAGCATCAGTTAAGTTTCTAGCAAGCCCCATATTTTCTTTTCGAATAATGAGCTTAACATTGGCCCAATTCACTGCTTCCGCTAGACGTATAACATCTTTATTTCGAATATTTAATTTCTCATTTGATGTAACAGGATGATCAACAAAACAATAAAAGGAAGACACGCTTTCTTCCCGCAGAGCATTTAGTACTTTAGAAAAATGATCAGGACGATCGTATGCAATTAATAGAATTGCCGATTTTGTCTTCATAAACCAGATGGATAGGAAAAGTATTCAGCGTAATCATTATTTGGAACGGGAACCTGCCCAATCCCTATCAATGGCTCTACATATTCCACATAAGAATCGGTGACATCATAAGAGCCATATCGAATCCACCCTGGTGACATTTCTCTCCCATAGTCTTTGATTCCCGCCAACTCTATCATTCGAAATCCTATACCGTTTAATCCATTTTCATTTCTACAGATGCTGGCAAAAAATTGTCCATGCCCTTCAGCTATCATTCTTATTGCATAAGCACCAACGCCTGCGGCAGCCTCCAAATCAATTGTGGAAGTAAATCGCATTTCGCTTCGTTGGTCGAAACCGGGAATAAATGCTCTTGCCGATATATCATGATCCATGCATACATTCACAAGTAGTTGTGCACTGGTATTTCTACTCGATCCATACATAACTTGACCAGATGGATCATGTTTTTTCTCATAATCAAATACCTCATAACCTTCTGTCATTACAACTATGACCCGTTTTCGGGCTTCAACCATTTGTCTTATATGAGCCACAACCTCATCTGTAGGCCTCTGATCCTCGGGCAATAATATCATCAGTGGGAGCTTACGATCGGGATCAGCTAGACGCGCACAACCGGCAATAAAGCCAGTCTTCCTGCCAAAGGTCTGAGCGATTAAGACTGCATCGTGCGAATAAGAGCCCAGACCTTCCAAATTCATGACATGTGTCTTATGGCGCCAATAATTAGCACAACTAGGGAATCCTGGTGTAAAATAGACATCATCAAATTTCTTATCACCAAAATCATTATCAACGGTTTTCGGTAATGCTGCGACAACTACAGATTTCTGTAAATGCTGATGGACAGCAAGTGTCTGTTTTATTGTTCCGCTTCCACCTATATTCAGGAAGAAGCTGACATTCAACCGTTTAAATAGTTTATCAAGATAGGCGTATTCATTTTCACCAAGAATCTTTACTCTAGTTGTACCGATAAACCCTGATGCAGGGGTACGGTAGAGCTTGCGGAGTTCTGCTATGTTAAGGCTAGAGATATCAACATAATTGTCACTCAACGCGCCTAATATTCCAGGAAAGCCAGCATAAATCCTAGAGTGGGGAAAATATTTACGTATATTATTCAAAACACCAACCAAAGTCGCATTAATGACTTGAGTGGTACCACCTGACATTGTAATAAAAAAATTGCTCATATTAAAAAACGGAATACACAGGAGTCGTAAGTAAGTTGCTGTTAAACATTAAGCGACGCTTGAAGAGGGAGATTCCAGATAAATTACCCAAGTCAAATTTTGCTAACACACTTGTTGGATAAATACTAATGCCGTCTTTGATTAGAAAGTTATATGCAGGACCTACATAATATTCTCCATTTACCGTTTCTTCTGACCGGAATAAGGCATCAAGCATATAAATCAACAAATCAACTGATGACACTCCGTAAACTCCAGCACTTGCAATATTTGAGATATTATTCTTTTCAACTACTCGAAGGATTTTCTTTTCTCGTACTTCAACATAACTTGCTTTATTGGAAAATTCAGCATATACGGGGAGAAAACCACTATCTTGCCCGCTATTAGGCCCTAATTCAAAATGAATATATTGATCGACATTTACGATAGTAACAGGCCCTGCTTGGCCTTTCAACATTTGAGCACCGAGATAAACAGATTTAGCTGGACCTTGAGGGGTTTGATCTACCTCAACTACGTCAAAGTGCGCATACAGCCCACAGCGTTGTAGCGAATTACAAATTTTTTCCCTAACGGAAAACTCCTCTTGAAACGCCTTCGTCGTAACAAACACAAACCTGCTCTCCTCATCTATATAAACGCTTAAGGAGAGCAAGAGCCACTCTAGTATTGTAAAACCATTTACTCTAATAAAGGGCTTGAACATTCCAAGCTCACTTGTTCGTGTACCTTTTCCGGCCATCGGGATTATCCAGTTCATAATTATATTATATTACGGTTACCATGTTATCAATTATACATCATTAACAACAAAATCATATCCTAGTTGGTGCTTCGGATGTAGGCCATAAGATCTTCAATTTATCTTTTATAGCTAAAATGATACCTTTTCTTTCATCATGAGAAAGTCCCACAAAAAGACTACATAAACCTACTGAAATAACGCATAGAACGCATACTAGCAGAAAACGTTCCCATGTTGGTTCTAAAAAATATTCTGCCAGATAAGGGAAAATTGGAGCAATTAAAGTGACTAAACCAGATCGAATTAGTACATTTCTTAAGAATTTATGAATTGCTAATCCTGAACACCTATGAACTAGAAAGAGCCTTAGAATAAGGCATATAATTCCTAAGGATATAGCAATTAGAACTGTGGCCTCAGGTGGAGCCCCTAATTTAAGAATATAATAAGAGAGGGGAAGATTCAGCCAAATCGTGACTCCGACAACAACTTGATACAAAGCGACACGACCGGAGGCCTGTGCGACTGTCAATAATGGATAGGAAAATGTTTCTATCAATATTCTAACTATCATTAGTTGAGCGAATAAAATTGTATGTGCTGGAATGACACCTAGCCATGTTTTCAAAACAAATTCCATTTCAAAAATAGCCGGCAACCCAATGAACAAAATCAACAAATAACCTAAACGCGAGGCACGCATTGCCAGTATATGGACTTGCTCAATATCATGGGCTGCATAGTATTTGATTATTTGTGGATTTACAGCCGTCATGAAATTTTGTCCAAAACTGGCGATGGCTGTTGATAACTGGAGCGCCACTCCGCGAGCTGCATTAACAGCTGGTCCAAAAAAATTATTCAGCAATAGATTGACCAATACGTTACTAAATAATCCAGCGACTGCTCCAAAAAGATTCCAACTTGAAAAAGAAAGAATCTCTTGAAAAAGCTTTGGATCCCAATAAAATGAAAATTTAGATTCAGGATAGTTATAATGGCATATGATATAGTAGCCCAAGAATAGAGCAATAGCCAATAAACACCAAAATGCTCCATAAAGAACTAGATGATCAAGATTGGAAGTGATAAAAATTAGTAGATAGGCAATCCCTAGCTTAGCAATGCTTTCCCCCATACATATCCAAGCAAAAGCCTTCATGTTCTCATGAGCGAGTACCAATGCCTGATATGGAACAAGCGCCATATTCGACAGAAAAGCGATAACTGAAAAATGAAAAAACCACAATGCAGCACCCATTCGCTCCACTGGAACAACAACTTTATGATTAACAAGCCATAATCCAACTGTCTCCGCTAATATTAATAAAATAATCAGAAGACCTATGTAGATTAACTGGGTAAGATTAAATATTTGTTTAAGTTTTTTCTGATTACCTTGTCCTAATTCAAAGTTAAAAAACCGAGAGGATGCCAACGACATTGTTCCCGAAAGGAATGAGAACATGGTTACAACGCCTCCGATGACATTAACTAACCCGTAATCAATTACACCTAATGCTTGTAATATTTTACGAGTTGTAATAAACCCAATTATTATTGTAAGACCTAATCGAACGTAGAGGAGGGATGCGTTTTTTATAATACGCTTATTATTATTTATGGCAGATGTCATGATTGCCTCAAGCCAACTTCCCGATATATCAAACAGCGTCAATACTTCCTGATTCCTGCTCGCAATAACATGTTCTTGATTATTTTTTTCAACCTATAACGAACAGGACCAGACCGCCATGTTCCATCGCAATGATGAATCCCATAAGTAATTCCATTATTCAACAATTGATCTCGTGTCCTTTTTGAATAAGGTATTTGAGGATGAAACATATTTCGTTCCGGCATATATATACTCCACATATCCCACTGTTGCCGTGATACTTCATCTTTTAGTTTTGTTATAAAAGCTGGTCCTGTAGATGCCTCTATATCTACAGATCTTTCGTATGGTTGATTTTTTTCAATAGTCCTCACTAAATAAAGCCAGAATGGATGCTTAGGCCGGGAAGCAAATATGCAGTTACCAATCCCATCATACTCATCGCCCGATCTTATATTCCTATTATAAGGCAGGATACATTCATAGTCCCATAGATCAAATGGCCGTATCATTTCATAATCCATATCCATGTATATTCCACCAAAAACATACATATATAGATAGCGAATGACATCAGCACGCATTATAGGATAAGGAAGAGCTTGATAAAAGCTAAGCATCTCAGGAAATTGCGTTCTGATCAATATCAAATTATCCTCATCTGTCCACAGCCTATACTCGCAATCAGGATGTAATGATTTGCATTTCATTTGATACTCCTTCCACAGAAGAGGGATATTCACGTCTTTAGCCGTATGATGTATTATCTTGGGAATCATTTATGAATAGTGTCATTCCTAAACCATTGTCACTTACATGTAGTTACATAGAGAATCCATTACCATTTACGATCGCTCCCACCAAATCCAAGCATGCTTCAACGGGAGGTAATGAAAGATCTTCCGTAATATTTTGGTTGGAAGAAATTCTTATGAAAAATTGCTCCCCCGGGGGTTCAATTATTATATTATAAAACTGAGCCATACGTTTTCTGGCTCGCTGCACTACTCCTAACTCAGCTTCCGAAATACTATTGTTTATTCTAATTTTCGATCCAACGGCATGCCAATAAAGAACCGACAATGTATGGCCCGATACATTAAAATTACGAACATTCGGTATAGATAACACTCCATATTTTGTCCTAATATCTTCCAACGGAGGCCGCTTTTCCATTTTCCAGCCATTGACTACCCAGCATACATCGGGTGTATGTGCATCTACCTGATTAATAGGAACCTTTGAAGGAAGCCAATATGCGGCATATATACTAATCTCCAAGTTCTGCTTACGATATATGCGAAATATCGCAGAATCATAACTCAAAACCTTTTCGACGGTCTTAAGCATTTCCGGAGAATCTGCTACTGGACGATCTTCGATAACCCATCCCGGAATTTCTTTAGGCAACAACGTTTCAAGATCAGGAATTGACAAGTCTTTCCTTTTCCTTGCTTGGCCCCAATATTGTAGCCCTATTCCACTAACCAGAACTACAACAAGAGAAACAAATATTACTTTCTTCAGCATATTCGAACCTTATATTATATAATTAACAATAAAACAACACTATTAGTATACTTTCAAAATCAAAAGTGTCCAAATATCGTTATTGTTTCCCCATACCTAGACTTGGAAACCGAGTTTTCCAAGTCTCCGATATCGAGAATATTGCGGCCGTCGAACAGAAAGGCGGGTTTTTGCATGCCGGCATGGATTTTCCCGAAATCGAGCGTCCTGAACTCGCCTTATTCGTAGCCACAAGCCGATAAACATGAAGAGCATGCCAAGACATTCCAGAGGCTAGTGATTAGTCGCCAGGACCAAGTCGATCAGGGAAACATGTCGCCAAGGCTTTGCCGGTCCGGGTTCGATAGAGGGAAAAATCCCGACGATCTATCGTCCAGATCGTTGCATCCATATATTCATGCATGGCAACCAGACAAGCGTCCGCATAATCTGCATGCGGATGATATTTCTCAATGATATGGGCTACATCAACACGAAATACAGGCAGGACAGGCATAACATTCAGCCAGTCGGTTTCGATCATTGCGAGAATAGAGCATGTTTGGCACGCTCGCTTGCCCGCACGTGGTAGAACAACTCGGATACCACCGCTTCACACGTCGTAAAACCATTGGGATGCCGAGCGGCAACTTGCTTGCTCCACCGATGATACATATCGCAAGCATCCAGCAAGGCAACCAGAACTCCTGTATCAATCAATGGCCGCTTGCTCATTCCGAATAACCTTTACGAAGAGACAGACGACCATCGGATGGTCCATCATACGAACCTATCACCCATTGAGGAAGCAAATGTTCGACCTTGGATTGGCTAACCGGCTTTGTTGGACGTGACCTGCGTTTTTTGGGTAATGGTTTGGGTTTGGTTGTATTCATGCTTTCAGTGATCATGTCACATTTTTCGATATCGGCAACAGACAACTTCAGGGAGTTCAAAGATTGGCTTGCTTTTCATTTCCTCCGAAGTCGTCGCATCATTTCTGCATGAGGGATTGGTTCGCTTTGTCCGGTTCTGTAGCGTTTGAGTCGTTCATCCAGAATACGCTTATCATATCTTGCAAGTTTTCCGGATTCATACGGTTTGATATTCGCGTCCATGGCAGGCTGTCGCTTCGCTCGGTACGCGTCTATTCGCGGTTAAATTTTCTCAGCCGCAAAAGAGCGCAAAAACCTTCACGCCGATGAAACATTGCGTGGCGCTTATAAGCGCCCGGAATCTTCGCGCCCTTCGCGATCTTTGTGTAAAATCATCATTCGGGTTTATGCTGACCTGCCGGCTCACTTCCGCAAATCATAAGGGGACTTCTGAAAATTGAACAGAAGGCAACGAAGAGAACGGAGAACAACCAAGGCCGCTTACCATTCATTCCTGCTAAACTTTCTTATAATAAATAACTTTTGTTCAGAGTCCTCTTCGTTTTTACCTTCGTTACCTTTGTTTTCTTCTGTTCAAAAATGAATTTCTAGAAATACAGGGTGATTTTTGACCGATGATGAATTTTGACCTCTGCGCCCACTCCCATTCTCTGCGGTGTCGTCATTCAGTACGATCTCGATCGGCGCCTTCTTCACGTCCTTCACGGTGAAAATGAATTTTCAGGAGTTCCCTAAACAGCATCGGGACTGGCGGTCAAACGGTTGCTTATGCGGTTTACCGGAGGCAATTGCAGCGGGCACCGGCGCGCAGCCTCCACCAGAATATCCCGGACTTCTTTTTCCAGATCGGGAATATCCTCAAACCAGACGAGACTCCTCAAGGCCACGGCTGGTGAAAATTGCTGTTTATACAACGCGCCGGCTCCGGCCAAACCGGTGGCGAGATCTTTTCCCGCCATTAACATCGCGGCAATATCACGGTAGTCCTTGATTTCTACCCTGCTGGAAATAGTCGCCAGCTTGAGTGCCAACAGATCATCCAGCGAAGCAACGGCGGGAGCATCCTTGGCTCCGGCCTGTTCCGGTTCGCCGACACGGCCGAAATCGATGGAGCCGAAAAACGAAAGTTTTACATAATCATCACCGACCGGAAGCGACAGAGTCAGGGTATGACCCTGCTCCTGAAGGACATCTCCCGTTTCCAGCCAGGGAAGTATCCTGTATAGTTCCTTTTTATCCAGCGGTGTATGTGAGAAAAAATCAAAATCGACGGAAACACGATGACCCAGGCGCAGCGCGATTGCCGTGCCTCCATAAAGCACCCAAGGCGTTACCGACAAAGGTTCCAGGCGGGGCCAGATCATCTGCTGGGCGGGAGGCAGAATGGAAAAATGAGGCGCAAATATCGTCATGCTGTTTTCCTGACGGGCAAGGGAGGGGGATTTTCACCCGGGTCAGTCAATCCCAGTCGGTAATGCCAGAAGGCCCAGGCTTTGGCATCGAACCAGCCCGGCATGGCCACCTCGAGGGTATGCCGGAGAGTCCGGGGAGTCACGAGGCGCACCAGACAGTCGAGATCGGACAGGGTGCCGAGTGTCATCGTTTGGGCGATCACCCGCTCGGGCGATTCCAGCGCCCTCTCCGGCGTTTCCCACCAGATATAACGCCGGGCCAGGCGCTTCAATTCGATAGACTGTCTGGAACTATCCATACGAAATCCGGATTTAACCGCTAATGAACGCTAATTGACGCTAATAAAGGCAGGGATGGCGGAGCCATCGGGTTTTATTCGCGTTCATGGCAGGCTGTCGCTTCGCTCGGTACGCGTCTATTCGCGGTTAAATTTTCTCAGCCGCAAAAGAGCGCAAAAACCTTCACGCCGATGAAACATTGCGTGGCGCTTATAAGCGCCCGGAATCTTCGCGCCCTTCGCGATCTTTGTGTAAAATCATCATCCGGGTTTATGCTGACCTGCCGGCTCACTTCCGCAAATCATAAGGGGACTTCTGGAAATTGAACAGAAGGCAACGAAGAGAACGGAGAACAACCAAGGCCGCTTACCATTCATTCCTGCTAAACTTTCTTATAATAAATAACTTTTGTTCAGAGTCCTCTTCGTTTTTACCTTCGTTACCTTTGTTTTCTTCTGTTCAAAAATGAATTTCCAGAAATACAGGGTGATTTTTGACCGATGATGAATTTTGACCTCTGCGCCCACTCCCATTCTCTGCGGTGTAGTCATTCAGTACGTTCTTGATCGGCGCCTTCTTCACGTCCTTCGCGCTCTTTGTGTAATATCATCATTCGGGTTTATGCTGACCTGCCAGTTCACTTCCCCAACCCATACGCCCGGAAGCCGATCTTCTCCAGTTTCTCCAGGTCAACGATATTGCGGCCGTCGAACAGGAAGGCGGGTTTTTGCATGCTGGCATGGATTTTCCCGAAATCGAGCGTCTTGAATTCGTCCCACTCGGTCAGGATCGCCACCGCGTGCGCGCCAGCAGACGCTTCATAGGCCGAGCTGGCAACGCTCAGACGGCTAGCCTCCGGTTTCCGATCTCCGGTTTCCGGCGATCCGAGGACATCGATGCGGATTTTTTCCGCCGGAACCTTGGGATCATAAACCACCACGTTGGCCTGCTCTTCCAGCAGGTCGCGCACCACGCTGATCGCCGGCGATTCGCGCGTGTCGTTGGTGTCTTTCTTGAAGGCAAAGCCGAGCACCGCTATTTTTTTGCCGGCCACCGTGTTGAAAAGCGTGCGGACAATCTTTGCCGCGAAGCGGTGTTTCTGGAATTCGTTGATTTTGATCACCTGGTCCCAATAGCTGGCGACTTCAGGCAGCCCGAAGTATTCACAGAGATAGACGAGATTGAGGATGTCTTTCTGAAAACAGGAGCCGCCGAAACCGACCGAGGCTTTCAGGAACTTAGGGCCGATGCGGCTATCCCTACCGATGGCATGCGCCACTTCATCCACATTGGCCCCGGTCGCCTCGCAGAGAGCGGAAATGGCATTGATCGAGGAGATGCGCTGGGCAAGGAAGGCATTGGCTACCAGCTTGGAGAGCTCGGAGGACCAGAGATTGGTCGTGATAATCCGCTCGCGCGGCACCCAGCGGGCATAGACGCTGACCAGCGTTTCCACCGCCTGCTGGCCTTCCGGCGTGCGTTCGCCGCCGATCAGGACGCGATCGGGATTTTGCAGATCCGCGACGGCTGTGCCCTCGGCAAGAAATTCGGGATTGGAGAGCACCTGGTGGCTGGACCCGTTGCCATTGGCCTTGAGGATGGCCTGGATGGTCTCGGCCGTGCGCACCGGAATGGTCGATTTTTCGACAATGATTTTGGGGGTGGTGGCGGCCTCTGCGATGGTCCGGGCGACGGATTCGATATAACGCAGATCGGCGGCACGGCCGGCGCCGACGCCATAGGTCTTGGTCGGCGTGTTGACCGAAACAAAGATGATATCAGCCTTGGCGATAGAAGCGTGGATATCGGTCGAAAAAAACAGATTCTTGCCACGCCGTTCCTTGACGATCTCGTCGAGGCCGGGTTCGTACACCGGGAGGTTGTCCGAATTCCACGCCGCGATGCGGGAGGCATTCATGTCAACCACGTTGACAGTGATATCATGCGCCTTGAGCGCAATCATGGCCATGGTAGGCCCCCCGACATAACCGGCACCGATACAGCAGATGGTCATTGGATTTGAAGTTGGTAGTTGGAAGTTGGGAATTTGTAGTTGGGAATGGGAAATCCGGAGGGAGTTAACCGCTAAAAAACGCTAATTGACGCTAATGATGAAAGGAGAAGTCGTCTCAATCCCGATCGTTTACACAAAGGTCGCAAAGAACGCGAAGGAGTGCCGATTATCTTCTTCGCGCCCTTGGCGATCTTTGTGTAGAATCACTGCCTGGTTTATTAGCGAAGATTAGCGTGGATTAGCGGTTCAACAGACCTTCAGTTATTCCCGATTTTTTCTATGCAAGTGAGCAGCCACTCCCTGTTCGCGACAAAGGCATCTTCGATTTCTGTAACGGGTGGTATTTGCGCCTGATCCAGCGATTCATGCAATACAGCGACCGAACAATCCTTCTGCCTCAAAAGAAATTCTATATCCTCGCGATCCTGCGGATCAATCCGCATCATTTTAGTCAATATCAGGTCTTCAGTCGATGGTCGCCATAAGCGCAGATGTTTCAGTCCGGAGATTTCCAGTATAACCACCTTTTTCAGCCAATCCGATGTCAGAATGACCTGCCTGTCTTCAAAAAGATGCGTGAAATACAGACCCGCACTGTCGAGGGTTTCATTTGTTTTGGCCTGCGCCTGCCAGAAATCCTCATTGGCATCGATGGCCAGAATATCCCCGGCGGGCAGAATCGCATCGACATCCATCGTTGCATGATAGCCTGCCGGTGCATCCGGGAAACCCAGCGCCAACGCCGACCGTCCGTAGATATACAAGCTGAACGGATGGACAAGATAGTCATCCAGCGTCCGAAGAATATGGAGTGGATTGCTTTTCATCTTGCGGCATGCCGCATGCGCCCGGGCCGTAGCCATACGGGACGAGCGACGACTCCTCCTCGCAATCTTCCGGGTGCGGAAACAAACCGGCTCGGGTGGGGCCATACACCTGGCCGCCCCCGCGCGGCAACCGGAAGAGCGGCAATGAGCCTTTCCCAAAAATCCCTGCGCCCGGTATCATAAATAGCTGCCTGGTCCGCGATATAGCGCAGTACGGGGGTGGCCCGCTCCATCAGCGCCAGACGCACCAGACGGCTTCGGTCCATTTCCGGAGCCCCCAGCAACTGCGCCGCACACCGGATCCTTTGCGGATGATATTCCTGGGCGCCAGAAAGCAGGGCTATCGCCAGTTCTTCGTTACTCAACACGTCTGTTCCCGGATCCATGACCGCCGATCCGTCATAATCCGCCGGTGCGTAATGGGAGCAGCCGCGTTTTACCGCAAGGCAAAGCAGTGCGTCTGGTGTCGGGAAACCCAGCAGCCCTACTTTTCGCAGCAGCGGTGATATATGCGGAACACTTCCCGCTGTATTAGCAACGGATAACATGGGAATGAGGATCTGGAAAATACGTTTTTAACCGCTAATGAACGCTAATTGACGCTAAAGCATTTTTTTAAAAATTGTAGCCGTACAGGATCCTGAAAACAGAACCACGGATATCACGGATGCACACGAATAAGAAGGAAGCGGCAAGGCATGGTTTGAATCCGTGATAATCCGCGAAATCCGTGGTTAAAAAACGACTACAGTTTTATTTGAACCGCTCTAATGATGACCGGGAATTGTGATCCATGACTCAAAAGCGGGTGCTCGGGAATTAGCGAAGATCAGCGTGGATTAGTGGTCAAAAACTTCAGTTCTTCAATGTCTCCCGGAAGTGTTGGATCGTGCGCGCCAGCCCGTCTTCGAGCGCAATGGTTGGCTCCCACTTCAGGTGTTGCTGCGCCAGGGTGATGTCCGGTTTCCGCTGTTTCGGGTCGTCCTGGGGAAGCGGCTGGTGGACGATCTTCGATTTTCCTCCGACCAGCTTGAGCGTGAGCTCGGCCAGTTGCAGCATCGTGAACTCGCCGGGGTTGCCGAGATTGACCGGGCCCG
This sequence comes from Opitutaceae bacterium TAV5, assembly GCA_000242935.3. Taxonomy (NCBI): domain Bacteria; kingdom Pseudomonadati; phylum Verrucomicrobiota; class Opitutia; order Opitutales; family Opitutaceae; species Opitutaceae bacterium TAV5. The sequence continues at coordinate 1,076,679 of CP007053.1, forward strand.
TCAGCGTATCCTGATTCATCAGACGGACAAAACCCTCGATCAAGTCATTCACATAGCAAAAGGAACGGGTCTGGTTCCCATCTCCATAGATAGTGATATCCTCTCCCTTGAGGGCTTGAACGATGAAGTTGGAAACGACCCGGCCATCGCTGGGGTGCATGCGGGGACCATAGGTGTTAAAGATGCGAGCAATGCGGATATCGGTGCCGTTTTGCCGGTGGTAATCCATAAACAGCGTCTCTGCACAGCGTTTGCCTTCGTCGTAACAGGACCGGATGCCGATGGGGTTGACGTTGCCCCAGTAACTCTCCGGCTGGGGATGCACCGCCGGGTCTCCATAAACTTCACTCGTGCTGGCCTGAAACACCCGGGCACGGATGCGCTTGGCGAGGCCGAGGCAGTTGATCGCGCCCATGACCGAGGTCTTGATGGTCTTGATCGCGTTGTACTGGTAGTGAGGAGGAGATGCAGGACAGGCCAGATTATAGATCTGGTCCACCTCGAACTTGAAGGGATCGATGACATCGTGCCGGACGAGCTCGAACGCAGGATTGTTGAGGAGGTGGACGATGTTGGTTTTACGTCCGGTAAAAAAATTATCGAGGCAAATGACCTCGTGCCCTTCGGCAAGAAGACGGTCGCAAAGATGGGAGCCGAGAAATCCGGCCCCGCCGGTGATCAGGATACGCATGGGGAAGCTTGTGAGGGAAAAACTGAACCAGAACGAGAGTGTTTCGTCAGTTCGGAACTCCAGCGAGCTTGCGACTTTGGTCGCCCGGAGGGCACCCGGTCCGGTCTGGCCTTCCGCTGCGCTCCAGGCCGCACCCTCCGGGTGCGCCATCTTCGCTCTCTCGTGCTTCGTACGCGCTGCCGCGCTTCGTCGCCCCGGCTGGGCTCAGTTCGGTTTTCGACCGAGCTTCGCCCCGTCACGTCCCCGGGGCGTAACCTGAAAAAAATAAACTGGTTCGCGGTGAAAGCCGCATGAAAAATGTCAACCCAGCAAGCGAGCGACGATGGGCAGGACGGTCATGGCACGCTTCGGCCAAGTCTGTAACTTGGACACACGATTCTCCATGATCTCCCGCTGTGCCTCGTCCGGCGCCATGCCGGCAAAATCCGAATTGCCCAGCGCATCGGCGCGGGCCTTCCATGTCTCCAGCTCCGGCTGGATCCGCTCGCGGATAAATCCGCTCACCAGTTGGCGCAATTCGACCACCGGTTCAAAAAACTCCCGCCGGTCCCCCATGATCACCACCGGCTTGATCGCCCCCCATGTGCGCAAAAAACGGAGCCCCTGGCTCACCGAGCCCTTGCTGATCTTCAGCCGCCCGGTGATGTCCTGCGCCGAAAGCGGCACCGGCGAGGCAAACAGCAACCCGTAAATCTCCCCCAGCGACCGGGGCGCCCCCAGCGCCTGGGTCAACTGCACAAAAATCGCCACGATCTCCTGCTCATGCACCCCGAGGACGGCTCCCTTCCCCGCATCCGCGTCATCCGCCCCCGCCTCCTCGGCGGTCAATTCGGCGGAATGGTGAGAAACAGGAATCACGTCGTTAAGCTGAGCTTACTACTTCATTGAGTTCAATTCAAAATGAACACCCTCTTGCAAAATTCTGGAATGAATCGACCAGATGAGACGGGACTCCGGATTGCCGGAGCAAAAATCAGGTGCCGGCTGGACCACAGATTCCACTGATTGACACGGGGAGTCCGGGTGGCATGGCCATCCTGGCCATGAAGTGGCACGGGCTTCCAGCCCGTGTTCCGGAAGGCGGCGCTTCGCGCCGTCCACGGGCAGGGATGCCCGTGCCACCTCAATTCCATTGCAGCACCATCTCCGGTTTCCACCGGTGCCACCCCGGTACATCCTCCGGCACCGGATCGGGCAGCGAGAGGATGACGGCGCCGTCCTCCTTCGAGGCGGCGGCCGTGATCCCGTAGTTTTCCTTCAACCATGCGGCCGTTTCCGCGCTCGCCGGATCGCGCGACGTCGCCCGCAACTCCAGCATCGCCCGCAAGATCTGCTGCCGGGCGCCCGCATACCGGATCGCCGCGTCGACGCTGCGCATGGTCTCCCGGTCGATCACCCCGAAGGTCCGCCGGTTCCCGTCCTCCGGATCCGGCGGCTCCCCGCGTTCGAAACGGCCGATCAAGTCCTCCGACCTCTCCTCGAGTTCGTCCAGGGCGGCGGCCAGCGCGACCGGATTCAGCAAAGCCTCGTCGTCCCCCGCCACGTGGCGAAACTGCGCCAGCTCCGCCTTCGTCAGCATCCGTCCCGCATAAACCAGCTCGCGCGATTTCACCTTCACTGTCGCCACCTCGTCGCCCCGGGCGATCTGCGCGGTTCCCCCTTCCGTATTCACCGCAAGAATACGGATCCCCCTCACCGGACCGCGCCGGCTGCTCACGATAAACGCCTCCCCGTTGACCATGTCCTCGAACCCGACAAAAAACTCGTCCGCCGAATAATAGCCCAGTGACGACACCCGCAGCCGCGACATCCACTCCGGCGTTTTCTCGCCGTCTGTCGTCAGCTTTCGCAGCCGGCTCCGCATCATCTCCAGGCCAAACCGCATCTCCCGGCGAAAAAGGGCGCCATCGGCCTCCGGCCATGGGCGTAGCCCGTCCACCCTGGCGGCGATCCGTTTCGCCTGCTCCGCCGAAAGTGTTCCCCCCTGCCCGGCCACATGCGCCGCAACGATCCCGTGCGACGCCGCTCGCGCCAGAATCGGAAAAACCAGCGGATCATCCGGCATCGCCTGCTCGCCGATACGCAACGCGGCCGACAACGCCACATCCGGCGGCACGGTCGCAACCGCTGTCGCGCCCTCCCTGACGGGCGATGGCATCGCTGCATCCAGCAACATCCTGACTGCGCCCATCCGGTTGCCTGCATCAATCGCCAGCATGCCCGGCTCTTCGCCATCCGGCGCCGGCGTCCGCGCCACCTCGCCGCGCTCCGCTTCCTGCAAGATCTCCGCCAGCACCGGCGCCGCCAGCCGCTGTCGCTCCGCCAGCGGCAACGAATCCCAGGTGTTTCGTTTCTCCGCCGGCAACCCCGCGCGGAAGGTGCTCATGACTGCATACGGTTTTTTCAACGCGTCACCCGCGGCCTCCGCCGCTCTCCCGGGAGCGGATCCCGCCAGCATCAGTGAACTCAGGGCAAGCCAACGCAACATATCTGCAAAAATGATCCGTTTCCGGCGGCATTGCACCCCCAAAAATGCCGGCCACGTCCCGCCAAGTGTAATCGGAAGCGAGAGTGGCATGGGCATCCCTGCCCATGAACGTTGCCTCCCGGCGTGGCACGGGCATCCCTGCCCGTGTGCGTTGCCTCCCGGCAGAAGTGGCGCGGGAGGCGCGGGCAGGGATGCCCGCACCTCCCCGGAATCATGGGCTGGAAGCCCATGCCACTTTTACTGCCAATCTGCCAATCCGGCATTCACCACTTCCTTTTACACTTACACTTTGCCCCGCCCGCGCGACCACGCGCAGCGTCACCCTCCGATGCCGATGCTTCCCGCTCACCTCTGCGGCCTCACGGCCTCCTTGCCCGCAGCCTTGCCCCGCTCCCGCCAGCCGCCATCGTGCCCGGCATGGCCACCACCCGGCTGTCCCGCCACACCGACGATTCTTCCGGCTCCGCTCTCGCCTGGGCTCACCTGCCCACGACCGGTTTTGCCGACATCGCTGCGCGACCCGGCACGGTCGCCATTCTCCCCGTCCATGGTTATGCCGATCACGGGCTTGGCCTGCCTCTCGATGCCGAAGAACTCGTCGCCGCCCCGCTCCTCGCCTCCGCCGCCGCTGCGGCGGCGGGAGTTCAGGGTTCACGGTTCAGGGTTCAGGGTTCAGCGTTCAGCGTGTCAGACTGTCGGCCTGCGGCCTCGGTACACGGTTCAGGGTATGCCGCGCCTGCCAACAACCCGAAACCCCCAACTCCAAACCCTGAACCGGCGCGAAGCGCCACCGCCTTCGCGGCGTCCGTCCTCGTCCTCCCTCCTTTCCGTTTCGGCCCTGCGCCCTACCCGTCTTCTTTTTTCGGCATCGATCCCGACACCGCCCGCGACGCCGTCCTCGAACTGGCCGACGGCGTTCGCCGCGCCGGTCTTGAAAAACTCCTGCTCTTTTCAACCAGTCCCTGGCATCGCGAATGGCTCAACGCCGCTGCGCTCGACATCCGCATCGAAACCGGTCTCCGCGTTTACCGGCTCCATCTCTCCGCTCTCGGGCTCGACTTTCACCCCGCCGCTCCCGCCGCCGACCGCGCCGCCGCGCAAGCCCTTGCCAGTGCCCTCCGGCACACCCCGCCCGCACCGGTCACCCGCACCGGCGATGTGCGCGACGCCACCTTCCGCCCCGGCTGTTTTCGCCAGCCCCCCCCGCTCCCCACCGATGCTCTCCCCGGCGCGGATGCCGACGGCCTTTTCGCCAGCGCAGCCTCCCGCCTCGCGTCATTTCTCGCCGAATGCCTCGCGCCCTCGCCCTCCCCCTCTCTCGCCTCCTCTTCCCTCTCCGGCTCCGCCATCCCTGCGCATTTCAAACTTCCAGCGGCAACCTCCCCTTTCCCCCGCTTCCTCCCGTCCCTCACCCGCGACGAGCTCGAAGCCATCCCGGCCGCCGACCGGGCACGCGCCGTCGTCATCCTGCCCACCGGCGCCATCGAGCAGCACGGCCCGCACCTGCCGGTCGGCACCGATGCGCTCATCGGCCAGGCACTCCTCGCCCGCGCGCTCGGCCACCTGTTTCCTTCCGCGTCCTCCCCTTCGCGTTCTTCCGCCCCTTCTCCCGCCGTCTACGTCGCGCCGCCGCTCCTCGTCGGCAAAAGCACCGAACACCGCTCGTTCGCCGGCACGCTCACACACAGCACCCGCACCTTCCGCGCCCTCCTCCGCGCCCAGGCCGCGCAGCTTCACTGGCTCGGCTTCCGCACGCTCGCCCTCCTCAACACCCACGGCGGCAACAGCGCCGTCCTCACGTACACGTTGCGCGAGTTGCAGACCGACCCCGCGCTTCCCGGCCTGCGCGCCGGCATGCTCACACACGGGTACAAACCCGCCGAACTCTCCGCGCAGGAAGCCACCTTCGGTTTCCACGCCGGCGAGTGGGAAACCTCGCTCATGCTGGCCATCGCGCCCGACCTCGTCCGCATGGATCGCGCCCTCTGCGCCTGGCCTGCGCAGCTCGACGATCCCGGCACGCTCCGGCCCGAAGGCGCGTCGCTCACCTTTGCCTGGACCACGGAAGATATTTCCCCGACCGGCGTCATGGGGGACGCCACCCGCGCCACCGCCGAAAAAGGCGCCCGCTGGCTCGCCGCCGCTGCCGAAGGCCTCGCCGCCGCTATCCGCAACCTGCTGGCAGGATGACCTGATACCAATCGCCGCTTGATTTTAGACTTTCCAGAAATGGACGACCTGGTTTTTCAACCACGGATTGCACAGATGGGCACGGATGTCCTAAATCCGTGTCGATCCGTGCAATCCGTGGTTAACGTCTGAACGCATCGGGACGCGGTAAAAACCGGTTTCCCGGAAACTCCTGAAATCAAAACCCACAGGGACACCGGTCCAGGTCCTTGTCGCTGAAAGGGAATCGGCGTCCTCCGCACCAATCCCTGGACAACCTCGCCGCATTGGGCACCGTTGTCGTTTCCTCTCACCGTGGCCACTTCCGCTTCCGTCAAAACCAGCTCTTCCCGTTCCGCCAACGCCCGCTCCGCCGTCGCCCGTGCCCCCTCCTCTGCGCCGACCCCGCCCGCCGCCGTTCCCGAAGCCATCCGCCTGCGCGGCGTCCGGCAAAACAACCTCAAGAACTTCGACCTCGATATCCCGCTCGGCCGCTACACCGTCGTCACCGGCGTGAGCGGCGCGGGCAAAAGCTCGCTCGTCTTCGATACCCTCCACGCCGAGGGGCAGCGCCGCTATGTCGAGACCTTCAGCGCCTACACCCGCCAGTTTCTCGACCTCCTCGACAAACCCCAGGTCGACAGCATCGAAAACATCCGCCCTTCCATCGCCATCGAGCAGACGAACACGGTCAAAACCTCGCGTTCCACCGTCGGCACGATGACGGAGCTGACCGATTTCTTCAAAGTCTGGTTCAGCCACACCGCCCGCTGCTTCGATCCCGAAACCGGCGAACCGGTCGAGGACGACACCCCGCACTCCATCCGGGAAAAAACCTGGGACGCCCACGCCGGCGACACGCTCGTTATCGCTTTCCGCATCAACCGCCCGGCCAACCTCGCCTGGGCCGAAATCCTGCAAAACCTCAAAACCCAGGGCTACACCCGCGTGCTGCTGGAGGACCGGAAGCCGGAAGCCGGAGGTCCGGAGACCGGAAACAAAAAACCGGGGAAAACAGCAAAGCCGCTCCCCCCCCCCTCCCCCCCGGTCCCTCGGTCCGCGGATCTTCCGGCGTTCCCCCTCCAGTCCGCCCGCATCGACGATCTCCTCGATTCCTCCGCCCCCCTGCCGGAAACCCTCGCGCACCTCCACGTCGCCCAGGACCGTATCGCCATCACGCCGGAAAACCGTTCCCGCTTCCTCGAAGCCACCGAAACCGCCCTTCACTTCGGCCAGAACCAGGTCCACCTCTTCGCCGAAAAAAACAGAGCCTGGCACGAGGTCGGCCACTACTCGCGCGGGCTGCATTCCCCCAAAACCGGCCGCACCTTCCGCGCCGCCACGCCCGCGCTGTTTTCCTTCAACTCCCCGCTCGGCGCCTGCCCCGCCTGCCGCGGCTTCGGACGCATCATCGAGATCGACTACCGCCTCGCCATTCCCGATCGCACCAAAACCATCGACGACGGCGCCATCAAATGCTGGGAAGGCGAAGTCTACGGCGAATCGAAAAAAGACCTCCTCCGCTTCGCCCGAAAACTGAAGATCCCCGCCGACATTCCCTTCGCCGAACTCAGCCCCGCACAGCAGGCCTTCATCATCGACGGCGAACCCGACTACGGCCAGCCCGGCCGCGAATGGCCCAAAGCCTGGTACGGCCTGAAAGGGTTTTTCAACTGGCTCGAGAAAAACACCTACAAGACCCACGTCCGCGTCTTCCTCTCCCGTTTCCGCAGCTACAATCTCTGTCCCGCCTGCCAGGGCACCCGCCTCCAGCCCGAAGCCCTCTGCTGGAAATGGCAGGGCCGCACCCTGCCCGAGATCTACCAGCTCCCGGTGCGCGAGCTGCTCGCGCTGCTCGCCGTCGAAAACGGAAACCCGGAAAAACCGGTATCCGGCCCCGGATCGTCCGGCCTTCGCCCGGATGCCGGTGAGGGCGCCGCTCCCGCCTCGCTCGCGTTCGAGTCCATCCTCACCCGCCTCCGCTACCTCGAGCAGGTGGGCCTCGGCTACCTCACGCTCGACCGCACCTCCAAGACGCTCAGCGGCGGCGAGGTCGAGCGCGTCAACCTCACGTCCTGCCTCGGTACTTCGCTCGTGGATACGCTCTTCGTCCTCGACGAACCCAGCGTCGGCCTGCATCCGCGCGATATCGACCGCCTCATCGCCATCATCCGCACGCTCACGGACGCCGGCAACACGGTCGTCGTGGTCGAGCACGACGAGTCCATGATCCGCGCCGCCGACCACGTCATCGAGATCGGGCCCGAACCCGGCGCGCGCGGCGGCCATGTCGTCTTCGAAGGCCCGCTGGCGAATCTCCTCACCTCCGACGCCCTCACCGGCCAATACCTCTCCGGTCGCCTCCGCATCGACACTCCCGCCGTCCGCCGCCCCTGTGGCGCGGGCGTCTCGCCCGCTTCCAAAGTGGCGCGGGCGTCCCGCCCGCACGGCCTCCTCACCCTTACCGGCGCCACCAGACACAACCTCCGCGACCTCACGCTCCGCCTCCCGCTCCACCGCCTCGTCGCCCTTTCCGGCGTCAGCGGCTCGGGAAAGTCCACCCTCCTCGACAACGTCATTTATCAGGGCCTCCTCGCCCGCCGGCACCAGCTCACCGAAGACCCCGCCGCCATCGCCTCCATCACCGGCGATGACGCCATCGGCGAGATCGTCCTCGTGGACCAGTCGCCGCTCTCCCGCACCCCGCGCTCCAACCCCGCCCTCTACACCGAGGCGTGGGAACTCGTCCGCGATCTCTACGCCCGCGAACCCGCCGCCGAGGCCGCCGGCTACACCGCCTCCAGCTTTTCCTTCAACGCCGGCGACGGACGCTGCGACCACTGCAACGGACTCGGCTTCGAACGGGTCGAGATGCAATTTCTCTCCGACGTCTTCGTCCCCTGCCCGGTTTGCGAAGGCCGCCGCTTCAAACCCGAAATCCTCGCCGTCAAACATCGCGGCCTCTCCATCTCCGACCTCCTCACCACGAGCATCGACGACGCCCTCGTTCTTTTTTCCGGCGACGACCAGGCCGGTGGCGCCGACGTCAAAACCTGCGAAAAAATCCGCACCCGCCTGCAACCCCTTGCCGACGTCGGCCTCGGTTACCTCACCCTCGGCCAGCCGCTCAACACGCTCAGCGGCGGCGAATCCCAGCGCCTCAAACTGGTGCGCCACCTCGGCGGCGCCGCTGACGCGGCGCAATCCAGCGTTCAGGGTTCAGAGTCCGGAGTTTCGGCAGGCAATGCACCAAAACCCGGCACGCGCCAAAATGCCAAACCCGAAACCCTGAACGCCAGACCGTCGCCGGCCCGCCCGGCGGGCGCCCTGCTCCTGCTGGACGAGCCGACGACCGGCCTGCACCGTCACGACGTCAAGCGTCTCGTCACCGTGCTCCAGCGCCTCGTGGACGCCGGCCACAGCGTCGTCGTCATCGAACACAACATCGACGTCCTCAAGTCCGCCGACTGGCTCATCGAGATCGGACCCGAGGCCGGAGCCGACGGCGGCCGCATCGTCGCCGAAGGCCCGCCCGAACGCATCGCGCAAACCGACACCGCCACGGCGCCGTATCTGCGAGCGGCGCTCGCAGATACGGCCGGTTCAGGGTTCAGGGTTCAGGGTTCGGAGTTGGCTGCTTCGCAGTCCGGAACAGCAAAGCGAACCGCCGGCGCCACGCCCGCCAAAACCCTGAACGCGAAACCGGAAACCCCGAACCGCGCGGGCACCGTCGGCGCCCTCGTCCTCGTCGGCGCGCGCGAGAACAATCTCAAGAACCTCTCCCTCTCCATCCCGCACCGCCAGCTCACCGTCGTGACCGGCGTGTCCGGCTCCGGCAAGTCCACGCTCGCCTTCGACATCGTCTTTGCCGAGGGGCAGCGCCGCTTCATGGAGTCGATGTCGCCCTACGCCCGCCAGTTTGTCGAACAGCTCCCGCGTCCCGCCATCGACCGCCTCACCGGCATCCCGCCCACCGTCGCCATCGAGCAACGCGTCACGCGCGGCTCGCGCAAGTCCACCGTCGCCACCATCACCGAAGTCGCCCAGTACCTGCGCCTCCTCTACGCCCGCCTCGGCATCCAGCACCATCCCGACACCGGCCGCCCCGTCCAGCCGCTCACGCCCGCCCAACTCAGGAAACTCCTCGCCGACGTCCTCGCCTCGCCCGCCGCCCGCCGGGCCGGACACCTCTACCTCTGCGCCCCGCTCATCCGCGGCCGCAAGGGCCACCACCAGCCCATCGCCACCTGGATCGCCAGGCAGGGCTACGAACTCATGCGCGCCGACGGACGTATCCTGCGCGCCGATACGTTTAAAAAACTCGACCGCTACAAGGAGCACGACATCGAAGCCGTTGTCGCCGACCTGAAATCCGGAAAAACAAACTCCGGACCGGGAGCCAGCGCCGCTCTCGACGCCGCCCTCGCGCTCGGCAAAGGCTCCTGTTTCCTCGCCCTCCCCGACACGGCCAAAGGCAGCAGGATCCTCTCCTGGTTTTCCACCACGCGCACCGATATCGAAACCGGAGAATCCTTCCCCGAGCTCGATCCGAAGCACTTCTCGCACAATTCCCCGCGCGGCTGGTGTCCCGTCTGCCGCGGCCACGGGCGCATCTATCCGTGGATGCTCGAAGCCGACGACGACGAGGACCGCAACAGCAACGATCCCGCCGCCCAGCTCCGCGCGCTCGGCATCGAGACCGCCGATGATCTCGCCGAGGAGGGCACCCCCTGCCCCGCCTGTCACGGCGATCGCCTCAACCGCATCGCGCGCGCGGTGAAGCTTCGCTTCGTGCGGCCAAAAGCTGAAAAACCGAAACCTGAAAAACTGAAAAAAAACGCCGCCGCCACGGCCCCCGTTCCAGCGGTCGGTTTTCAGCTTTCGGCTTTTCCCGACACTCTCTCCTTGCCCGAACTCCTCCGGTCCACCCCGGCGCAACTCCTCGCCCATCTGCGCCGGCTCGACCTCGACGAACGCGGCCGGCTGATCACGCAGGACATCGTCCCGCAGATCGAGGAACGCCTCCGGTTCCTCGATCACGTCGGCCTCGGCTACCTCACGCTCGAGCGCCCCACCGCCACGCTCAGCGGCGGCGAGGCCCAGCGCATCCGCCTCGCCGCGCAACTCGGCACCAATCTCGCCGGCGTCCTCTACGTGCTCGACGAGCCCTCCATCGGCCTGCACGCCCGCGACAACGACCGGCTCATCGAGACGCTCGAAACCCTGCGCGACAAGGGCAACACGCTCCTCGTCGTCGAGCATGACGACGAGCTCATGGATCACGCCGACCGCATCATCGACCTCGGCCCGGCCGCCGGCATTCACGGCGGCGAACTTCTGGCCGAAGGCACGCCCGCAGAGATCCGGCAATGCGACCGCTCCCTCACCGGCCTCTTCCTCGCCCGCGGTATCCGGCATCCCCTGCGCGGCGCGTACCGGGAATGTGGCGCGGGCATCCCGCCCGCATCGTGGCACGGGCTTCCAGCCCGTGATTCCGCACGACAATCCCGCCTGCAACGCGCCAAAAATCACCCGGCCGCATCTGCTTCTCCCGAACCCGCGGGCAAGATGCCCGTGCCACCGTCTGCGCCCTCCGGTTTCCTCACGCTCACCGGCGCCCGCCTCCGTAATCTGCGCGACATCGACCTGCGCCTCCCGCTCGGCCGCCTCATCATGGTGGCCGGCCCTTCCGGCGCGGGAAAATCCACGCTCTTTCGCGACCTCCTCCACCCGGCCGTCGCCCAGGCCATCAAGACCGATGCCCGCAAACTCACCGGCCGCCAGTTCGTCCGCGCCGGCGGCATCACCCGCGACCTCCCGCCCTCGTCCTCCGGAGCCACCCCGGCCTCGCACGCAACGTTTCCCTTCGACGAACTCCGTTCGGCCAACGGCTTCCGTTCCGTCATCGAGGTGGACCAGTCGCCCATCGGCAAGACCCCGCGCTCCACGCCCGCCACCTACCTGGGCATCTTCGATCTCATCCGCCAGTTCTTCGCCTCGCTTCCCGAGGCCAAGCTGCGCGGCTACAACGCCGGCCGCTTCTCCTTCAACACGGCCGGCGGACGCTGCGAAGCCTGCCAGGGCGTCGGCCGCATCAAGCTCGAAATGGCCTTCATGCCCGATACCTGGCTGCCCTGTGATGACTGCCACGGCCTCCGCTACGCGCCGGAACTCTCCGACATCACCTGGAAAGGCAAATCCATCGGCGAAGTCCTCCGGCTCACCTTCGAGGAAGCCGTCCCGTTTTTCGATTTCCACAGCCAGCTCTCGTCCGTGTGCCGGCTCATGGTCGATTGCGGACTCGGCTACCTCACGCTCGGCCAGTCCTCGCCCACGCTCAGCGGCGGCGAGGCGCAGCGGCTGAAACTCGTCACCGAGCTCTCGCGCGGCCTCGCCACCTACACCGAGCGCAGCCGCGGCACGCTCCCGCGCAACCTCTACCTGCTCGAGGAGCCCACCATCGGCCTGCACCTCAGCGACTGCGAGAAACTCATCAACGTCCTCCACGCGCTCGTGGACCAGGGCCACACCGTTGTCGTGATCGAGCACCACCTCGACCTCCTTGCCGAGGCCGACTGGATTATCGAACTCGGCCCGGTCGGCGGTCCCGACGGCGGCCACCTCCTCTACCAGGGCCCGCTCGCCGGCCTCCTCGATCCCGCCAACAAAAACAGCCCGACCGCGCCCTACCTGCGGAAGAAATTAATAATCAAGGCGGGCTCCCAAAATTGAACAGAAGGCAACGAAGAGAACGAAGAACAACCAGGGACGCTTACCGCTCATCCTTTCTTAACTTTATTAAAACCGATAACTTCTTATTCAGAGCCCTCTTTGTTTTACCTTCGTTACCTTTGTTTCTTTCTGTTCAAAAATGAATTTCCAGAACTTCCCTTGATTTTCCATGCCTGCCACCCGCCTCCGCTCCTTTGATTTCATTGCCATCGGCGCCGGCTCCGCCGGGTTCAACGCCGCCCGCGTCGCTCGCGACCTCGGCAAACGCGTCGCCATCGTGGATGGCGCCCGCGAACTCGGCGGCCTCTGCATCCTGCGCGGCTGCATGCCCTCCAAAACCCTGCTCCACGTCGCCGAAATCCTCCACCGCGCCCGTCACAGCGCGCGCCTCGGCATCCGCGCCCCCGGCGCCACGATCGACATGAAGGCGCTCCACCGCTGGAAGAAAAAAGTCATCGGCGACTTCACCGCCTACCGCGAAAAGGCGATGTTCTCCGGCGGTTTCACCGTTCTCCGCCACTACGCCCGCTTCATCGACCCGCACACGCTCGAACTCGATAACGGGCAACGCCTGCGCGCCGAAAAATTCCTCATCGGCACCGGCTCGCGCGTCAGCGTGCCGGCCTCCGTCCCCGGCCTGGCCGACACCCCGCACTGGACGAGCGACGACGTCCTCGACCTCGCGCACATTCCCGAAAGCGTCATCGTCCTGGGCGGCGGCATCGTCGCCGTCGAACTCGCGCAGTTCCTCAACCGTATCGGCACGCGCACCACGATCATCCAGCGCAGCCCGCATCTCCTCCGCGATCACTCGGCCGAAGCTGCCGGCGTCATCGCAACCGCCTTCCGCGACGAAGGCATCGAGCTTCACACCGGCACGCGGCTCCTCGCCGTCCGCGCCACCGCCACCGGCGTAACCGTCACCTTCGGGCACCGCGGCAAAAAACACGTCCGCCGCGCCCGCCACCTTCTCAACGCCCTCGGCCGCGAACCCGCCACGCAGGGCCTCGGCCTCGCCGCCGCCGGTGTCGCGCTCGACGATGGCGGCCGCATCCGCACCAACCGCTGGCAGCAGACCAGCCAGCCGCACATCTACGCCGGCGGCGATGTCTGCGGCCCGCATGAAATCGTCCACCTTGCCGTCGCCCAGGGCGAGCTTGCCGCCCGCCACGCGTTTGCCGCCAATCCCAATCCCGGTCCCGGACCGGCTCGCCGGCTGAAACCCGTCGCCAGCCAGCCGCTTCTCGGCGTCGTGTTCACCGATCCCGCCCTCGCCACCATCGGCGCGCGGGAGAGCGAACTGCGCGAGCGCAAGACCCCGTACATCGCCGCGTCGTATCCGTTCGACGATCACGGCAAGTCCATCGTCATGGATGCGCACTACGGCTACGTCAAACTCCTTGCCGAGCCGAAACGCGGCCGCCTCCTCGGCGCCGAGATCGTGGGCCGCGATGCCGGCGAGCTGATCCACCTCTTCACCGGTCCGCTCACCCTGGGCGCCACGGCTGCCGACCTCCTCCGCGCCCCGTGGTATCACCCCACGCTCGCGGAAATCGTCACGTATCCGCTGGAGGAGATCGTGGACGCCCTCCGCCGGTAGCGCCGCTTCGCGGAACACGGTCGGCGGCCTTGCCGCCCAGGGTGGCACGGCCATCCTGGCCGTGATTCCGACGTGGCACGGGTTGAAAGCCCGTAGCTGCGAACGTAAGTTTGCAGGCCGCCGGCATGACCGGGCATTCGGCCGCCTGCCGACTTATACCAAAGCCCCAAAGCCTTCAGATTTTCACACAAAGCTCGCAAAGAGCGCAAAGGATTGCCAGTTACCTTCTTCGCGTCCTTTGCGGCCTTGGTGTAAAATCAAAAACATTCGGGACCCTGGTATTACGTCGGCAGCTACGGAACACGGGCGGGACGCCCGCGCCACATTGCGGTCGCGCGCTTGCGCACGCGCGGCCACACCGTTTGCCTTTCTCCGCCGATGCCACGCTTCCGCCGCCTTCTCGTGTCCGCACTTCTTCCCGTCATTCTCATCTATACCGGCTACTGCCTGATGCTCGCCCTGGTGCGGGACCGGCTGCTCTTCGCCCAGCACAACCGCGCCCGCGCCGCCGGCCACACCGCGCCGGCAGGCTTCGAAACCTGGTGGCTCGATCTGCCGGACGGCGAAGGCCGCGTCGAGGCGTGGTGGTCCCCCGCGCCCGGCGCCACCCGTGAGAAACCCGCTCCGGCCGTCCTCTATTTTCATGGCAACGCCCAGCTCATCGACGACAGCACCGGCGCGGCCCGGGTATGGAACGGGCTCGGCGTGTCCACCCTCCTCGTCAGTTACCGCGGCTATGGACGCTCCGGCGGCAAGCCGACAGCCGACAACGGCATCACCGATGCCGTCGCCTGGTTCGACCGCCTCGCCGCCCGCCCCGAAGTCGATGCGCGGGCGATCCTCGCCCACGGTTACTCGCTCGGCGGCGCCTTTGCCGCGCAACTCGCCACCCGTCGCCCCGTCGCCGGGCTCGCCCTGGAAAGCACCTTTGCCAGCATCCCGCGCATGGCGCATGCCTACGGCGTCTGGATCTATTTCCCGCACGAGCGGCTCGATACCGTGGCCGCCCTGAAAAAACTCCCGTCCGGAGTGCCTGTTCTCGTCACGCACGGCACGCAGGATCGTGTCGTCCCGTTCTCCGAAAACCGCCCTCTTCTCGACGCCCGCCCCGACACCATCCGGCACACCGGCGATTTCGGCCACATGCCCTGGGCGCAGGAAGAATCCGGACACGCCCTGCTGCGCCAGTTGCTCGCGGCCGCCACCGACGGAGCCACACCGGGCTTGACGCCCTGAATAATACCGCGAATCCGGCCGCCCTGGTCCCGTAGGGGCGCATTCACGTGCGCCCGTTCGCGGAATGGAGCTCCGATGCTCATCAACGGGCGCACGTGAATGCGCCCCTACGGTCGAATACCGGCATATCAGCCGGCCTCGCCCGCCAGGCTGGCCCGCTTACTTCGCGCCGATAGCCGCGGCGGCAGCGACGAAGGCTTTGGCCTTGGCGGTGATGGCGGCCCAGTTCTTGTCCTTGAGCGCCTGGGCCTGGACCAGCGAACTGCCGGCGGCGGTGGCGAAGGCGCCGGCCTTGATGAAGTCGCCGAGGTTGTTCTCGTTGACGCCGCCCGTCGGCACCATCTCGACCTGCGGGAGCGGAGCCTTGAGCGACTTGATGTAAGCGGGGCCAAAAAACTCGGCGGGGAAAATCTTGGCGACGTCGGCGCCGGCCTCCCAGGCATTGACGACTTCCGTCGGCGTGAGGGCGCCGCTGAACACCGGCACGCTGTAACGGCGGCAAAGCGTGATGACCTCGGGCCGGAGCGCAGGCGTGACGATGAAGCGTGCTCCGGCGAGAATGCCGGCGCGGGCCGTCTCGGCATCGAGCACGGTGCCCAGACCGAACAGAAAATCGGGAAGCGCGGCGGTGGCCTTTTCCAGCATGCGGATGGCACCGGGCGTCGTCATGGTGAGCTCGATGCTCGTGAGTCCGCCCTCGGCGAGGGCCTTGGCGCAGTCGAGGAGGCCGTCGGGATTGTCGGCACGGATGAGCGCGATGACTTTTTCGTTACGGATCTTGGTGAGGATGGCGTCTTTCTTCATGGGTAAAACAGACACCGACACTGCCAGCTGCAGGCCCGGGGCGGCAACCCGATAACGACAACACGCGACAAGACAGGCGGTTTTGTGCTAACGCACGCCCGCGTCACATCGCGCCCTCCGCCTCGCGCTCAGTTCGTGTAGGCGATCGTTTCCTTGCCCGGAATAGTCGAGCCGGTGGCGCGGATCTCCGGCTCGTCGCGGTTGATGACCCGCGGGTAGCTCTCTCCGGCGACCGGCGTGATTTCACCGATCTCCTTGCCGGGTCCGACGAGTTCGTTGAACGTCACCGTGCTCTCGCCGGTGCGCACGAAGTAACGCTGGGCGGCGTCGTTGAGCAGGCGGAGGTTGTTGACCACCTTCTTTTCCTGCTGGGTGGCATTGATGCGGTTGAAGGCGGGAATCGCCATCAGGCCGAGAACAACGATGATAAGGATGACAATGAGGGCCTCGACGAGAGTGACACCTTTGGCAGAACGAAATTTCATGTTTTGATCTCTGGAACTGGCGAAACGCATCCCGAGTCAGATGCGCCACTCCGGCATGCACGATACGGCGGTCACCAGAAAGAAAATTCTCGCGGGATGCAAACTGCAGAGTGGTTTTGCATGATTCTTGCAGCGTTTGCGGCAATCCGATGGACATATTCACGCTCGCCAGCAGTCCCCCATCGGGAGCAACTTTCAAAATAATGGGATCGCGGATCAGGTTTTTTCGAAACATCGCCGGATTTTGTCTGGCGGGGATTGCCATGTCCGCCCGTCTCCTGGCTGCGGGGTCGGACAACAACAATGCCACGACTGCGACGCCCGGCCTCGAACCGGTGGTCGAGCTGCACCTGGCCAACGGAGACAAATTGACCGGCCGGATCATCGACCGGCGCGACGGCAAGATTTTCTTCAAATCCGATATTTTCGGCACTCTGGAAGTGGCGGAGGCCAAGGCTGCCGTGGTCGAGGTCCCCGAACCTTCGACCGGGAGCACACCGTCCGATGCGATCCGCTCCCCTTCGGCGCCCGCGTCCGCTCCGGGATCCGTCGCCGCGACTGCGCCGGCGAAGCCCGCGCCCCCGTCGAAATCTGCCGCGGTCGCCGCCGCCGGTGACAGCGCCAAAAAGGGCCCGCCGCCCGCCGCCGCACCCGCGAAGGCTCGCTGGAAGGGCAAGGTCGAACTCGGTTACCAGCAGAAAAGCGGAAGCGTGGATTCGCTCAGTTACCAGGCGCGTTTCGAAGCGCAGAAGGAAGTCGGTCCCGATACGTACCGCGCCACGGCCCGCCTGCTCTACGGCGAGCAGGACGATATAAAAAACTCCGACCGGATCGAGGCGAGCCTCCGCTGGCGGCACCAGATCAGCGAACGGTTTTTCACCCAGACCGCCACGAGCTATTACCAGGACGCGATCGCCGACATCGACCACAACTTCGAACAAAACGTCGGCGTCGGCTACAAGCTGATCCAGCGCGACCGCCATGTGCTCAATGTCGGCGGCGGCATCACCGGCCAGTACCGCAGCGCGCCCGAAGTCGAGGGCGGCATCGCCGCGCTGACCGAATTTTTCGAAGATTATACCCTCAAGATCAACGGACACCTGACGTTCCTGCAGGATTTCAACGTGCAGTACTGGCCGGACCAGCACTCCACCAGCGCGGCCACCAACGCGGACGAAAGCCTCAAGGTGAGATTCAATGCAGCGCTGCAGAGCAAGCTGACGGAAAAACTCTCGTTCAACATCCGTTTCGAATACGAATACGACAACGCGATCGCCGATCCCGACGCGCGCAAGACGCAGCGGATCATCAGTTCGCTCGGCTACGCCTTCTGAAGACCTGTTCACGGCTCCCGCGCGCAGCTTTGGCTTTTCGCAGCGCCGGATTCCGCCCAAAGTTGCTCCTCCATGCTCACCAGAACCCAGGTCCAGCATTTGCGCCGGTTGCAGGAAAAAAAGCACCGCGAGGCCGAAGGCGTGTTTGTGGTCGAGGGGCCCAAGGTCGTCGGTGAACTGCTGGCGGCGGGATATCCGTTATCCGGCCTCTACCTGACGGAGGCGGGACGCGCGACGCTGACGGCCGCCGGGCGGCCGACCCACGACGCCCGCCTCGTCAGCGAGGACGAGATGGCGCGGATCAGCCATTATCCGACGCCGTCCGGCGTGCTGGCGATCGGCGCAATCCGCCGGCAGCCGCTGCCGCCCGCGGCGCTTGCAAGCGGGTTCACGCTCGCGCTCGACGGCATCCAGGATCCGGGCAATGTCGGCACGCTGTTGCGGATCGCCGACTGGTTCGCGTTCGACCGCGTGGTGCTCTCGCCCGACTGCGCCGACCTGTTTTCCCAAAAAACAATCAACGCCAGTATGGGCTCCTTCGCGCGGATGGCGGCTCACGTCGCTCCGCTGGCCGGCGGGTCCGGCGCGCTCGCCTCCGCCATCGCGGCGGGGGTGCCGGTGCTCGGTTGCGACCTCGGTGGCGACGATGTCCACATGCTGGCCCCGCCGGCCGGCGGCGGCTGGCGTGATGTCGTGGTGGTGATCGGCAGCGAAGGCCGGGGATTATCGCCGGCGGTGCGGGCGGCGGTCACGCGTTTCGTGACCATCCCGAAATACGGCCACGCCGAATCGCTCAATGCCGCCGTGGCCGCCGGCATCGTCTGCGCGGCGCTGCGACGCTGAGGCAGGGCGCGGACGCGGCGTCATCGGCGGCCTGTCTTTTTTTCCCGGATACGTGTTCCGGCGCGGGTGGCTTTGCCCTGGATGGCACAGCGAGATCGGGGCGAGGCAGGATCTTGCGGGATCATGGCTCGAATCCGCCATGTCCGATGGCTGGATCAAGCTCGTATCCGATGACTCATCATACCAAAGTCCCAAAGCCTTCGGATTTTTACACAAGGCCGCAAAGAGCGCAAAGGATTGCCAATTACCTTCCTCGCGTCCTTTGCGGCCTTTGTGTAAAATCAAAAACATTCGGGACGCTGGTATCAGGCCCCTTTTTGCACTACCCGGGATCTATTCGGGTTGCAGCGTTTCGGGGACCGGGAACGGGGGATCAGCGGGTCAATGCTTCCCCCGGTGCATTTGTGCCCTGAAAATGCGATCGTACCTCCCGCCGGATCCCGACGGCGTGAAGCTCGCGTATTCAGTGCCGGCTATATGTGTCGATAAGAACCTTCAACCATCCACCTTACAACAGACAAATGGCAACAAGAACTACCGATGCTATCACCTTCTTCCTCGAAAAAAATCGTCGTGGTTGATGATCACATCTCCATCAGAGAGCTCGTTGTAAAATTTCTCATCTCTCCTGAAAATCAGTCCGTGGTGGTGGCTCAGCCCTGCGATCATTCTTCCGCTCTGGAAGAGGTACGCAGGCATCAGCCTCATCTTGTCATAGTGGAAGTCATCGTTGCGGCTGGTTCGGGCATCGGCCTGCTTCGTCAGATTCGCCATGTCAGCCCGGGCACGCGCATGCTTGTCTTTTCCGGAGATTGTTCGCCTGACACCATCCGGCTGGCGCTGGAAGCGGGCGCGCACGGCTATGTCAGCAAGGCCGCGCCTCTGGCCGAGTTTCAGCAAGCGGTGAGAGTACTCGACAAAGGACAGGTTTATTTCAGTTCCAGGGTCAATGAGGTGATCCTCGCTATCATGCACAACAAGGGAGCGCCCGACCAGACACCGGCGGCCCCGCTCAGCCAGCGGGAACTAGGCGTTCTCCGCCTCATGGCCACCGGCCTGAGCACCAAGGAAATCGCCGCAACCCTCGGCCTCAGTCCGTTCACGGTGGCCAACCATCGCGCCAGGATCATGAACAAGACCGGATTGCACCGGGCGACACAGCTCTCCCGCTATGCGGTACAGATTGGCCTGGTTCCGACCCCGACCATTGCCTCGGCGCATCCATTTCCTCTACCGGACAGCCGCTTGCCCTGTCTGTCGGGCGCCTCTGTACGTATGACCTGAATACACTATTGCCGACGGGCGCAAACGCATCGTCCGCCTGCAAGGCGGCGGAGCCCTTTTGGCACTACCGGAGGCCATTCTGCCTGTTTTTTGTGGCCGATCTTTCCCGAAATAATCATGTATATTAATTACAATAAATATATTACATAAGTATAGTGTTGCTCTTAACGATGACTGCGATTCTGTTTTCTGTCCTTTTCGCTCGCACGATCCCCCATCCTCGCAAAGCTCGCCGGCCACTTCGCATCCTCGCATCCGCATGCACTCTTCACCGTTTCGACGGTTCATCGGCATGGTTCGTCCGCACCTGCCGAAACTCTCCCTGGGCATCCTGCTCATCCTCCTCGCCACGGCGCTCACCCTGCCGGGCCCGTGGATCGTGAAACTCGTCATCGACGACGCCCTTCCGGCTCACGACCTGCACAAGCTCGGGCTGCTGCTCGGCATCTTTACGGCGATCTTTATTGCCCGCGGCTTCGTCACCTTCCTGCGCACGCGCCTCCTGCAGTTCACCGCCATGCGCATCGTGTGCGATATCCGGATCGCGCTCTTCGCCCACATGCAGTCGCTCTCGCTGCGCTATTTCGACGCGCACCAGACGGCGAAAATCACCTCCCGCATCTCGCAGGACACCAACGAATTTTACCAGCTCACCAACGGCTTTCTCATCAACCTCATCGCCGACACCGTCACCGTCTTCAGCGTGCTCGGGTTTCTCTACTGGGTGGAGTGGCGGCTGGCGCTGTGCGTGACGCTCGTCCTGCCGTTTTTTGTCTTCAACTACCTGCACAACCGCCGCCGCATGCGCGAGGAAAGCCGCACCCACCGCGACAACTGGGACCGCGTCATCGGTTTCCTCCAGGAGCGCGTCGCCGCCGCCCGCGTCGTCAAGTCCTTCACCCGCGAAGCCGCCGAAACCACGCGCTTCGCCGGCGGCATCAACCAGGATTATTTCAACTTCTCGCGCATCGTCATGCGCAATACCCGGCTCGCCATCGTGGCCGATCTGCTCGGCTCGTTCGGCGCGCTCATCGTGCTCGGTTACGGCGGCTGGATGGTTATCAAGGGCCAGATGCAGGTCGGCACGCTGGTCGCCTTCAACGGCTACATCGCCTTCGTGTTTCCGCCCATCGTCCGTTTTGTCGATCTCGCGGCGGTGCTCCAGCGTGCCAGCACGTCGATGGAAAACATCTTTGCGCTCCTCGACACCAAACCCGAGGTGAAGGACGAACCCGGCGCGGCCGAACTGCCGCCGGCGCGCGGCGAGGTCGAGTTTCGCAGCGTCTGCTTCGACTACGAACCGGCGACGCCGCCTTCCAGTCCGGGCGTGGCCGCCTCGCCGGCCAATCGCCCCGGCAACCCCGTGCTCGGCGTGCGCCGCCCGCGCACGCTGACGGACGTAAGTTTCAAGGTGCCGGCAGGCCGCATGGTCGCCATCGTCGGCCCGAGCGGTTCGGGCAAGAGCACACTCATCAATCTGCTCGCGCGCTTTTACGACGTGGCGTCCGGCGAGGTGCTGGTGGACGGCTACGACGTGCGCCGCGTCACGGTCGAGTCGCTCCGCCGCCAGATCGGCATCGTGCTCCAGGAAAACGTCCTCTTTTCCGGCACGGTCGAGGACAACATCAAGTACGGCCGCCCCGACGCCACCCGGGAGGAGATTCTCGCCGCCGCCACCGCCGCCAACGCGCACGAGTTCATCCTGACGATGCCCGACGGCTACTCGACGGTGATCGGCGAACGCGGCGCCAAGCTCTCCGGCGGACAGCGCCAGCGGATCGCCATCGCCCGCGCGATCCTGAAGGACCCGCGCATCCTGATTTTCGACGAGGCCACGAGCGCGCTCGACACGGTATCGGAGCGCCTGATACAGCAGGCGATGGAGCGATTGATGGAGAACCGCACCAGCTTCGTGATCGCGCACCGCCTGTCCACGATCCAGAAGGCCGACATGATCCTCGTCATGGAAGGCGGCCGGCTCGTCGAGGCGGGGCGGCACGAGGACCTCGTCGATGCCGGCGGTCTCTACTCGCGCCTGCACGCCTTGCAGTTCCGCGATCCGGTGTGAGGAGCGGCGACGGGATTCTTTATTTCTACAGGTAGAAATCCGGCGGGTTTGCCAACGGGATTTTTGCGTGGACCCTGTTGCCTCATGCACCCCGTATCCCGATTCGCCACACTTGGAAAAATCCCCGATCATCCGCCGGCGCCCGGGCGGCCCTTCCGGGCGTTCACCCTGATCGAGCTGCTCACCGTCATCGCCATCATCGGCATCCTCGCGGCGATCATCATTCCGACTGTCGGCAAGGTGCGCTCCACGGCGCGCGCCGTCCAGTGCGTGTCCAACCTGCGCCAGATTCACGGGGCGATCCAGCTCTATGCCTCGGAGCACCGGGAACGGTTTCCGGGACCGCTTTGGGGCGGACAGGAACCTTACTACAACCCGGCCCCCGGGACTACGCCCGGGTTGCTTGCGAAGCTGCTGGCCGACTATCTGCCGACCACGGAGATCAGCGCCACCCGGCGTACGAACGAAATGTTCATGTGCCCGGGATGGGTCGCCGCCGGCGGACCTGATCGCGCGGAAAAAAAGACGTTTGTCGTCAACATCCGCCCGTGGGGCGCCAGTCACGGGGCATGGGATTTTTGTCCGTTCGGCGACATCAACTTCACCCAGGGTCAGCCAAGATGGCAGCAGCGCACCCTCGCCGAAATGACGGCGTATCCGCTTTCCCGTACATGGATGATGGTGGATGTGGACAAGGAATTTCTGGACGGCACCGGCAATACCGCCAGTTGGGGCTCCGGCATCCTGCCGGCACCGGCGCACGGCAGCGCGCGCAATGTCCTGTTTTACGACGGCCACGTGGAGCGCGTGCCGGCGGCAAAGTTCGTGCCTTCGCTCTGACGGCGATTGCCGGTGTAGCCCGTGAAGGGCGGTTGATGCACCCTCCTGCAAACGGGCGCACGTGAAGGGCGCCCTACACCGGAAGCGGGCGAGACGCCCGCGCCACTGGCGGGCTCCGTTACGGCGCGAGGCTGCCGCGCAGGCGGGCCAGGTCGAGTTCCTGATCGAGGACGGCCTCGAAAATCGCATCGACTCCGGGGGCGGCGGCCGTGTCGGTGACGGCCGGCTCGCTGGCGGCGAAGAACGCGCGGGTGTCGGCGGTGCGGATGTTGCGCAGGCGCGCGCGTTGCAGCAGCGCGAGATCGCGACGGATGGCGGGCGTCCAGCGGGCGCGGACGGCTTCGATGAAGGGTTCGATGCCGCGCCGGGCATCGCCGCCGGCCAGAGGGCTGGCGTCGAGGAGATGGATATTCTGGTTGAAAACGAGGGCGGCGTTGCTGCCGCCGATATGCCGCAGGCTGATGCTCGGGCCGCCGAACAGTCCGCCGGCGGCGGGTCGGACCGCGTCGAGTTCGGCCGGCGCAGGCACATCGACCACGGCGGAGATGCGCCGGCTGAGCGCGGAGAATTTCACCGCCATCGGATAGCTGGTGAGCCAACGCAGGAAATCGATGGCGAGTTCCGGATGGGGAGAATCGCGCGAAACCCCCATGACGGCTTCGAGGCCGGCCTCGACTTCGGAGGGAACGCCGAGCGTGAATTCGCCGTAGCGGCCCTCGCCCGGACGCGGCAGCGGGATGCGCATGATGCCGACAGGGAACCGGGCCTGTTGCGTGATGCCCGAGTAGTCCCAGCTGCCGGCATAGAGAAAGAGCGCGCTGCCCGTGACGAAGGTGAAATGGGCGTCCTCGCGCTGGAGCTGGGCGTAGCCGGGCTGGGCGAGGGCAGCGATTTCCGACCACAGTTCGAGCACGCGGCGGATGTCGGGCGTATCCAGTTTCCAGTCACCTGCGAGGTAGTCGGCGGCGAAGCGGGCGGGATCGTTGCGAAGGGTGCGGACGGGGTTGTCGAGGACGTGGTGCTGGGTAAGCGCGCCGGAAATCTGGTCGAAGAGGCCCTCGGCGTAGGGTCCGCAGACGGAGAGCGGCACGATCGGGCGGCCGGTGCGGGCGGCATGCTCGCGGGCGGCGTGACCGAGTTCGAGAAATCCGTCGAGGGTGAGGCCGTCGAGGGTGTCGCGGCCGGTGATGGCGCGGAGGAGGTGGCGGTTGTAGAAGAAGCGGACGGTGTTGATCTGCGCCGGGATGCCGAAATTCTCGCCGAGCGCGGTGTTGTAGGTCATGCCGCTGGCGAGCCCGTCGACAAAGGTCTCGCGCCAGGGGATGCCTTCGAGCGGCGTGCCGGCGTTGTAGGGATTGGGGGCGTCGATCCGGGACGAGAGCGGGAGATAGTAGCGGCCGAGTTCGGCGTCACCGGTGCCCTTGCCGAGCTGCATGATGTCGGGCGTGGTGCCGCCGGTCCACTGGGCGCGCTGCCAGGCAAACCAGGTCTTGAGGGGAACGGCATTCTGCTCGACGCGCACGTCGGGGTGGATGCGCTCGTAGTCGGCGATGACTTCGGCGAAGGCCTCGCGCATGCCGTCGTGAATGAGCCAGTGGCCGATGCGGATGATTTTTGTATCCGGGTCGCGACGTTCCGAGGCCCGGGTGAAGACCTTGAAAAGCGCGAGGAAAAAAGCGGCGGCGAGCAGGGCGAGTCCGATGAGGGGGATGAGGCGTTTCATGAAAAGACCGAAGGCTGAAATCCGGGACGTCTTCAGTTGAGGATCAACCGCGGGGACAAAAAATTGCACCACAGAGAAGGGGAGCGGGCACAGAGGCCGACCAATGATGCTGGATATTTATCAAGTAACATATTGTAAATTAATTAATTATAATTCCGATCTCTGCGCCCGCTCCCCTTCTCTGTGGTGCATCCGGTTTTTTTCAGCCTTCAGGTTTTCAGGCTTTTCCAGGGCGGCGAGGCGCTGGCGGATGGTGTCGGCACGGGAGTCACGCGCGGTGAGGCGGAGGAAGTCGCGATAGCAGTCGATCGCAAGGGCGGTGTCGCCGGTTTCCTCGGCGAGCTGGCCGAGGGTGACGAGCAGGGAAATTTGCCGGGGTTGCTGGGAAAACCCGATCTGGCGGGCGGCGCGCAGATGCTCGCGGGCGCGGGGCAGATCGAGCCGCCATTCGAGGAGGGTGCGGCCGATGAGGTAGCGCAGGTCGCGGGCGACGGGTGGATGGGTAGCGAGCGGCAGGAGCGCCTCGGCGGAGGCGAGACGTTCGGCGCGGGAGGGGCCGGGCGTCTCGTAAAGGCGGATCAGCGCGAGAGGCGCGAGCGCGCGGCGCACGAGCGGATTATCCGCAAAGCCCGGGAGAACGGTGAGTTGCTCGTAAAGGGCGGCGGCGGCCTGCGGCTGGCGGGGTTCGGTATGCTCGTGGAGGATACGGGCCTCGAGAAACCGGGCTTCCGGCGCATCGACAGAGCGGGCGATGGCAAGGGCTTCGGCGATCCGGGCGTCGCTGCGCGGCTGGGCATTGAGGAGGGCGCCGGCGTAGAGCAGGCGGTCGGCCGGGGCGGCGGCGGGCAGGTGCGCGCCGGCGTTGCGGAGGAGGAAGAGCGCGGTGTTGAAATCGAACCGCGCAGCGGCTGCGGTCGGCGTGTCGGGCGGAGCGGACGCGGCTCTGGCGGAGGGGGCAAGGGCGAGCCCGGCGACGGGCAGAAGCCATGCGAGGAGAAGGCGTGCAAGGGTGGTAGTGATCGGGGCTGGTCGTGACACGGAAGCGAAGGGTGAACGGATCCCGCGGCGATGTGAAGCGCGAGTTTGGGGGCGGCAGACTTATTTGTACGCATCCGGCCCGGGCTCAGAAACCTGGCGGCAACACGACCCGGTACGGGCCGGTCTCTCCCGGCTCGTGCGCGATCGCCAGAACCTGCGTCTTTCCATCGCGCTCCACCTCGACGTTGTAACGTCCGTAAAAACCCCGCGTGGCCCATCGACCCTCGCGATCCGTCAGGCCGGCGTCGCGTGTGTGCCAGGTTTGCTGATACAATTCCCGATAAACGGCGCCGGCCGGAGTTTCCGTCCAGTCCCGCCCGTAGAGCGCGGCCTTGGGCAACCAGTGTCTGCCCGCCCAGAAACCCCAGAACTGCACGCCGGCGACCGACGGGTGGCTGAACATGGCGATGAGAAAATCGCGAGTGTAGTCGGCGCGCAGTTCATCGTCATCGGTGTTGACGTCGAATTCCGTCACCCGAACAGGCAGGCCGAGCGTTTCCCGATAGCGGTCGAGGGTGGCGAGCAAGGCTTCCGGAGAAGACGGGAGGCCGCCGATGTGGCATTGCAGGCCGAGTCCGCCGAGCTTCGCCCCGTGGTCGAGCAGGTAGCGGGCGGTCTCCTCGAAATGGCGCACATGGTCGGGCTCGTTCGACTGGTCGTGGTTGCCCCAGTCATTGAGGTAGAGCGGGACTCCGGGGAGCAGGCGGGAGGCTTCGTCAAACCAGTCCACCATGACGGAGCGTCCAAAGGCATCCATCAGGTCATGGTTGCTGTAAGGCTCGTTCAGGACATCCCATTCGGAGATGAAGGGTTTTGTCGCCGCGCCGATGTCGCGGATGTGTTCGAGGACGAGGCCGGAGATGCGTTTCTCGTCGGCCGTGCCGCGCAGTCTGCGGACGGATTCGGGCAGGTTTTTCCAGCCCGGCCAGACCATGACGTGGCCGCGCACGGCAAATCCGTTTTCCTTCAGCCACGCCAGAGCTTCCAGCGTGCGGCGCCGGTCGTAGCCGGACCATTCGCCGGCCCAGACAGGCCACTTCAGGTCGTTTTCGAGGCTGGCGGCGTTGAAGAGCCGGCCGAGCATTTCGCGGTATTTTCCGGCCTCGCCGGAGTCGGCGACAAGCAGGTCGGCGCTGACGGCGGTACCGAACCGGAAGGCGTGCGCGGTCTGGTCGATGCGGATGCTCGCGCCCGACACGGGCTGGCCGGCGGCGTCGGTCACGACGAGAGCGAGGTCGCCTTTGCGGATTTTCTCGATGCGGGCGAGTGCGGCCTGTCGCCAGGGCGCATCGGGGGCTTGTCCGGGATAGCTGGCGCGGGTGCGCGGCAACGACGCCATCGGTGTGTTCCCCTGGTTCGAGAGACGCAGGCCGGCCACGTCCACCGCCTGTTTTCCGTAACCGAAATCGAGGTTGAGGATGACGTCGCCGGCGGTGTGATCCTGGCGGAACGCGAAGGGCGCGCTGATGAGCCGCCAGTCGCGATCGACGGGGAACTGGGCGACAAGGATGCGCGGGTATTGACCGGCGGCGTTTTGCAGGTTGATGCGCACGGTAGCCTGGCCGCTTTCATGGCTGGTGTCGGTGGCGCGGGCGTAAAACTGCACGAGGCCGGTGTCGCCTTTCGCGACGGGGAAGCGGGAGGTTGCCCGGAGCTGCGCCTTCCAGGGTTTGTCCGCGCCCGCATGTGTGATCACGCGCAGGGCCGCGATGCCGTCGGGGCCGCCGGAAGCGAGGCGGCGGATTTCATGATCGGGGCCGGAGCCGGATTTTCCCGCGATGTCGAAGTCTTTTTGTTCGAGAAGGGTTTGGCCGTCGGTCCGGATTTTTTCTGCGGCGGCGGCATGGCCGGGCCGGACGAGAAGCAGAGCAATCAGGACGAAGGCAAAAGCGACGCCAACGGGGACCAGGCGGCGCGGGAAAAAACATGACCGAGGCAACATGGCGACGAGCTTCGGCGGGGGGCGGTCGTTGGCCACCGCGGAATTGATTAACTCGTAAAGCATGATGATCGCGAAAAACCGGCGAATAGGCCCGTGCTCCGGTACTTCCCGGTTGCACGGGCTTTTTTGTCCGGAGCACTCGCGTTCAGAAGGCGGTCTCCCGTGGCCGCAGGCTCGGGCCTTCGTGCCAGCAACCGTCGATCATGACGGTTTTGGGGAGGAGGGGGATGCCCGCTTCGTTGTTGTTGAGTTGTTCGATCAGCAGGTCGATCGCCGCCGCGCCGATCTGGTCGGAGCGCTGGTTCACGCCCGCCATTTCGCCTTTTTCGGCGGACCAGTCCAGGTGAACGAAACCGGCTTCGCCGGGAACGTCGATGCCGATGCCGCGCATGTGGCGCAGCATGTGGTGGTTTGTGCTCACCACGGCGTCGAGTCGCTTGCGTTTGATCCAGGGGACGGCGGTCGCCGCTTCGAAACGTGGCAGCACGATGGGCGCGATGGAGGGCAACCGGTGCCGCTGGCGCGCGGCGATGAAGCCGGCCGACCAGATGTTTTCGACCTTGTTGTCGTCCATCGCCGGCATGATCAGCCCGATGCGGCGGTAGCCCCGCGCGACGAGTTCATCCATCGCGAGCTTGATCGAGTGAAACTGGTGGTTGCTGACGCGGTGGGCATGAAAGCCGGTAAAGGTGTGCCCGATCGCAACGGTGGAAAAGTGGCTCCAGTCGAGTTCGATACCGATGCCGTTGGCGGGCAGCGGCGCGAGCACGAGACCGGGAATGCCACGCGCATAGAGGATGGTGCTCAGGCGCCGGCTGTTGTGCTCCACCTCGCCCGACCAGTGGGTTTCCAGACGGTAACCCAGTTCGGTGGCGCGCCGCTCCGCGCCGGCCTGAAACTGCACGAAGGTCGGGTGCGAGCACCATTCGTCGCGTTGCGGGAAACAGGTGACGAACGCCAGCGTGCAGCGACGGCTGGAACGTTTGCGGCGCAGGTTGCTCATCAGGGCGGTGACGAGGGGATTGGGACGGTAGCCGAGCTGGCCGGCCATCGCGAGCACGCGGGCGCGTGTCTCCGCCGAGATGCGTCCGCTGCCGCGCATGGCGTTCGAAACGGTGACCTTCGACACGCGCAGACGCCGGGCAATCGTCTCCATGGATACGGACATGTTTCCAGGAGCTAACCGCTTTGGCCGGGGAGAGAAGCTTTTTTCGGGGAAGGGTGCGGGGCGGTACAAGACGCGGTTCGTTCAATTCGGGAAAAAGGCGCGACGTGCTTGCCGGCAGATGACGACGTCAGTGGTTGTCGAAGAGGCAAAGCGGGTCGCCATCCGGGTGTTTTTTGAGATCCTCGATCAGGTCGAGCGCCGCCACATGGCCGTCGTAAAACGCGGCGTTGGCCTTTTTGTTTCCGCCGTGACGCGGCCACACGCTCCATTCGAGGTTGAACGCGCCTCCCCACGGGAAGCGGGCATAGCCATAGTTGGGTGATTGGTCGTTGCGCCCGTCTACCCAAGTGGAGGGATCGGTGCCTCCCCCCCCGCTGCTTTTGCCGATATCGGCGAGCATGATGAACCGGGAAGGCTGGTTGATCGCCGAAAATGTTTTCGACTGCGAGCCGGCGTACCCGAGCAGAGTGGCCTGGCTGAGAAACTCGGACGCAGGATTCAGGCCGTAGGAGGCCGGCCATTCTCCGGTGGCCGAAGAGACGGGATAAGATCTGATGGGATCACCCGGGCAGATGAGGATACTGTTGCCGGCCCGCCGGGAGCCGATGTAGGGCTCGACGAGTTTCCGCCATGTTACCTGTTGATCATCCGAATCCTTTCCCTGGATCGGCATGAGGCGATCCTTGTTTTCGTTGGCGTAGAGGAGGCAGGCGGCGGCGAGTTGCCGCAGGTTGGAGGCGCACGCGCTGGCCTTGGCCGTTTCGCGGACCCGGCCGACAGTGGGAATGATGATGGCGGCGAGGATGCCGATGATCGCGATTACCGTCAGCAACTCGATCAGGGTGAAGCCGGACGGATGCGACTTGGTGAAACAGGCGCGGGAGCGAAAGCCGGGTGTCGGAGAAAGGCGGGGGTTCATGGAGCCAAACGTATCCGGGCCATATCCGCCGTCCAATGAGGCGGTGCTTTACACGTTAATCAGGCCAGCGCCTGTACGGATGCGACTCCTGCGACGGGCGGTGGCGTAATTCGGGAACGGTTTGATCTTCCGGAGGCAGTCATCCCCTCCGGCATATCTGTATCCGTGGCAAGGTGAGCGCCCGATGCGCCGCGAGCGGTTGACGGGGAGGGCTGCGGTCTATCTCGCCGGAGCGATGAAAAGGTGGAGGGTCGTTTCGGTCACCGGCGAAGCGAAATCGAGGCCGAGGCGCGTGCCTCGCGGAGCCTGGCCGGAAACGATACCGTGGACGGGATCTTCGGAAAGGAGGATGGTCGCTGTCGTATCCGCATCGGCGGACCACGAGATTTCGACCTGTCCGACGCGAAAACCGGATGCGGTTGCATTCTCCCTTTTCTGATCGGGACGCAAAACGAGTGCCGAACCGAAAGCTTGCGGCTGGCCCGGCTTGAAGCGAACACGATCCACAATTTCCAGGCGCCCTCCGTCTGCGCGGGTGAAAACGAAGGTGCGGGTGAGCCGTTCCAGCGCGGGTACGTCGTAGGCGCTCGTCAGGTCGATTTCCCAGGTGTCGGCATTGTCGTTGAAATCGGCGCGCACGGTCACTGCCTGCGCCCCGGCGCCGGTGCGTTGAAGCTGGCCGGCGACGCGGGGGACGGGATGGCCGAAGGAGTTCATGACTCCGCTGGTGTAGCGTTTGGGACTGAAGGTGTCTTTCGTGTAAACGTCGGTGCCGAGGTCGGTCAGGGCGATTTCACCCTCGCAGAGAAGGACAAAGGAGCCGAGGTCGTTGTGATTGTGAGGCTGGTTGTTGTGCCCGCCCTTGAAGGCAGCGACCAGGCCCTGTTCCGCGGGCCGGCGTCGCACGACGAGCGCCCCGCCATCGGGAAACCAGTCGCGCAGGGGAGGGGTTTTTACTTTTGCGGCGATGGCCCGGGCCTCCGGGGAGCCGGGAGGAGGACGGGGCAGGGAAAGATCCCAGGGGGTGATATAAAGTCGCGCACCGAGTCCCTGCGGCTGAACCCAGGTGGGACTGGCGCTGCGACCGATGATGCCGCCCGAACCGCCATAGCGCAGCGTCGCGAAATCGTGCCAGTGCGCCGGTGCGCGCGACGCGATCCTGACATCGCCAAAGGCGGGAAAAATCCCGCCGGTCAGTTGCCAGCGGACGTCGAAGGTGGCGATGAGTTCCTGCTTTTTGCCCGCGAGCAGATCGATGCGTCCGTCCGTAGCCAGGCGGATCAGCTCGGAGCCAAGCATATAATGGCCGTATCCAAAAGACCAGTATCCGATGCCTTCGTGGCAGAATCCGTCGTCGCCAAATCCGTCGATGAAGAAGGCGGTGAGGGTTTCGAAAGCCGCGATCAGTTCCGCCCGCTCCTCCACCGGCCAGTCCGCGAGCAGGAGGGTGCTGGCCATGACGCCGGCGTTGCAAATGGCATTCCAGTTGTTGCCACCGTTCATCCACCAGAAATCGCGGCGGCTGGCTGAGCGTACGCGCTGGAGGTAGGGTTCGGTGACGCGTGCGCGTATTTCCGAACGCAGACGCTTGCGGATGTCGGGGGAGAGGCGGTCGCCGAGCAGGTAATCGCACAGGGCGATGTCCCAGGCACGGATCGCGGCGGCGAGATCGACAAGGTCGTACGCATCATGCCAGGTTGCGCGTCGCCCGGCGTGGGGAGGGATGGCCCAGGTGGGTTCGTCGAGAATGGCGGCGAGCTCCCGTTCGAGGTGCGGGAGGTGGCGCCCGTCGTTGGCAATGCCTTCGGCAAAGAGAAACAGGCCGAGGCGTTCGGTGCGGGCGGCGTGGGGTTTTTCCCAGGCTCCGCGTCGTCCGGTTTTCCTGAAATCGTCGTAGAGTTCCTCGGTCAGCGGCGGAGGTTCCTTTTTCGCCGCCTTTGTCGCGGCGGCCTCCAGTTCCGTCGGCGGATGGGCGGCGGCCGCCCGTATCCAGAATGCGCGGTCAGCGAAGGGGGGAGAATAAAAGGCAGGAGCGGTGCGGCCGGACAACCAGCCGGCAATTTCGGCAACGCGAGCCGGATCGATTGAGGGGAGGACCGGGCCGGTGCTCTTTGTGTTTTCCCGGGCAAACAGTGCGGACGTTATTACCGCAAGGATGACGACGAGAAAAGACAGGGAAGTGAGGCGACGCATGGGAAGGCGGCAACGGGGAATGGGGGACGCGCTGCCATCAGCGATGACGACGCCCTGCGCAGGTCGCCAGCAACAGCAAACCGCCGAGAATCGCCGCGGAGGTCGAGGGCTCGGGAATGGCGCCAATTCGCAGGTATCCTGTGCCGGTGAATACGCCGAATTCGTGGTCGGCCCCCGAACCGATGGCGCCATAGGTGCCGGTTTCCGTCCAGGTGATGCCCTCGATTCTTACGCTGGTGACGAGATTGGAGCCCACAAACGAAAGATCGACGGAGCCGGCGGAAAGTCCGGTGGTGAGGATGAGGGAGGCATTCTCGTGAAGGTACTGGTGGGTCGTGCCGCCGCCGAGTTTCAGCGTGGTGCCGGGCTGGAGGGTGACGTTTCCGGTTCCCAGGGCTCCATCGGCGCGGACATCGAGCGATGCCGGGGTAGTCCCGCTGGAATTACGCAGCAGCGTGCCTCCGGACCAGGTGTTGTTCGAAGAGGTGATGATAGTGATGCCATTTTCAATCCTCAGTACGCCGGCGCCCCTGATCGACGCGGAAATGTTCAGGACGCGCGTGGCTGCCGACGGGGTGAATGTGCCGAAACCGATGAGTGTCACGTTGCCGGCGAGCGTGGTCGTGACGCTGCTTGTGTAGTTGGCGACCCGGCCGTAGTGAAGCACCAGATCATCGACGGTAAACGTACCGCCTGAACGCAACGCGAGTTCGCCGCTGTTGGTGCCGTCGCCGAGCGTGAGGCTCTTGCCGGCGAAAACATAGCCGGATGCATCGGTGCCGGTACGGAGGGTCCGGTTGCCGGCGACCACATAGTCGTTTCCGGATGATGGCGCCAAGCCGTCGGACCAATTGCCTGCGGTATGGAAACCGGGGGCGTCGTTCGTGTCGCTGGCGGACAGGGTGACCGTCGCGGCTTCAACCGTAGTGGCGAACCATGACAACAGGAACGCGGCGGCGACGACGCCGGATCGGGCGATGGAGATCACCGGGTGATGGAGGTATATCTTCATGATGAATTATGGGTGGTGATAGCGGATTGTACTCAGGGATCTGCGTCGCGGGGGACGGAGGCGACATGGGCATCGAAATAAAGACGAAGGCGCGAGTTTTCCCATACGGGCGCCGCGGGGGATGTCTTGAACCAGGAGGAATCCGTGACGCCGGCGTTGTCCATTTTGGGGTTATCGGTCACGAGAGCCTGGTCGAGATTGGTCAGCACCCAGATGCGCGAAAGGGCGCTGAACTGCGCCAGCGAGATGAGTGTGGGTGGCTCGATCTGTCTGGCGGGATCGTTGTCGGTTTTTCCCAGCACGCGTTTCCCGCTGATGCCTTCGAAGGTGTAGTTCTGCACATAGTGGGGCCGGTTGCGTTTGATGACCGGGTCGTGCCGGAGAAAGCCGGGGCAGACGAGTTGGGGAACGGTTTCCTCGTCGCTGCCCAGCTTGCTCTGGTCGCGTCGGGACATGTAGGGAGCGATGGCGGGAGCGAGATAATACGGTTTGTCCGAGTTGCGGTTGAAGGTGTGATTCATGCCGAGGCCATTGGGCCCGGGCACCTTGTCCTTGTAGTCGGCGGCATACATGCTGATGGCGGTGCCGACCTGCCGGAGGTCGGACGTGGCCTGGGCCTTGCGGGCCGACTGGCGGACCCTGGCCACGGCGGGCAGGATGATCGCGGCGAGGATGCTGATGATGGCGATCACGGTCAGCAGTTCGATCAGGGTGAACGCGCCCCGGCAGTGAAGGCGGGCCGACGGGGAAAGAGGGGCAGGTGACAGGGAATGCTTCGCGGGGGTCATCGGGATGAAGAGCTTGCGGATATCCCTGCGACTGAAGGCTTGTCTGACAATAGCGGCGATGCTTATACGCATAAGCATGGATACCCAAACGGACGGCAAGCGCATCACCCAAGCCGACGTGGCGCGCCAGCTCGGTGTGACGCAGGCGGCGGTGTCCATGGCGTTCAGGAATCATCCGCGCATCTCGCGGGAGATGCGGGACCGGATTCGCGCGGCGGCGGAGCAACTGGGCTACGTGCCCGACCCGATGATGACGGCGCTGGCCGCCTACCGGAACCGTTTGCGACCGGCCAATTATCAGGGAGTGCTGGCCTGGCTGGGCCATGAAAGGCCGCCGCACGACTGGAGGCACAACAAACATTTCACCGCCTTCTTCGAAGGAGCCCGCCGCACGGCCTTGCGCCACGGATTCCAGCTGGAGGCGTTCGACACGGGAAAACGCGACCGGAGGCATCTGCGGAAAACGGCCTCGGTTCTGCGTGCGCGCAACATTGCCGGCATCCTGGTCGCGCCGCAGCCGGTGCCGGGGGCGGACCTGAGCGATTTTCCCTGGGAGGATTTCGCTGCCGTGGCGCTCGGCTACACGCTCGGCGCGCCGCGTCTGCATGTGGTGGCGGCCGCGCAGTTTCAGGCGACGGTCGAATGCGTCCGGCAGCTTCGGCAGACCGGGCACCGTCGTATCGGATTTGTCCTGACACGGGATCACGTCGAGCGCACCCGGCGCCAGTATCTGGGCGCTTATATGGCCGAGCAGGAGATGGCCGGCCTGACCGGACAGATTCCCGTCCTGATGCTGCAACAGCCCGATCCCGCGTTACTGAAAAGCTGGCTCAAAAAACATCGTCCGGATGCGATCATCGGTTCCGATTATCTGGGCGGGCGTCTGGAACAACTGGGCCGGCGGGTGCCGGAGGATATCAGCCTGGCATGCCCGAATCTTCCGGATGAAAACAGCGAGGTATCCGGCGTGTGGGAAATGCCTCTGGACAGCGGCGGCGCGGCGGCCGACCTGCTGGTATCGATGCTGCATCGGGGAGAACGCGGCGTTCCCGGCACGCCCCAGACGGTGCTCGTGGGCGGACGCTGGGTGGCCGGAAAAACACTGAAAGCGCCGTGAAACGGGGACATCAATCGGAACTTCGGGATTCAGGAATTCCGGCACGGACTGCATCGGGATCCTTCGGGCGCACGAGGTCGAAGGCGCCCGGCGGGTTGCCGACCAGATAGGCGACTTCGTCAAAATAAGCGTCGCGCGTCTCCCCCTCCGTGTGGTTGGCGACGTCGTGACAATACATGCCCCATTTCACGTAGGCTCCGTCGGTCATCCGTCCGGTGTCGTCGAATGCGCCGTTGCCGAGGTTGATGCCGGAAACTTCAACCGTAGGCGCGGCTTCGGGCGCACCGTCGATCCACGCCTTCATGACGCCGGTGTTTTTATTGGAGAAACGGACGTAAATCACAAAATCGTGCCAGACTCCCCGTTTGACGGAGGACAGGAGCGGACGCACGGCCTCGCGGGTGGCTCCGCCGGTTCCGTCCCCGGAATAACCGTCGAGCGTCAGGCGTCCGTTTGCGTTCAGGCTGAGGGCCACGGTCTTGTTCGTCTTCGGCAGCTCGCGCATCCAGCAGATCAGTTGCCCGAGGATGACTGACTTGGCGGGGAAGGTGTCGGGCAGGAGGAAGCTGAAGGCGAACCAGCCTTCTTCGGTGATGCGCGGGTTGCCGCTGCCCGATGTTCCTTCCACGCCGCGACTCGTACGCGAGCCGGTGTAGTTGCTCTGGCACCAGCGGAGGTGGTGCACCTTGCTGCCCGCGCGCGGGGCGAAACCGGACGGCTCGATGATCTCGGAAAGGTTGCCCGCCGATACCTCCACGCCAAAGGGCGCGAGCGTGTCTGACTCGAAACCGGTCGCCGCCGTCTGTCCGTGCAGGACGGGGGCGATGGCCACGCTCAAGGCGAGACCCGCCTGCGCGAGCCACCGGCGCAGGCCGCGAGCAGGGGATATATTTTTATATTGAATACTAACGATGGTCATGGGTGTGGATGTTGCCGGGGCGGCACTGGAGTCTGCGTGGGGGGCTTCCTTCACCACTTCCCGGCGCGGCGGCGGATCGCCACAATCGCGGCCACGGCGAAACCGCTGACAAGGGCGGCGGCGGCAGGCTCGGGAACCGCGGCGGCCTGGCCGACGAGCGTGATGGCGTCGAGGCGCACGTAGGCACCCGCATTATTGTGGCTGTCCCAGAAATAAAACCGGAAGGTGACGGGCTCGGAGAAGGATCCGGCGGTGGCGCTGAACGAGGTGAGGTCTAACACGGTGGGAGAGCCATACTGACCGGCGCTGCCTGAAGAGGCACTGGTCTGGAAGACGCCTTCGCCAAGTTCGGTCGAGATGGAGCCGGTCACCGCGACGACGGCCACACGCACGGTGTAGGTCTGGGCGCCGTTGTTGGAGAGGCCCAGGGTGAAGCTGAGCTGGGTGAGGTCGAGCGCCTCGGAGGGCGTGAGGGTAAAGCTGGCATAGGCGTCGCTCTCGATGGCGGCCGTCTTGGAGGCCGGGGTCTGGTTGAGGGGGACACCGAAGGCGCCATTGGTCGTTATCGTGTCGGCGAGCCCGGTCGCGGTAAAGCTGCCGGCGGAGGCCAGCCCGGAGCCGGCTGTGGACGCCACGGAGCCGCTGGAGAAGTTATAGAGCGCGAGTGTGTCGGCTTGAATGGAAGACGGAGCGAACGCGGCCATGAGGAGGGCGGCGGTTGCGGCAAGGATTTTTTGTAGTGTTTTCATGGATATAGTTGGCGAATGTTCGGATTAGATCGTGGCGTGTATGGAAAACGGGGATGAAAGGAGAGGAGGGAGAGGCTACTGGCGGGTGCACATTTCGAGGGTGATCTGGTCGCGGCGCAGGGAGGCGACGTGGCCGTCGGCAAAGAGGCAGTTGGCGCGCCCGCCGTAGCCGAAAAATCCCCCGGTGCCCGCGATGTTGTCGTAGCGGATGGTGGCGGTGAGGGTTCCGTTGGCCTGGAGATTGCCGGTGAGCTGGATGAGGTGTTGCGAGGGGGCGCTGAGGGAGGAAAGGTTGAGGTCGCTATCCGTGGCGTTGGCCTGGTTGTCGTGCTTGAGGCGGACATAGGTATTCTCGGCCCAGGTGCGCCCGGCGGCACGAAGGACGAGGGGGGATTGCAGGATCTTGCCCGAGTTCGGATTTGTGGCGGAGGCAGGGGATTCTGAAAAATAGCCCCGGAGGTAGTAACTCCAGTGCCACCAATCCGAACCGTAAACGGAGTTGCTTTTGCGTCCCGCCTGCCAGGCCATCGGGATGATATTCTTGTGGTCGCTTGCCCAGAGCAGATGCGTGACTCCAATCTGGCGCAGGTTGGAAATGCAAGTGGTCCGGGCGGCGGATTCGCGGACCTTGCCGACGGTCGGAATGATAATCGCCGCAAGGATGCCGATGATGGTGATGACCGTGAGCAGCTCGATGAGCGTGAACGCCGGGAGGGAATGCGCGCGGATGGAGCGGCGTCGGATGGCGGGATGTGGAGTAGTGGGGATAGCGTGTGAGTCCATGCGAGACCCATAATGGATTCACGCATGGAGGGTGCAACAGGATCGTTGCGCTACCTGTTGCACGACGAGGGAGACGCGCGGATGTTTTTCAGGCGGAGGACGCTTGCCGTCGGCGGGAGGGTTGGCGCGGCGGAAGGGTTTTGCCGGTTTTCCAGACACTATCGATGAGGGTGTGGACTGGCTGCTCCGGAACGCCGGTTTCGCTGCGATGGATCATGTCCACTACAAGATCGACGGCCTTGCTGCCGATGAGGGTGCTGTTTTGCGAGGTGCCGGAAAAATGGTCGTCGTCCTCGAGCACGCTGAGGCTGGCGAAGGGGGGGATGCGGGCGTTGTGCGCACGCAGGAACGTATGGATGTCGGAGTAACCGACGAGCGCGTCGAAGGGTTGCGCGGCCAGGGTTTCGGCGAGGCGCGCGGGGGCTTCGGGCGAGAGCATGGCGAGGCTGAGCCGGCCCTGGCTGGTGTCGTCGGCCAGGAGCATGCCGGCTTTCCAGTTGTGGCCGACTTTTTCGTCCCAGACGTTGCCGACGCATACGCCCACGCGGCGGTAGCCCAGGCGGTCGAGGTTGCGGAGCATGAGGAGCATGGTCCGGAATTGGTGGTTGGTGACGACGTGGAGAGCGGGCTTGAGGAGCGAGTAGCCGAGGGCGACCGCCGAAAAGCCGGTCAGGTCGAAATCGAAGATTGTGCCGGGCCGGGACTGCGGCGGCATGAGGATGCCCTGGATGCCGCGGGCCTTGAGGACGCGGCGGAGTTTGGCGGGAGTCATGCCGTCCTCGTGCGTCCAGAATTCCTCGATTTTATAGCCGAGCGTGGCGGCGCGGGCGCGGGCACCGGCAAAGTACTCGCGAAACTCGCCGACGTTGAACATGAACGGCGGGCGAGGCCAGTTGTCGATCCACGCCAGCGTGGCCTGGTAGCGGGGGCGGCGGACGGTTTTGCGATAGGCGTTGAGCGCCGTGAGCATCGGGTCGGGCGTGTAGCCCATGCGGGCGGCGGCATCCTGGACGAGTTTGCAGGTGGCCGGCGGGAGGCGGGGATGGTTGTTGAGCGCACGGGCGACGGTCGTGAAATGCAGGCCGACTTCACGGGCGATGTCGCGGACGGTGACTCGGGGCTGCATGACTCGTTTTCCGTTTCCGCCGGCACGGATGCGACACTTTTTCGTTATTGCGGAATCCGCAACTCCATGCCGATGCGCAGGGGTGTGTTTTCGCTGGCGAGCTGGTCCTGGTTGGCGGCGAGGATATCGCGCCAGCGGGAGCGGTTGTTGTAGTAGCGCTGGGCCAGACTGTAGAGCGTGTCGCCGCGGGTCACCACATGGCTGCGCATCGTGGCGCTGCCGGGAGGGCGCGAGGCGGGTTGCGCCGTCTGCTGTTGTTGTTGGGCCGGTTGCGCGGGCGGACGTATCGATGGCTGCGGGGGCGTCTGCTGCCAGCCGGCCGGCGGCGCCGGAGACAGCGGAGGCGAGATGTAGCCGTCGGGCTGCACCGGCGTGAGCGCAACCGAGGTATTGCCGCCGCCAACACCCTCTCCGGAAGGCGGCGGCGCGAGCGGAGCCTGGGCACGGCGGGCGGCTTCCTGGAGGCTGAGGCGCAAGGTCTCGCGCTCCGTCTTGAGCTGGTTGTTTTCCCGGCGCAGGGCGTCGATCTCGTTTTGCAACTCGGCGTTGCCGGACTGGTTTTCGGTCAGCAGGCTGGGCACCGTGCGGGCAAATTCCCGGATGGCGGCCTCGATCTGCCCGCGGACCTTTTCCGCCTGGGGGGAATTGACACGCAGGTCGCGGAACCGGCGGTAATGATAGATCGCGGCCAGCGGATCTTTCATGTGCCGCTGGTAAAGGATACCCGCCTCGAGGTGGGATTCGGGCGCGTTGTCGTCGCCGCGCTCGGCGATCACCTTCAGAAACTCCTTGAGCGCGTCGCCGTCGCGCCCCTGGCGCACGAGTTCCTTGCCGCGCCTGAAAGCCGGTTCGTCCACCTCGGCGGTGTACGAATCGGCCGGGCGGGGCTCGCATCCGGCGAGCGCCGCCAGCACAAGCAGGGCGAGCAGCAACCTTCTGGAAAACGAAAATCTCCTCATGAAAACGACAGGCACGGAAAATGAATTGATGGATGCGGGTTTGCTTCCAAGTCTCGCAAACTTCCCTCTGACTCAAATCCTAAATGGCTCTCGCTCCCAAATCCATTCTCGCCCATGCCCGCGAATGCCTGCAAATCGAGCAGGACGCCATCGAAGCCACCCGCACGAGTCTTGATGCCGATTTCGTAAAAGTCGCCCGGGCCGTGCAATCGGCGATCGCCGGCGGTCGCAAGCTGATCTTCACCGGCGTCGGCAAGTCGGCCCACATCTCGGTCAAGCTGACGGGCACGTTCAACAGCACCGGCATCCCGTCCTGTTTTCTCGACGCCACCCAGGCGCTGCACGGCGACCTCGGCCTGTGCAGCGAGGGCGACGTGGTCATCCTGCTGAGCAACAGCGGGCAATCCGACGAGGTCATCCGGCTCGTCACCCTCCTGAAGCGGTTTGGCGTCGTGCTCGTGGCGTTTACCAGCAATCCGGATTCCGAACTCGCCCGCCATGCGCCGCTGCGTCTCCTCTACCGGGTGCCGCGCGAGGCGTGCCCGCTGGGCATCGCGCCGACGGCGAGCACCACGGCGGCGCTCGCGCTCGGCGACGCCCTCGCGATGGTGTTGCTCAAGGAGCGCGGCCTCACGCGCGACGATTTCGCGCGTTTCCATCCGGCCGGCAACCTCGGCCGCATCCTGCTGCTGCGCGTCAGCGACATCATGCGCAGCGGCGACCGGCTGCCGACCGCGCCGGAGACGGTGACGCTCCAGGAAGCGATCCTGCGCATGACCAGGGCCAAGAGCGGCTCCATCGCGCTGCTCGCCCCGAAGACCGGCAAGCTCGCCGGCATCCTCACCGACGGCGATTTTCGCCGCGCCGCGCTCACCGGGCCGGATTTCCTGACGCAGCCGGTCGGCACGTTCATGACGCGCTCGCCCAAGACGATCCGTGACGACGCGCTCGGCGTCGATGCCCTCCGCCTTTTCGAACAACACAAGATCGACGACCTGATTGTCGTCGACCGGGCGGGTCGTCCGGTCGGCCTCGTTGACGGCCAGGATCTGCCAAAACTCAAAATTGTATGAGCGAAAAAACTACAGACAGCAGCGTCGGCAAGAGCGCCGGCGGCAATGCCGCCCGCGTCTCTCCGGCACGGGTCGCAATTATCGGCATGGGCGGCTTCGCCGGTGTCCACCAGAACGCGCTGGTGAAGCTCGAGGAGCTCGGCCAGGCGCGGCTCGTCGCCACCTGCGACCCGCGTCCCGAGGCCTTCGCGAACGAGCAGGAGCGCTGGCGTTTCGCGGCCCGCGGCGTGCGTGTTTTTGGCGATTACCGCGAGTTGCTCGATGCCTGCGGCGCGGAGCTCGACCTGATTGTCATCCCCACGCCGATCTCGCTCCACGCCGAGATGCACCGCGCCGCCGTCGAGCGCGGCATCCCCGTCTATCTCGAAAAACCGCCCTCCCTCGATCCCGCCGAGCTCGAGTCGATGATCGCCACCGATCGCGCCGCGAAAAAGGCCACCCTGGTCGGCTTCAATTTCATCATCGAAAAACCCCGCGCCGCGCTCAAGCAGCGCATCCTCGCCGGCGAGTTCGGCGCGCTCACCGACGTGCGCCTCCTCGCGCAATGGCCGCGCACCGCCGCCTATTTTTCGCGCAACAACTGGGCCGCCCGCCTCCGCACGCCCGACGGCCGCCTGCTGCTCGACTCGTGTTTCGGCAACGCCATGGCGCACTACGTGCACAACACCCTTTACTGGGCCGGCCCCGCCGCCGTGCTCGACTGGGCGCGGCTCGCGCAGGTGAAGGCCGAGCTTTACCGCGGCAACGAAATCGAGGGCACCGACACGTTTTTCACGCAGGCCGTCACGGCGACCGGCGCCACGATCCGCATCGCGCTCACGCATGCCTGCCCGGAGCCGCACATCCACCACGAGACCATCGTCCTCGAAAAAGCCCGCATCCGCTACGTAGTGGGTTCGCATTACGAAATCGTCCGGAACGACGGCCGCACCGAGCGCCAGACGCTCCCGCCCTTCGACACGCTGGTGGAGAACCACCTCGAATATTACCGTTACCTGCGCGGCGAGCTCGACCGCCCCGCGACGCGTCTGGAAGACAGCCGCGCCTTCGTGCATTTCAACGGTCTCTCGTATGTCGCAAGCGGCGAGATCACCACGATCCCGGCCGCGGCGCGGCATTTCGTGCGCAACGAGAAGGACCAGCGCGACTATCTCAACGTGACCGGGCTGGCCGGCGCGATGCAGACCTTTCTCGACGAAGGCCGCTGGCCGAGCGAGACCTGCGGCTGGCCGCGGCAGCGTCCGGCCGCCGTGGTGGCGCCTTCGGACATCACCCGCCTCGGCGAGACGATCACGCGGATCACGGGCGCGTGAAAAAACGCTGATATGCGCGGATCCCTCCCGCGCTTTTCAGGCTGAACAGACTCGAAACCGGGTGGCCGCTCTCAGCGCAGCGCCTCCCGCACCACCCACGCCGCGAAGCCGAGCAGGACCACGCCGAAGGCGCGCGGCAGCCAGCGTTGCGCCCGGGCCAGTTGCCTCGCCACCGGCGGAAACAGCAACGCCCACGTGATCAGCAACCACATGACGGCGCCGTGGACGACGACCGTGACCGGCATGAGCACGCGCCACTGCCAGGCCGACTCCGCCGTCACGAACTGCGAGAACAGGCTCACGAAAAAAACGAACACCTTCACATTGGTGACGTTGCACAAAAACCCTTCCATGAATCCCGCCGCCGCCTGTTTGCGGTCGCGGTCGGCAGGGAGGTGCTGGCGGACGGCTGCTGCCGCCGCGACCGGCAGGGCGGCGGCGGATGCCGGCGCGTTTGCGTTTTGCCTGCCGCCCTCCTCCACCGTCACCGCATCCGCCGCCGGCCGGGCCAGCAAGGCTTTCAGCCCGATCCACGCCAGAAACAGGGCGCCGGCGAGCTGGATTGTCCGCAATACGAGGGCAGGCGCCACCGCCAGCCCGAGCGACAGCGCGGTCACCTGCAACCCGAGCCCGGCCGCGATGCCCCAGCCCGTGGCGAAAGCCCGTGCGCGCGAACCGCTCATGCTGTTCCTGACGATGAGAAAAAAGTCAGGCCCCGGACTCAGCAACCCGACCGTGAGGATGCCCAGAAGTGTAACCAGTTGAGGGAACATGGAAGCCGGCGAGCGAAGCATTTTTGCCAACGGCTGTCCAAACCGGATTCGGACCGGAGGCGGGGCGAGGATGCCCCCCCCCTGCATTCCGCCTTTCTGCGGCGAAGCCACCCTGGAGTGCGGCAGTCCTCTGCCGCTTTTTTGGAGCGGAAAGCGGCAGAGGACTGCCGCACTCCAAGGCTGGCTTCGCCAGCATCCGGCGGGGCGGGAAGGGCGTGACCGGAAGACGCAACGGTTGCCATTCCGGAGGCGAGGCGCACAGTGGATAATCATGGCCAAGCCGCCCGTCGCCACCGTTTTTGCCGTACCCGCTTCCACCCGCCGTCGTCAACGTTCCGCCGCGCCGCTCCGGTTTCCGGCGTCCGGCCGCACGCCGGCGCCGAAGGGCAACCCGCTCCTCGACTCGGCCCGCTTCCTCGACTGGCTCCAGCCCGGCATCCACGCCGACCTGATCGGCGGCCACATTTTCAAGCGCTCCCCCGTCGCGCTCAACCACGCCCGCATTGTCAATTTTCTGGACAGCCTCCTGCACCAGTACATCGAGGAATTCGAACTCGGTGAACTGCACCGCGAAACCGTCGCGGTGCGGCTCAGTCCGCGGGATACCTTTTTGCCTGATTTGTCGTATTTTACCCCGGAGCAGGTA
Source organism: Opitutaceae bacterium TAV5 (assembly GCA_000242935.3). NCBI lineage: Bacteria > Pseudomonadati > Verrucomicrobiota > Opitutia > Opitutales > Opitutaceae > Opitutaceae bacterium TAV5. Next base: position 1,119,494 of record CP007053.1, read on the forward strand.
GCCCGGCTGGGCGTCACCCATGCGGATTTTGCGCCCACGCTCGTGGTCGAGGTGCTCTCTCCGGCCACCGCCCGCCGCGACCGCGAGGCCAAGTTTTCCGCCTACGAGGCGCACGGCGTCCAGGAGTACTGGGTGATCGATCCCGACAAGGCCGACCACCATTTCTATCGCCGCGCCGGTGATCTTTTTGGCGAATACGCCACCGGCGATGACGGCCAGGATCGCATCGACGCCATGAGCATCCCCGGTTTCTGGCTGCGCCGCGAATGGCTCGCCCACGCCGCCCGGCTCCCGGCCGTGGCCCCCTGTCTCGCCGAGCTGCGCGCCGCCCGCAAGCGCCGCCGCTGATCCGCCCTAATGCCGGGCTCAACCGCCGCTTATTTCCGCGGCCATTCCCCGCCGGCGCGAAAAAATGCCTGCCTCGCCCCGTCGTTTGCTGCCAGAGTGATCGACCATTGACCTTTCGCCGGGCGGCACGACCAAACCGCTGCCCGGTCGACCAACACATCCATCAACGACCGATCCGCACGACCATGGCCACGCCCGCCTTCACCTATCAGGACACCTTCCCGCTCGGCGCCGACGACACCGAGTACCGTCTCATTTCCCGCGAGGGCCTTTCCACCGGTTCATTCGAGGGACAGGAAATCCTCAAGGTCGAGCCCGAGGCCCTCGCCTACCTCGCCCGCGAGGCCTTCCGCGACGCCTCCTTCCTCCTCCGCGAAAAACACCTGAAGCAGGTCGCCGCCATCCTCGACGACCCCGAGGCCTCGGCCAACGACCGCTACGTCGCGCTCACCCTCCTCAAGAACGCCGAAATCTCCGCCGAAGGCATCCTGCCCTTCTGCCAGGACACCGGCACCGCCACCATCGTCGGCAAGAAAGGCCAGCAGGTCTGGACCGGCGCCGACGACGCCGAATGGCTCTCGAAGGGCGTCTACGAAACCTACACGAAGGAAAACCTCCGCTACTCGCAGACCGCCCCGCTTGACATGTACAAGGAGACCAACACCGGCACCAACCTCCCCGCGCAGATCGACCTCTACGCCACGCCGGGCGCCGAGTACAAATTCCTCTTCGTCGCCAAGGGCGGCGGCTCCGCCAACAAAAACTTCCTCTTCCAGGAAACCAAGGCCCTCCTCAACCCGAAGAGCCTCGAAAAGTTCTTCACCGAAAAACTCTCCTACCTCGGCACCGCCGCCTGCCCGCCTTACCACCTCACCTTCGTGATTGGCGGCACCAGCGCCGAAACCTGCCTGAAAACCGTCAAACTCGCCTCCACCAAGTACTACGACGCGCTCCCCACATCCGGCAACGAGCACGGCCGCGCCTTCCGCTGCCTCGAAACCGAAAAAATGGTCCTGCGCATCGCCCAGCAGAGCGGCATCGGCGCGCAGTTCGGCGGCAAGTACTTCGCGCTCGACGTGCGCGTCGTCCGCCTGCCCCGCCACGGCGCGAGCTGCCCCGTCGGCATGGGCGTCTCCTGCTCGGCCGACCGCAACATCAAGGCCAGGATCAACAAGGACGGCATCTGGCTCGAAAAACTCGAGACCAACCCCGGCCGTTTCATCCCCGCCGAACACCGCCAGATCAAAGACGACAACGTCGTCCGCGTGGACCTCAACCAGCCGATGAAGGACATCCTCGCCACGCTGTCGAAACTCCCCGTGACGACCCGCGTGCTCCTCAACGGCCCGCTCGTCGTCGCGCGCGACATCGCCCACGCCAAGCTCAAGGAGCGCGTCGATGCCGGCCAGGGCCTGCCCGACTACATCAAAAACCACCCCGTTTATTATGCCGGCCCCGCGAAGACGCCCAAGGGCTACGCCTCCGGCAGCTTCGGCCCCACGACGGCCGGCCGCATGGACAGCTATGTGGATCTCTTCCAGTCCGACGGCGGCTCGATGGTGATGCTGGCCAAGGGCAACCGGAGCAAGGCCGTGACCGACGCCTGCAAGAAACACGGCGGTTTTTATCTCGGCTCCATCGGCGGTCCGGCGGCGATTCTGGCGAAAGAGAACATCAAGAAAGTCGAGCTCCTCGAGTATCCCGAACTCGGCATGGAAGCCGTGTGGAAGATCGATGTCGTCGATTTCCCGGCCTTCGTGCTCGTGGACGACAAGGGCAACGACTTTTTTGTGCAAAACGCCGCCTGCGCCTGCGCCGCCAACACGGCCGCGAACGGTGCGAAGCCCGCGGCGAAATAATAGCGACATCCCGAAACCTTCAGATTTTTACACCCAGGCCGCAAAGAACGCAAAGGATTGCTGATCCTGCTCTTCGCGTTCTTTGCGATCTTTGTGTAAAGTCAAAAATATCCGGGACACCGGTATGACGTTCGCAATTACAGGGTGCCGTTCCTTGGGGTGAAACCGCCGGTCGTTCACCACCGCTCCACCGGCCCCTTCGGCACGGGAATCGCCTCGCGATCCGCCGCCGCCCCCGCCTCGCCGGGGGCGCGCATGAAGGATGCCGTCAGCGGTTCGAGCCGGAAACGCGGCAGCAACTCGCCACGCTCGTCGCAAAACTGCGCGCGCCAGGCGGTGTACTCCGCGATCAGCGCCTCGAAACCGGCGCGGGAGGTGAGCGTCAGGACTTTTTGTTTAAAAAACTTCGCCGGCCCGAACCGGCGCGCGTACCAGGGCGCCACGCGACGGAAAAGGCGGACGCCGTGTTCCTCGCCGTAAAATTCGCAATAACGTTCAAAATGCCGGCGCATCACGCGCACGCGCTCTCCGAAGCCGGGCTCCGGAAGGAGTTCGCCGGTGCGCAGGAGGTGATCGGTGCGCCGGAAAATCCACGGATCGTAAAACGCCCCGCGCCCGACGCTCACACCGGCGCACCCGGTTTCGGCGATCATGTGGCGCGCGGCTTCGGGAGTCGTGATGTCGCCGTTGCCGATGACCGGCAGCCCCGGCACCGCTTCGACGACGGCGCGGATGCCGGCGAGATTGACCGTGCCGGAAAAGCCCTGCGCGCGGGTACGGCCGTGGACAAAAATCGCGGCAATGCCGACGTCGGCGAGCACGCGGGCGAGGTCGGGCGCGGTGAGGTTGTTGTCATCCCAGCCGAGGCGCATTTTTGCGGTGACCGGGATTCCCCCCCCTCCCCCCCCCGACCGCCTCGATCATGCCGCGCACCAGCGCGGCGGTTTTTTTGAGTTCGGTCATCATGGCGGAGCCGCCGCCGATGCTGACGACTTTTTTGACGGGACATCCCATGTTGATGTCCACCGATTGCGCGCCCAGTTCCTTGCAGACGACGGCGGCGTCGCGCATTTCTTCCGGCACCGCGCCGAAGAGCTGGATGGCGAGCGGCTGGTCGCCGGGCGCGGTGGCGACGAGGCGCATCGCGCCCTTGCTGCGCTCGAGGAGCGAACGGGCGTTGACGAGGTCGGTGGTGGCGAGGCCGAGCCCGCCGAGTTCGCGCACGGTGAGCCGCATCGGCAGGTTGGTGTAGCCGGCGAGCGGTGAAAGAAACAGATTGGACGACAGCGTGAGCGGCCCGATGCGCATGGGCAGGAGAGTGGGCGGGAAACAGGCGGTTGTGCAACCTGGCGTTCCCGGGAAACTCGTGCCAGGCTGGCAGGCAATGGCTTCCGGTTCCAGACCCACAAACGCTCCCGCCACCGCGCCAGTCCTGCTCTTCGACGGCGAGTGCGGGCTGTGTGTGGCGCTGATGCGGTTTCTCCTGAAGCGGAGCAGGCGCCTGCACGCCGCGCCGTTGCAGGGGCCGACGGCCCGGGAGCTTTGCCGGCGCGCGGGGCTGCCCGCTCCGGCCACCCCGCAAGACTTCGATTCACTGGTTCTCATTTACGACCGGCAACACCCGGAAGCCGGTCACGCGCTGCGGACCGATGGCGTGGTGGCGTTGTCACGGTTGCTCGGTCCGGGCTGGCGCGCCGCCGGCACCGCGCTCGGCTGGCTGCCGGGCGGATGGCGCGACGCCGGCTACCGCGTGGTGGCCCGTTTCCGGAAAAAACTGTGGGGCTCCCCTCGCCTCCCGCTCCCGGATGCGCGGACCGGCCAGCCGCCGGCGTGGGCGGAGCGGCTTTTGCCATGAACGGGCCGGGAATCCGCAGCCGAAAGCACGCAGGATCTCCCGGCCCGACGATGCTTCCACCGCAAAAAATCCGCAATCAGGCGTGAAATCGGCGGTGCTCTCGTTCTAGTGTGGTCCCCTTCATGCATCCTTCCCCGACGCCGCCCTCACCCGCGACGCGCCTGACCAATGGCGTACTCGTCCGGCGGTTGTTCAATCTGGCCTGGCGTTACCGGAAGCAGTGCCTCCAGGTGCTGTCGCTCCAGCTCGTGTTGCTGACACTCGGTCTGAGCGGACTTTCGCTCACTGGCATGGGCATCGACTACATCCGCCACGTCGTCTCGCCCGTCGGGCCGGACGGCGCGCACGCCGTGCCGATGCCGGAGATGAAATACATCCCTGCGCTGCCCGAGGAGGCGCGGCCCATCCTCGTGCTGCTCGCCATCGCCGGCACCATCCTCGGGTTCGCCGCCGTGCGCTCGTCGCTCAACTACGCCTACACGGTGGCGATCAACCGCCTCGTGCAACAACGCCTCGTCGTCGACCTGCGCGCGGAAATCTACGAAAAACTGCAACGCCTCTCGTTCCGCTTCTTCGACGCCAACACGACCGGGTCGGTCATCACCCGGGTCACCGGCGACGTGCAGGCCGTGCGCATGTTTGTCGACCAGGTCATGATCCAGAGCGTCATCATGATCGTGTCGCTCACGGTCTATATCATCTACATGACGCACCTGAGCGTGCCGCTGACGCTGCTCTGCCTGGGCACGACGCCGGTGCTGGCGATCATGTCGACAACCTTTTCGCGCATCATCCAGCCGCGCTACGCCCGCAACCGCACGCTGGTGGAGCGGCTCGTGCAGCGGTTCACGGAATCGATCCAGGGCATCCAGGTCATCAAGGCGTTCGGACGCGAGGAGGAGGACCGCGCCGCCTTCGAGAGCGCCAACCGCGAAGTGTACGACCAGCAACGCAGCATCTTTTTTCGCGTCAGCCTGTTCTCGCCGGCAGTGGGCCTCCTGACCCGCATCAACATCCTCGCGCTGCTCGGTTACGGCGGCTGGCTCGTGATCCAGGGCCGGCTGCCGCTCGGCACGGGGCTCGTCGTGTTTGCCGGGTTGCTCGAACAGTTTTCCGGCCAGGTCAACCAGGTGGCCACGCTCGTCAACAGCGTGCAACAGTCGCTCATCGGCGCGCGCCGTGTGTTCGAGATCATCGACTCGCCGGTCGAGGTGCAGAATATCCCCGACCCGATCCGCCGTCCGCGTCTGGAGGGCGACGTGCGGTTCGAGAACGTCTCCTTCAGCTACGTGGGCCGCGACGCCGTCCTCGACAACATCAGCCTGCACGCGGCGCCCGGGCACTGCATCGCCATCCTCGGCGCGACCGGCGCCGGCAAGAGTTCTCTGATGAGCCTCATCCCGCGCTTTTTCGACGTGACCGCCGGCCGCGTCCTCATCGACGGCATCGACGTGCGCCGCCTCCACCTCGACGACCTGCGGCGCGGCATCGGCATCGTCTTCCAGGAAAGTTTTCTCTTCTCCAACACCGTCGCCGCCAACATCGCCTTCGGTCATCCCGACGCCACCCGCGAGCAGGTGGAGCGCGCCGCGCGCATCGCCGCCGCGCACGACTTCATCCTGGAGCTGCCGCAGGGTTACGACACCATCCTCGGCGAAGGCGGCAACAGCCTCTCCGGCGGCCAGCGCCAGCGCCTCGCCCTCGCCCGCGCCATCCTCCTGGAGCCCGCCATCCTGCTCCTCGACGACCCCACCGCCGCCATCGACGCGCAGACCGAGCACGAGATTTTCGAGGCCCTGCAAAACGCCATCGCCGGCCGCACCACCTTCATCGTCGCCCACCGCGTGAGCACCCTGCGCCGGGCCGACGAGATCATCGTGCTGGAGCGCGGCCGCATCGTGCAACGCGGCTCGCACGAACAACTCCTCCGCCAGGCCGGCGCCTACCGCCGCGTGGCCGCGCTGCAACTCGTGGACGGCGCGAAGCTCGACGCCGCGCCGGTGTTTCCCGAGGCCTCGCTGCAATCAACCGCCAACCTGCCGCCGCCCGTCGCGCCGACGATACGGAAGGAGGACAAGGCATGAGCACCGCAAAACCTTCCGCCCCTGGCGCACCCGACCGCCCCGACCGCCTGCTCACCGTCCACAAGGATTCGCGCTTCGAGACCGACGACGCCCAGTTCAAGCCCCTCCAGTGGTCGCTCATCCGGCGGATGTTCGGCTACACCCGGCACGTCGCCGCGAAGCGCAACTGGCTCATTTTCCTGACGCTGTGCCGCGCGATGCAGCTCCCCGCGCTCACGTGGCTGATGAGCGTGATCATCGCCGGACCCATCGCCCGGCACGAATGGAGCACCGTCATCGCCATGCTCTTCGCCTACGGCGGCCTCGCCCTGGTCACCGAGGGCATGTTCCACTTCCGCCAGCGGTTCGCGCTCGAGATCGGCGAGACGGTGGTCAACCGCCTGCGCAGCGAAGTCTTCGACGCCGTGCAGCGCCAGCCGATGAGTTTTTTCCACCGCACGAAACTCGGCCGTATCCTCAGCCGCATGACATCCGACGTGGACGCGCTGCGCACCGGCATCCAGGACGTGTTTTTCGTGAGCATCGTGCAGGTCGGGCAGATGAGCTTCGCCGCGCTCGTCATGCTCTGGACGGACTGGAAGATGTTTCTCGTCGTCGCCGGCCTCGCCCCGATCCTGTGGGGGCTCAACCGCCGCTTCCGTGTCAGGCTCAGCCGCTATTCGCGCGCCTCGCAGGAAAGCTTCAGCCGGGTGACGGCCACGCTCGCCGAATCCGTCAACGGCATCCGTGTGACCCAGGGGTTTGTCCGCCAGGAGACCAACGCCGGCCTCTTCCGCCAGCTCCTCTCCGACCATTCGCAGCACAACATCAACCTTGCCCGCACCTCCGCCGTCCTCACGCCGATCCTCGAGCTCAACAGCCAGCTCTTCATTTCCGTGCTGCTCATGCTCGGCGGCTGGCGCGCCTTTTCCGGGGCCATCGGTCTCGAGGACCTGATCACGTTTTTCTTTGTCGCCAACCTCTTCTTCTCGCCCATCCAGGTCATCGCCAACCAGTACAACCAGGCGCTCATCGCCATGGCCTCGGCCGAGCGCGTGTTCCGGCTCATCGACCTGAAGCCCGAATGGACCGACGCGCCCGACGCGCAAGACCTCCCCGATCCGCGCTGCGGCTTCGCAGCAGCTTCCGCTCAGGGTTCAGGGTTCGGAGTTCAGGGTCCAGGCAATGCCACGCCGCCCGCATCCGCCACATCGGCCGACAACTCCAGACCCGAAACTCCAGACTCCGGACTGGCGGCGGCCTCAGCCGCCGCCGGGCTGCGCATCGAATTCCGCAACGTGACCTTCGGCTACAACCCGGAGGTGCCCGTCCTGCGCGACATCACCTTCACGGCGGAGCCCGGGCAGACGATCGCGCTCGTCGGCCATACCGGCAGCGGCAAGAGCTCGATCATCAATCTCGTCTCCAAATTTTACCTGCCCACCTCCGGCGAACTGCTCATCGACCACCGCGATATCCACACGATCACCGGCCATTCGCTGCACCGGCAGACGGGCATGGTCACGCAGCAAAATTTCCTCTTCAGCGGCACCGTGCTCGACAACATCCTCATGGCCCGGCCCGAGGCGACGGAAGACGACGTGCGCGCCGCCGCCGCCTCCATCGACTGCCTCGACCTGCTCGACGCGCTTCCCGGCGGCCTGCGCACGGAGGTCGGCGCCGGCGGCGGCGGCATTTCGCTCGGGCAGCGGCAGCTCGTGTGCTTCACCCGCGCCATGCTCGCCGGCCCGCGGCTCGTCATCCTCGACGAGGCCACGAGCGCCATCGACGCGCTCACCGAAGCCCGCCTCCAGCGCGCCCTGCAACTCCTCCTGTGCGGCCGCACCAGCATTGTCGTGGCGCACCGCCTGAGCACGATCCGGTACGCCGATCTTGTCCTCGTTCTCGACCAGGGGCGCATCATCGAAAGCGGCACGCACGACCAGCTCGTGGCCGCCGGCGGAGCCTATGCCTCGCTGCACGGACAGTTCGCCAAGGCGGGGGGAACGGCCGGAGATGCGTAGTTGGATGTCAACTACCGGCGGGCCGGCTGCTTTTGAAAGCTCGGGGGCAACTCCGCAAGTTTGAAATTCCCCCTCTGAAAAGCCTGATTTTATACCAAAAATCGTTGTTGCGTTCGCGGACGCGAAATCCAGGACTAACGCCGCTATGGCTAAAAAAGCTCCTACACGTAAACCCAATGCAGCCTTCATGAAACCGGTTCAACCTGACGATGCCCTCGCGGCGGTCGTTGGCGCGAAACCTCTTCCTCGTACCGAGCTCACCAAGAAGCTCTGGGAGTACATCAAGAAGAACAAGCTCCAGGATCCGAAGGAGAAGACCAAGATCAACGCTGACGCCGCTCTGAAAGCCGTTTTCAATGGCAAGAAGACCGTCACGATGTTCGAGATGACGAAGCTCGTCTCCGGTCACCTGAAGGCCTGAACTGCTGCATGGCAGTTTTCGGTTTTTGCAAGAACCGCCGAAGCGAAAGCTCCGGCGGTTTTTTTTTGTTGGCCGTGGGGGGGGGCGCTTCCACTCGTTCTCATTCTCGTTCTCCTGCTCTTTCTCCGGATCGGGATCTTTCTCGTACTCCTTCTCTTACTCGTACTCGTGCTGCGGCGCGCCGTGCGTGCGTGTGCCATGCGAGTGCCGTGCGAGTGCCGGAGCAGGAGAACGATCGATCAGGAGAACGAGAACGATTCCGGCGTGGCACGGCCATCCTGGCCGTGGACGACGCGTAGCGTCGCCTCCGTGCCTCTCCGGAACACGGGCTGGAAGCCCGTGCCACCTCCGGAGCGGGCGGGACGCCCGCGCCACTTCAGCAGCGGCAGGTACCGAGGCCGAAGGCCGACAGCTTGCCATGCCGCCGCTCCGGAATTACGGTTCGTAGCGAAACATTTCCTCCCGTATTTCCGCGGTGGCCCGCCCGGCCGGAGCGACCCGGATGACGAGCAGTCGCGCATCCGCCAGCCACGCCCGCGCAGCAGCTTCCTCGGCAGCCCGCTGTTGTTCATGGTCAATGTGCCCCTCGCGCACCCATCTCCATCGTCCCCGCCAGCGTTCCCGTCGTGCTTCCCGGTCGTCCGTTCCTGGCACCTCGGGCTTCCGGACCACAGTGAAGTCCATCCGCCGCGAGGAGATCACGAACGGCACCGTTTGCATAAATTCGGCCAGACTCTCGCCCGAGGTGACCGGATGCACCGTTGTCGCCTCACCGAGCCTGTCGTTAACCAGCACATAACGCACGCCATCGAACCAGCTTTCGGGCTCAAATAAACGGTCGATCCCGGGAAGCCGGATGCCGGCGCATACCGGGCGGCGTTCGCGCAAGGTAAGGTGGATGTTGCCAAAGCTGATCTCCGTACGCAGCACCTTCACCTCGATACCGGGTCCCCGGGCCTTCGCTCCGGCGCGTAACGGCAATTCGCAGACGATCTCCGGGCGTCCCACCCGATACTCCAGCTTGCCCTCCCAGGCGAATGGCGGGGGCGGCCACGGATTTTCTGTCCGGGAAAAAACCCCGGACAGCGGAAACAGCCACTCGCAGACCGGCGACTCGTATCCTGCCGCGAATTGCGTGAATTGCGCGAATGGCGTGACACCTCGCTTGCGCAGCAAGCCGTATGCGATCGCAAGATTATCCGATCTCGAGTTCCGGGCAGCAGTTGTTTCCCATGTCTGGCGTCCGGGTGCATCGACTTCGAGCCTCACCGGCTCCCAGACAAGGTCTTCGTGCGGCGGCGCCACCCGGAGTGTAACCGCAGGCTGGATACGAGGCAGATCGTGCAACACATCCTCGCGCCAGGCGCGATCTCTTTGGCTATCACCGTTTTCCTGTTTTCGTAGTGTCGTGTTGGAAAACCGGATAAACCGGAACTCGTGGCGGGATACCACGGGTTTCCCCACCACACCGGAACGCGATACTACAAATTGGGGCGTTTCGTTTCCGGTTCCGGAAGCGAACACCGCGCGTTGTTCACCCGGCAGCCGGCGAACGAAATCCACCGGCCAGAAACGCGCGGCGCTCAGGGCGAGGATAAACCCGAGTGTGCCTGCGAGCCAGGCTCTCCATTCCGAACGTCGTATCCAGGCGCCCCTCCATGCGATCGCTGCGCTCGTCAGCAAAACACCTGCGCCGGCAAGCATCCGGCTGGCAAACAACGATTTGCCCATCAGCACCCCGTCAAGCCCGACGGGATTCGCGCCGGGGAGCAAGATGATGAACAGGCACGACACCAGCGCCGCGATGATCAGGCTCGCCGCCACTCCGCGAAAAACAACGGCAAACGTGGACGCCGCCAGCACACAGGCCGCCTGGTTGAGCGCCACGCTGCGCAGCGACACAAAAAACTCCTCCGCGCCCGCGCCATAGCACAGCAATGCCGCCGCCATCACGACCAACGGCGCGAGCCAGCAGGCGATGCCGGCAAACAGCAGCTTGGCCGTCAGCATCTGGCCCGGAGAGACCGGCTGCGTGCGCCAGAACGCTTCCTTTCGCAGCGGACCGTCGGACTGGACGGCACGGGCGATGATGACAAACAGGAGCAGCAGGTCGGCGAGCAGCGCGACCTGCAGGACGGTTGCTTCCGTTGCGCCGTAACCGGGTTCGGACGGTTCGAGCCGTGCCATCAGCCACAAGGGCAACGCCAGCCGCAGCAACCAGACGCCGCCCCAGACCAGCAACAGCCAGCGTTGCCGGCGCAGGTCTTTTTTGACGATGTGCCAGACGAGTGCGAAGCGGCGCGGCGCGAGTGCCGGCGCGGCCGGAGAATCGGGAGAGGCGGGGGAAAGCGTTTTCATGATACAGGATTTTTCAGGTTTGGCGCAGGCGTCCGCGCCAGGGTCAGGTAGATCTCGCGCAATGGCATCGGCCTCGCCGTGATCGTGATGTTGTCCGCTGCGCCCGGCGCATCCGTTGCGGACGCCAGCGGCGACAGCAACCGTTCGCGGCAAGCGCGTTCGCTGTCGCTCCCGCGCCATGCCGTATCCACAAACCCGGCACGTGAACCGGCCTGCTCCACGTCGAGCCACGCCGGATTGCCGGTCCCCGTCAGCCGCCGCGCCGCTTCCGCCGCCGCCGCGGGCGAACCGAAGCGCAACTCCACCCGGCGGACCCGCGCCTGCAAGGCTTCGAGCGATTCGGCGAGTTGCAGGCGCCCCCGGTCGATGATCGCAATGTGATCGGCGAGCCGCTCCACCTCCTCGATATCGTGCGAGGAAAGCAGGACGGTCCACTCGCCGAGGAGCGATGCCTCGATCAGACCGCGGATGAAATCGTCGCGCGCCACCGGATCGAGTCCGCCGAACGGTTCGTCGAGCAGCAGCAGCCGGGGGCGCCGGGCAAGCGCGACGAGCAGCGCCGCCTTCATCCGCATGCCGCGCGAGAGGTGACGCAGTTGCCGGTCCGGCGGCAGTTCGAAAGTGCGCAGCAACACAGCTTCGAGCTCGCGATCCCATGCCGGATAAAACGGACGGCAATAATCGGCAAACTCGCCCAAAGTCATCCGGTCGGGCAGGTCCTGCCCTTCGGCGACGTAGCCGATGCGGGCGAATTCGGCGGGGCCGAGTTTTCGGGAATCGCAACCGAGCACGAAGGAACTCCCGTCGTGCGGCGCGAGGAGGTTGAGCAGGAGTTTTATTGTGGTCGTCTTGCCCGCGCCGTTGGGGCCGAGCAAGGCGAACACGGACCCGGCGGGCACGCGCAACGTGAGGGCATCGAGGGCTTTCCGGCGGCCGAAGCGCCGGGTGAGGGCAAAGGTTTCGATGGCGTGTTTCATCGTGGTCGGGAGGTGATGCCGTTGAGGTGAAGGCGGCTGACAGGACGGAACGGGAACGGCGGACGGGTTCAGGGCGGGGAGAGGCTTTCCCAGTGGCGGGCGACGGCGTCCTGCAAATCTTCGAGCGAGACGCCGCGTTTGAGGGATTCGACGACGAGGCGTTCGATGTCCGGGTCGAGCCCGGCAGCGCGGGCCTTGCGCGCGCGAATGCCGGACGCGTCTTCCGGGCGGGCGGCCACGGTGCTGCCGACGGCGGGAGTGGTGACGAGCACGCCTTCGGCGACCAGTGCGGCGACGATCTTGTGGGCGGTGTTGGGGTTGATACGGAGCGCCTGGCTGAGCTGGCGCACGGAAGGGAATTTTTCGCCAGCCGCCAGTTGTCCGCTCACCACGGCCTTGCGGACGGCATGGAGCACCTGCTCCGCCACGGGCTCGCCCGGCCTGAGGGTGATGGGGAACGGCAACATACCGTACTATCTGAACTGGTACGGATAGGACGGCAAGCCGGAAAAAGTGACACGGGCATCTTGCCCGTGGACGGCGCGAAGTGCCGCCCCCGGAGCGGCGGTCTCCAGACCGCTGGACGACGCGCAGCGTCGCCTCCGTGCCTCTCCGGAACACGGGCTGGAAGCCCGTGCCACGCGGAGAGGCAACGCTCACGGGCAGGGATGCCCGTGCCACCTCCGGAGGCGAGGCGCTGACGCGCCTCGTCGCAGCGGCAGGAATGCCGCCGCTCCGTTCACTCCGGTTTCCGCCGGCTCACGGTCACCTCCTGCGCGGGGGCGTTGGCGATGAGCCACAGGCCCTCGTCCGGGGCCGGGGCGAGATCGGCGGCGCGCACGATGCGCACGGCGTGTTTCGCCGCCGCCGGGTCGCCGGCCAGTTTTTCGAAATGGTCGGGGGCGGCATCGAGCGCGGCGGAGTCGAGGCGGTTGCCCTCGCGCCCGGGGAAAAGCGCGAAGCACAGCATGTTCATTTCGACCATCTCGCCGAAAAAATGCGTGCCGAGCGCGATGTCCGGCGTGAGGTCGGCGTGCATCATCGCGAGTTCGCAGATGACGGATATGTGGTTGATCTCGGAAAACCGCACCGGCACCCCGAGCGAGGCCATCTGCGTGCCCCAGCGGCCCGGACCCATCGCCATGACCGCGCCGCCCTGGTCCGCGAGCGCGCGATTGGCCCGGCCGACGGCGCGCGCCACCGCATGCCGGTCCTGCTCGCCAAGCGTGGCGTAGATTTCCGGACGCACCCGGATGATCCAGTCGATGCGCCGCACGCGGCTGTGGCCGACAACCGCGCCGCGCGCCTGCAACAGGATGTCTTCCGGCGGCAGGCGCACCTCGGGCACATCGGGATCGTGCGTGCCCTGGACCTGGAGCGGCCGGCATTGCAGCAAATGAATCCAGTATGAGGAAGGCGGAGCGCCGACGGGAACCGGGGCGTCGGCGCCAGCTTCGAAATTGACGGCGAACTCCACATCCACGGGGCGTCCGTAGGCGGCTTCGAGCGTGCCGAGCAGGGCGCGCATGTCGGCGACGAAGCCGCCCGGCGAAGCGTCGGCCAGCAGCGGTTCGAGCGTGAGCACGCGGACTTCGCGGCCGGTACGGTCGGAGACGTCGTCGTCGCGGGTGGTGAGCAACTCCGCGGGCACGTCGGCGGCGCGGGCGAGCACGGTCTCGAAATCGTGCGAGGCGAGCCGGTCGGCGGCGAGGTCGATGACATCGACCCGGCGTTGCGAGTGGCGAAAGATTTCGTCGAAATCGGCCTCGGGCCGGCGCAGCGGGGCGTTGAGGGCGACGACGCGCGTGTAGTCGTCGTCCACGCGGTCGACGGCGCGTGTGCCGAGCCCGAACACGAGCCGCACCACGCCGGCCTTCGGGTCGATCGCGGGATGCCACGCGAACGGATTCCACGAAAAACCGACGCCGGCCAGGTGCGGATAAAAATACTCGCCCTGGATCGAACCGGTCACACGCATGACGAGCAGTGCCATCTGTTCGTCCCGCTGGAGCAGGTCGTGGCGGGCGCGGTAGCTGAGGGCCTCGCGGCTCATCGTGCTGGCGTAAACCGTGCGCACGGCGTCGAGAAAGGCGCGCAGGCGCTCCTCGCGCGTGCCCTGGTTGGCGCAAAACACGCTCTCGTACTTGCCCGCGAAGGAGCGGCCGTAGTTGTCCTCGAGCAGCGAGGAGGAGCGCACGATGAGCGGGTATTGCCCGAAATAGTCGAGCAGCGCCTCGAACTGCCGGAGCACGTAGTCGGGAAAGGTGCCGGCGCGGATTTTTTCGCACGCCTCGTCCACGCCATCGAGAAACGTGGCCGGGTCGCACTGGCGTTCGCGGTCGGGCCAGAGCCCGTTGCGGACGAGGAAGGTGTAAAACACGTCGGAGCCGACGTAGAACGAATCGTGTTCTTCCAGCTTGCGCGCGAGCGCCGGATGATCGCGGGCGATGATGTTGCGGGCGACGAGCATGCCCGTGGTCTTGCCGCCGATGAGCCCGGTGCCGACAAGGCGGCGGCGGACGGCGAGCAGATCGCGGAGGCTGAGGTAACGGCTGACGAGCGGCATGATGGCCTCGTCGCGCGTGATCATCATGCGCACGAGCTGGAGCCACACCTCGGGGTGATCGTCGCCGGCGATGCCGGTGGCTTCGGGGTCGGCGGCCGGACGGGTGCCGGCCACGAGCTCCTCGGCGCGGTGCCAGACTTCGCCGCCATACACTTCGGATGCCGCCCAGTTGGGACCGGCATGCAGGAGCGCGCGGGCGATTTCGGCGCTGGAACGGACGACCTCGAACGAATTGTCCGCCCCCCGGAGGTGGAGAAAATGGATGGTGGGCGAGTCGCGAAACTGCGTCTTGAGCGGGCGCACGTAGAGGCGGTCGCCGCAGCCGAAGACGTCGAGAAAGAGCTGCGTGGTGGCGATGACCGGCTCGGTGGCGTCGCGCGAGTGGCGGCGGCGCAGGAGGCCGAAATACGCGACGGTCTCCAGCTCGAACAGGTAAGGACAGGTGAGCATGAAGAAGTTGCCCAGCATGGCGTCGGAATACCAGTCGGTGGCGAGATCGGAGAGGCAGTCGAAGATGTAGTAGGCCGCGAGCCCGGCCTCGCCGATGACCCTCCGTATCCGATGTATGAATACCTCAAAACCGTCCTCCGGCCGGAGCGTGATCGCCTCGCACGGGAAATCTTCGGGCAGGAGGCGCGGATGGCGGGCGAAGCGGAAGTAAAAAAGCCGGCGCCGGTCGCGCACGGCGGCTTCGGCAAAGGGTGTGACGAAGGCCTGGTACTGGGAGACGCTATCGACGTGCCACACGATGTTGTCGCCGGCGAGCACCCGGTCGATGGCGGCATCGAAAGCGGGCAGGCCGGAAGTATCTGGCGGGGTGTTCTGTTTGGGTGTATGCAAGGGGAAGTTGGCAGGTGGCGGTTTGAAATTTGAAGTTGGAAGTTTGAAGTTGGTGGCTGTCGGTTCCTTCCCGCATTTTGTCACCAATTTCAAATTACAAACTTCCAACTTCAGATTTCAAATTTCAAAATCGGCCTTGGCCGGTCATCGCATCGGGCCGACATGGCCGTCGAAATAAAGCGCGTTGCGCACGTTGCCATGGACGGGCCGGGGCGGCACACGCGGGTCGGTGGCATAAAAGGAACTCGAATCTTCGGGCAGCTGTTTCCGGTCAAATTCGCGCAAGGCGACCGTGGTGGCAGGCTCGGGCAACGCGGAGATCTGCATCGGACGGACGAGATTGTCCGGGTTGCTGCTGTAACGGCCGAAAGGGAAATAGCCGGAGCCGTCGTCCGCGCCGGTCTCGCCGGTGGAATAGTAGCAGATGCTGGTTTGCGGGGCGTGATCGGAGTTCAGCCACGCCGGGCAGGAGAGCGCCTGGGCGCGCATTTCGGTGGAGGGCGGTGGCGGCTGGAGGCCGAAGTAGGGAACGAGGAAATTGGCCAGGTTGCCGCTGCCGGTATCGAAGCTCCCGGAGGCGTCCGAATTGTAAACCGGACCCTGGCCGCGCCAGAGCGGGCCGGGAAGCAGGTCGCGGCTGTCGGTGGCGTAGTTGAGCATGGCCACGCCGGCCTGGCGAAGATTGGAGCGGCAGGTGGCGATGCGGGCCTGGTTGCGGATATGCCCGATCCCGGCGATCACGAGACCGGCAAGTACGCCGATGAGGGTAATGACGGCCAGAAGCTCGATCAGCGTCACGCCGCGTCGGGAACGGACGCCGGCCGGGGGCAACGGACGAAAACGGGGAAAAATGCGGCAGATCATGACAGGGACGGAACTAAAACAGAATCCCGCGGCAGGGCGAGTCTGCGATAGCGGGGCTGCAAACGCCCCCTTCGCGTCGCGCTTAGCGGGCGTGCACGGGCACTTCCTGCACGCGATTGCGCGAGGCGATGACGAAAAATACGCACCAAGCCGCAATCAGCAGCCCGAAGGCGAGGCCGACAGCGATCCAGAGTGAGCGAGCCTGTGACGGTTTCTTCATGACACGAACGGGAGGCACGGCAGTTCACGACGCGGCAGCGGATTTGTCGAGTGCAGGCCGACAACCCGATCCACTTCCGGCCTCCCGCCGGCTCCCGTCCGCGGCGGCGGGATTTCCGGGAACCGGGCGGCCTCCGGGGAAGAACAGGCGAGCGAGCCGCATTTTGGGATTCAGGATTTCGGAAATTCGTTTGAGGTCTGCGGTATGGAATCTGTGTCTGGTCCGGAATCATCAGGAAAACCTCTTCTCTACATCATTCTCGGCGCGGCCGGTTCGGGGCGTCGCGAGGTGATCGCCGATCTGGTGGCCGACGGGCTGGGCGAGGAGGACAACGCGGTCCTGTTGTTGCCGGAGGGCGAGGCGGCGGCCGGCGAAGCGCTCGCCGACGTGACCACGGCCCACTGGCAACTGGAGGCAGGGACGATCGATGCGCAGGTGCCGGCGGGAGCGACGCATGTGTTTTTCCTGACCGACGGCCGGGGCAACCCGGTGGACCAGCTCGAGGCGCTCGTACCGTGGAGCCGGGCAGCCGGTCTGGAGGTGGCGCGGGTGATCACGGTGGTCAACTGCCAGCTCGCGGAGCATCACACGGAGCTGCTCGCGTGGTACGACGCCTGCATCCATTTTTCGGATGTGACGCTGCTGCACCGGCGCGAAGGCGTGGCCAACAAGTGGATGTCGGACTTCCAGGCACGCTATCGCGACCGGTATTATCCGTGCCTGTTCGAGCTGGTGAAAGGCAGCCGGGTGCGCAATCCGGCGCTCGTTCTGGAATCCGAAGCGCGCCGGATGTCGCATGCGTTCGATGCCGACGAATGGGCCGGGATCTCGCTCGAAGGCGTGGAATTCGGCACGGAAGACGAGGAGGACGACGAGGGCGACCGCCTCGCTCCATCGGGCAAATCCGGAAAAAAGGCGAAGCGCGCCGCGAAGAAAAAGGAGGCCGCCGACAAGGAGGACGACGATGGCATGGACCTGCCCGAAATCGACCCGTATTTCGAGCGCCGCGCCGGCGGCCAGCGGATCCGGGTAATCCCGGATGTGAGCCGGTTTCTGTAGGGCGGGATTTCTGATTTTCGATTCCCGATTTTCGATTGGAGGCGCTGCCGCGCCAGATGCGGGATGATGCGCAGTTCCCGATTGGTAACGGATGTTACGCGGAGGACGGCGTGGCACGGGCTTCCAGCCCGTGGGTTTGGTGTGGCATGGGCATCCGTGCCCATGATTGCCGGGGGGTGGGAGGGACGTTTGCGGCGCGGAGCGCCGTCCACGGGCAAGGATGCCCGTGCCACGTCGGCCCGCGTCACTTCAGTTGGTGATCAGGAATCGGAAATCGTCCGGCCGCCTTCACTGCGCCTTGAACAGGGCGGCGATCACGTCCTCCAGCGGCACATCCTCGATCGTGATGTCGGCCACGGGACCGGCGGCGAGGATGCGTTGCGACACGGCCACCACCTGATCGGTCGGCACATGCAGGGTGATTTCGCCGTCGCCGGCCACGACCGGCGGCTCGACACCCTCCGGCGCGAAGGCGGCGACATCCGCAAACGGCCCGACCGCTCCCGCCGCAGTTCCGGCCGCGATCCCGACCGGCAACGCTTCCGCTGCGGGGCGAAACCGGATGATCTTTTTCCGGCCGCCCGCCATTTCCAGACGGGCCAGACTGCCATCGTGAATTTTCAGGCCCTTGTGGATGACGATCACGCGCTCGCACAGCTCTTTTATGTCGGCCATGTAGTGGCTGGTGAGCAGGATCGTCACCCGGTGGCGGCGGTTGTAGTCGCGCAGGAAAGAACGGACGGCTTTTTGTGAAACGACGTCGAGCCCGATGGTCGGCTCGTCGAGAAACAGGACGCGCGGGCGATGGAGCAGCGCGGCGATGAGCTCCATCTTCATGCGTTCGCCGAGCGAGAGCTCGCGCACCATGACGTTGAGCTTGGCGCGCACATCGAGGAGGTCCACGAGTTCGTCGAGCGTTTCCTGATACTGCTTCGCGGGCAGGCCGTAAATATGACGGAGGAGGAGAAAGGACTCGATCGCGGGCAGGTCCCACCAGAGCTGGTTTTTCTGGCCGAGCACGAGCGCGAAGATGCGGCGGTAGGCGTTTTCGCGGCGCACGGGGTCGAAGCCGGCCACGCGCGCGGTGCCGCTCGTCGGGTGGATGAGGCCCGAAAGCATTTTCAGCGTGGTGGTCTTGCCCGCGCCGTTGGGGCCGAGAAACCCGACAAGCTCGCCCTCGGCGATGTCGAACGTGATGTCGCGCGCGGCGGCGGTCTCCTCGAACTCACGGTGGAAAAGCCCCTTCACGCCTCCCATAAAACCGGGCTGCTTTTTGTAGGTGCGGAAAACGCGGGTGAGCTGACGGACTTCGATCATGGAAAAGCAACTACGGGGAGCCTTGGGAAATTCATTTTTAACCACTAATGGACACTAATCCCAAACCATGAGGGAACCGCTAAAGGACGCTAACGGGCGCTAAAACCGGACTTTTTTGTTTTAGCGCCCGTTAGCGCCCTTTAGCGGTCCTCTTTCTGTTCCGGTCATTGGTGATCAGGGTTTGGGTGGTTTGATTTCGGAGCAGATAATCCGCAATGGTCCGTCACTCCGCCGGGATCACCGTCTGGATGTGCAATTCCTTGAGCTGTTTCGCGGTGACGGGCGTCGGGCTCTGCGCCATCAGGTCCTGGCCTTTTTGCGTTTTCGGGAAGGCGATCACGTCGCGGATGCTCGTGGTGCCGCAGAGCAGCGCCACCAGGCGGTCGAGGCCGAACGCGATGCCGCCGTGCGGCGGGGCGCCGTAGGTGAACGCCTTCAGCATGTAGCCGAAACGGCTTTCGACGACGTCCTTCGGGATTTTCAGAACGTCCTCGAAAACCTTTTTCTGCAACGCCGGCTGGTGGATGCGGATCGAGCCGCCGCCGAGCTCCATGCCGTTGAGCACGAGGTCGTAGTGCTGGCCGCGGACGGCCTTCGGGTCGGAGTCGAGCAGCGCGGCATCCTCGGGGACCGGAGCGGTGAACGGGTGATGCGTGGCCACGTAGCCGCCGCGTTCCTCGTCGTAGCTCATCAGCGGGAAATCGACGACCCAGAGAAACTTCCAGTCGCTGGCATCGATCGCGAGCTTGCCGCGCTTCACGAGGAGCTGCGCGGCCTCGAGACGGATGCGGCCGAGGATGGCGCAAGCCTGTTCCCACGGAGCGGCGGCGAAGAAGATCATGTCACCCTCGGCGACGCCGAGTTTTTCGGTGAGCGCGGCTTTCTCGGCGTCGGAGAAAAATTTGACGATCGGCGATTTCCATTCGCCGCCCTCGACCTTGATGAAGGCGAGGCCCTTCGCGCCGAGCGACCTGGCGATGTCCTCGAGGTTCTTGAGTTCGCCCTGCGTGAGGTCGGCGAGGCCTTTGGCGTTGATCGCCTTGATGACGCCGCCGTTCTCCACCGTGGTCTTGAAAACCTTGAAGGCGGAGGTCCTGAATGTATCCGAAAAGTCTGACAGCTCGATGCCGAAGCGCAGGTCGGGCTTGTCCACGCCGAAACGGTTCATCGCCTCGACATAGGGCATGCGCAGGAACGGCGTCGGGATGTCCACATCGAGGACGTCCTTCCACACCTTTTTCAGCATGCCTTCGAACAGCCGGTAAACGTCCTCGCGCGTGATGAACGACGCCTCGACGTCCACCTGGGTGAACTCCATCTGGCGGTCGGCGCGCAGGTCCTCGTCGCGGAAACAGCGGGCGATCTGGAAATACCGCTCCACGCCGGCGACCATGAGGATCTGCTTGAACTGCTGCGGCGACTGCGAGAGCGCGTAGAACTGGCCCGGGTGGATGCGCGAGGGCACGAGGTATTCGCGCGCGCCCTCGGGCGTGGACTTGAAGAGGGCGGGCGTCTCGACCTCGATGAATTCCTGCGCGTCGAAGTAGTCGCGGATGGACTTGGTGGCGCGGTGACGTACCTGCAGGTTCCTGCGCATGCGCGGGCGGCGCAGGTCGAGGTAGCGATAGGTGAGGCGCAGGTCTTCGTTGACCTTGTCGGCCGCGGCGTCGTCGAGCGGAAACGGCGGTGTTTCCGAGATGTTGTGGATGATGAGGGCGGTGGCATCGATCTCGATGGCGCCGGTCGGGAGGTTCTTGTTGACCGTGCCCTCGGGCCGGGGAACGACCTTGCCTTCGGTCTCGATGACGGACTCCGGCTTCAGCGTGGCGGCCAGGGCACCGAGTTCCGGGTTGGTCTGCGGGTCGAATTTCACCTGCGTGATGCCTTTGCGGTCGCGCAGGTCGATGAAAAGGATGCCGCCGTGGTCGCGGATGGAATCAACCCAGCCGATGAGCGAGACGGTCGCGTCGAGATCGGCCAAGGTGAGCTGGGCACAGTGATGGGTGCGCTTCATCATAACGGTATGGTAACAGTAATCGGTCGGTAAACGGTTTGTCGGAACGGATCGGAAACAGTCCGGGAAAAGTCCGGAAAAACCGCCAGCAAAGCCGCTCCGTCCGCCCCGCGGCAACGAGATAATCGCGGATGCGGCGACCGCACGCCGCTTTTCCGGAAAAGGACACCCTCTGCCCGCCTCTTTCCGCCTGCTGCCGACGCTCCGCTAATCCGGAAGATGAGTAAAACCGCATTCGACTTCAGGATAATAAGTTATATCCATTTTTAGATGCTACCAATCATGCCTTTTTTTATTATTTGCCTTGCATGTTGCCGTAAAACCGCTCTCCTCCGGAACCTTATCGTTAGAGCACGTTAGATGACAGGAACTGGTGATTCGTCAGATGGAGTCAGGCTTCAAGTGATGATTTCGAAACCCGATGACCGGGAACGGACTGGCAGCAGACGCAATTCTACGACCCACATCACATGAGCAATTCCAAACTCTACGTCGGCAACATGTCCTTCAAGACCTCCGAAGACGAACTCCGTTCGGCTTTCGGCCAGTTCGGCAACGTGACCGACGTTTATGTCGCCATGGACAAGATGACCGGCCGCCCCCGCGGTTTCGCGTTCGTCACCATGAGCACGCCTGAAGAGGCGAAAATCGCGGCCGAGAAGCTGAATGGCGTCGACCTCGGCGGTCGCGCTCTCACCGTCAATGAAGCCCGTCCCAAGGAAGAAGGCGCCGGCCGTTCCTTCGGTGGTGGCGGCGGTGGCGGTGGCCGCGGCGGTTTCGGCGGTGGCCGTGACCGTGATCGCGGTGGCTTCGGCGGCGGTCGCGACCGTCGTTACTGAGCCGGTTCCTGCAATCCGCTTTTTTCCACGGGCATCCCTTTCCGGGGTGCCCGTTTTTTTTTGGTGCCGGCCCCCCCCTCTGCTCTCCCCTGCTCCTGCAAGATTGTTACAATCCGGAAACAGCCCGGCTTTACACTCGGCAATCCGCGTGCTCCGCATAACTTGATCCACCAAAGTCCATGTCGGAATCCGTCCCGCAAACGTCACCAGCATCACAAAAAATCCTCGTCGTCGACGACGAGCCCGACGTCACCGAACTGCTCGCCTTCCACCTCCGGGCCAAGGGATTTGTCGTCGAAACGCTCAACGATCCCAATCTCAGCCTCGGCTTTGCCCGCACTTTCCGGCCCGACCTCGTCATCCTCGACGTGATGATGCCCGATCTCAGCGGCATCCAGCTCTGCCGCCTGCTCCGCGCCGATCCCTGGCTCGGCAAGGTGCCCGTCATGTTCCTCACCGCCAAGGCCGAAGAGGGCGACCGCATCCAGGGGCTGGAGACAGGGGCCGACGACTACATCTGCAAACCCTTTTCCACGAAGGAAGTCGTCCTGCGCGTGCAGACCATCCTCCGCCGCGTCGGCGACGCCGCGATCGCCCCCGCCGGCGATGCCGCCGCCTCCTCCCGCCTCCTGCGCGCCGGAGACATCACCCTCGACACCGAGCGGCACGAAGTCGCCATCTCCGGCCAGCCCGTCGATCTCACCGCCACCGAATTCAAGCTCCTGCAACTCCTCATGGAGCGGCGCGGCCGGGTGCAGACCCGCGAACACCTCCTCATCAACGTCTGGAATTACGAAACCGAAATCGAAACCCGCACCGTCGACACCCACGTCCGCCGTCTCCGCGAAAAACTCGGCGAGCATGCCGACCTCATCGAAACCATCCGCGGCGTCGGCTACCGCATGGCGGCGCGCTGAGCGCGCGACCATGCAGGGTTCAGGGTTTGGCGTTTGTGGAGTTTAGCGTTCAGAGTGCCGGAATGCCAAACGCCACATCCGCCCCGCCCTCCGCCCCGAACCCCGGGTACCGAACCCTGAACTCCTAACCCTGAACCGGCGGTGCCTCGCGCCGCATCCGATGATCTGGCTCGCTCTCATCCTCCTCTCGCTCGTCCTCGCCGTCACCCTCCTGCGGCTGCTGGCGCATCGGCGTGCCCTGAGCGCCCTGCACATGGCCATCCTCCAGCGCCAGCCGCTCCTCCAGGAAAACCTGCCCACCCGCACGGATACCGCCTGGCGCAGCCTCTGCGAGGCCGCCAACCATCTCATTGCCGACATTGCTCGCCTCGACCGGCAGCGTGTCGGCCAGCTTGCCCAGCTCGAAGCCACCCTCGGCAGCCTTCAGGAAGCCGTCCTCGTCATCGACGCCGCCAACACCGTCCTCCTCGCCAACAAGGCCCTCGGCGCCATCTTCCCCCGCGCCGACGCCATCCTGCACCGCCGCCTGGAAACCGTTGTCCACAACGCCGCCTTCCTCCGCTACGTCGAGGCCGTCCGCCGCGACGGCGCCCGCCCGCAGGAAGAAATCGAGTTTGCCGACGACACCTCCGCCGCCGTCACCTGGCTGGAGGTCACCGGCACCGTCATCCCCGACCTCCACATCGGCCAGCCGCCCTGCGTGCTTTTCGTCCTGCACAACATCACCCGGCAAAAACGCCTCGAGGCCGTGCGCAAGGATTTTGTCGCCAACGTCTCCCACGAGCTCCGCACCCCGCTCAGCGTCATCAAGGGCTACGTCGAGACGATCATCGAAAGCGGCGGCGAACTGCCCGCCGCGCAGCGCGACAAGTTTCTGCTCACCATCCAGCGCCACACCGACCGGCTCAACTCGATCATCGAGGACCTGCTGACGCTCTCCCGCCTCGAATCCGGCAAGGCCGGCCTGCAGCGCGAGCCCGCCGATCTCGTCCGCCTCGTCCAGGGCATCCTCGACGATTACCGTTCGCGTCCCGCCGCCGCCCGCCACGAATTGCATTTCTCGCCCGGCTCCGCGCCCCTGCCGCTGGCGTTCGATCCGCTCAAACTCTCGCTCGTTTTTCACAACCTCCTCGACAACGCCCTCAACTACACGCCGGCCGGCAGCCGCATCGACATCACCTTGCAGCTCAAGGGATCCGAAGTGGAGGTCTGCGTCCGCGACAACGGCCCCGGCATTCCCTCCGCCGATCTGCCGCATCTCTTCGAACGGTTTTATCGCGTGGACAAAGGCCGGGGGCGCGACACCGGCGGCACGGGCCTCGGCCTCTCGATCGTGAAGCACATCGTGCAACTCCACGGCGGACGCGTGCGGGTCGAAAGCACCCAGGGACGCGGCACCGCGTTTTTCTTCACACTCCCCGTCTCCTCACGCCCGTCCTGAGCAGCCCCCCGCCCCCTGCCCGAAACCCGATGTTGGACATCCCCGGCCCTTTCCGTTGCCATGGGCCACCATGTCCGCCACCGCAAGCCATCCCTCGTCGTCCTCCCTGCCCGTCTCGCCAGCCGTCGCCCTCGCCTCCGGTCTGTTGCCCGAAGATGCTCTCGGCCGGATCGTGCCCCTCGAGGGCGCGATCAATTTCCGCGATCTCGGAGGTTTGCCCGCCGGCGACGGACGCCGCGTGCGCAGCCGGCGGATTTACCGCGCCGGCCTCATCGACCGCCTCTCCGATGCGGATGTCGCCGAACTCGCCGCCCGCCGCATTCTCACCGTTCTCGATTTTCGCGAGGCCGACGAAGCGGCCCATGCCCCCGACCGCCTGCCCGGCGACGCGATCGCGATCACGCTTTGCTCCGCCGGACACGACAGCCCTGACGCATGGGCGCGCCAGCTCGCCACCGCCGATTCCGGCGTGCCCTTCATGGAGGCGTTTTACGCGAGCACCGGTTCGCTGGCGGCCCGCTACCGGCCCTTTTTCGAACACCTCCTCGCCTTGCCCGAAGACCGGGCGCTGCTGTTTCACTGCACGGTGGGCAAGGATCGCACCGGCATTGGCGCCGCGCTGCTGCTCTCCGCTCTCGGCGTGCCCGACGAAGCCATCCTCGCCGATTACCTGCTCACCAACACCTGCCGCGCCGCCCTCGCCGACGACATGAACATCCCCGGACTCCTCGACGGCGTGGAGGTGAAACCGCAGGTCGCGCGCGACCTCCTGTCCGCCCGGCCCGAATACCTGCGCGCGCTCCGCGACTCCATCACGCAACGGCACGGCACGTTCGCGACATTTCTGGAAACCGTCCTCGGCGTCGGCGAAACCGAAGTGCGCCTGCTCCGGGAGAAATTCACCGAGCCGGCGTAGCGTAGCCGGAAGGAAACGACGTAGACGCCTGCGCCGCTCCATCATACCGCCGCCGCGACGCCGCACAGCGACCCCTGTAGCTGCGAACGTAAGTTCGCAGCTACGCTACGGCTACGGGCACGGCGGGTCCCGCTGCTACCGCGTCAGCCACCGCGCCGCCGCCTGGGCGCGCAGGCAAAGCTCGGCCGCCTTGAAGGTGTGACGCTGCGTCATCGCCTTCTCGGTGCGGTTGAGCACATCGAGGATCAGCTCGCCGAAGAAACGGAATCCGACCTTGCCCGCCACCTGCAGGTGATGCTCGCCCTTCCCGTCCACGAGATAGACATGATCCCCCGTCTTCTCGCGCCCCACATCGAGGTACTTGCGCAACTCGATGTAGCCCTCCGTCCCGAGAATCGTCATGCGGCCGTCGCCCCAGGTGCCGAGACCGTCGGGTGTAAACCAGTCCACGCGGATATAATTGGTGGCGCCGTTGTCGCCGACGAGGTTGGCCTCGCCGAAGTCCTCAAGCTCGGGCTTGTCGGGGTTGGCGTAGTTGCCCACCGCCGCATTGGTCACGGTCGCATCCGTCGCGCCCGTGAAGGTCAGAAATTGCTCGAACTGGTGGCTGCCGATGTCGCACAGGATGCCGCCGTACTGCTCCTTTTTGAAAAACCAGTCGGGACGGCTCGCCTTGTTCAGGCGATGCGGGCCGAGGCCGATCACCTGGATGACGCGGCCGATCACCCCCTGCTGCACCAGGTCGGTGGCGTACATGGCCGACTCGACGTGCAGACGCTCGCTGAAATACACGGCGTACTTGCGGCCGGTGCGGGCGACGGTGGCCTTGGCCTGGTCGAGCTGGTCGAGCGTGGTGAACGGTGTCTTGTCCGTAAAATAGTCCTTGCCCGCCTCCATGACGCGGCAGCCGATCGGCCCGCGGACGTTGGGCACCGCGGCGGCGGCCACGAGCTTCACCTCGGGGTCGTCGAGAATCTCGTCGAGCGAGCGCGCCGCCTTCGCCTGCGGGAAGCGGGCACGCAGGTCCTCCACCTTTTTGGCATCGGGATCGTAGATCCATTTCAGCACGCCGCCGGCCTCGCTGAGGCCGTTGCACTGGCCGTTGATATGACCGTGATCGAGGTGAGCCGCCGCAAAGACAAATTCACCGGCCTTGACGACCGGACTCGGTTTGCCTTGGGGAGCGTAGTTCATGCCATCGGATTTCTGGTGGGACATGGTGCGAAAAAAGTTTCACCTCCAGCAAACGTCGAGGGCGAAAAAGGCGCGAGCAACCCCCGCCTGCAAACAGTCTCACCGGAATGGCACACGAACCCGGACCGGGCGCGGAGGGGGAGCCCACGAAACACACGAAAAGACACGAAAATCAGGCAGCCGGATTTCTTCGTATTTTTTTCGTGTCCTTTCGTGTGTTTCGTGGGCTCTCTCCGATTCGTATCAACAAAAAGCCCCGGATCGGGAAACCCGGTTCCGGGGCTTTTGCACCGCCTGCGGGATAACCCCGGGCGGGAATGAAATGGCAGGGAATTATTTCAGGATCACGATATCGACGCGGCGATCCTGCGCCGCGGTGGCGGCGTCGGCATTCTCGACGGCCTCGAGATCGCCTTTCGAGATCACTTCGATGCGGGAAGGAGACACGCCGAGATCCTGGAGATACTGGCGGACGGAAGACGCGCGACGGTCGCCGAGGCCGAGATTGTACTCGGCCGTGCCGCGCCAGTCGCAACGGCCTTCGAGGAGAACACGGTCGTTGGGGTTGGCGTCGAGGTGCTGCTTGGCGGCCTGGACCTTGCCGCGCTCCTCGGCGCGGATCGCCGACTGGTCAAAGGCGAAATAGACCGGCTGGAACTGGCCGCGGATCTCGCCGCCGGGGGCAAAGGTGTTCGGGTTGTCGGTGAGCAGGGAACCCGTATCTGCTACTTGTGAAGACGGATTGTACGGCGTCAGCGGGCCACCGGAAATATCGGTCGGATTGAGGTAGCCGTTTCCGCTGTTCAATCCGGACGATGTTCCCACCCCCTGGCCGAGAACAGTGGAGCCCGGATCGGGGCGAACCGGTTTTTTCTTGCAGCCTGCCGCGAAAAGCACGGCAGAGCCAGCAGCGATAAAAAGAGCCTTGCGGAGGAGAACGTTCATGGCGGGAAAGAAAAAGATGGGGATGACGTTAATGGGCACAGCCCGAGGGTGGACAAGCTATTTAAGAAGGTTGCAGAAAATACCATGCTCCGCGCACCTCGCAACCGGACAGGCACATTTGGGCATTTTTCGAGTCCCGCTCCTCCCGTCACCCCGAAACCGCCATCAATTGGCGAATAACCGGCTATTGGCAGAACCGGATAAATATGCGAACGTAGGCGTTTCATATGAAATCCGTCCTCGATTTCAAGGCCCGCAAGGGCGGCGCTCCCATTACCATGTCCACCGCCTACACCCACTGGGAGGCCCGCCTCGTCGCCGACTCGCCGGTCGATTGTGTGCTCGTGGGTGACAGCGTGGCAGGCGTGGTCGACGGCGAAGCCACCACCTTCTCCGCCACACCCGAAATCATCGCTCGCCACACGGCCGCCGTCGCCCGCGGGCTCGGCGGGCCGGATGGGCCGGGCGCTCAAAAGCTGCTGATCGCCGATTTCCCGTTTCTGGCCGCCTGCAAGGGAATCCCGGCTGCCGTGGACTGCGCCGCCCTCCTGCTCCGCTCCGGCGCTCACGCCGTCAAGATCGAGGGCGTGGACGGTCACGAGGACGTGATCCGCCACCTCGTGCAATCCGGCGTGCCGGTGATCGGCCACCTCGGGCTCACTCCGCAATCCGTCAACGCCATGGGCGGCTACAAGGTCCAGGGCCGCGGCGGCGCCGCCGGCGCCGACCTGCTCCGCCAGGCCCGTGCCGTGGAGGCCGCCGGCTGCTTCGGCCTCGTCCTCGAGTGCGTGCCCGCCGCGCTCGGCCGCGAGATCACCGCCGCCCTCGCCATCCCGACCATCGGCATCGGCGCCGGGCCCGACACCGACGGCCAGGTGCTGGTGTTTCACGACCTGCTCGGGCTCACGCCCGGCTTCCGGCCAAAGTTCGTCCGCCCCTTCGCGCAAGGTGGCCAGGTGGTTGCCGCCGGGCTCGCCGCCTTTGCCGCCGCCGTCGGCGACCGTAGTTTTCCCTCCGATACCGAAAGTTATCACTGACACCACCCACCCATCCCTCCGCATGAATACGCGAACCAGCTCCCCGTTCCCGTCCGCCACCGCCTCCGCGCCGCGCCCTGCCGCCGCCTCGCCGGCCACGGCCAGTCCGTTTACCGCCAGCCCGTTTGCGGCCGTCGCTCCCGGAGCTGCCAATGCTCCCGGGACCGCAGCCACGGCAGCCGCCGTCCCGGCTGCGCCCGAAAAGCGCAAGTCGCGCATCCTCTTCGCCCTCACCGGCTCCATCGCCTGCTACAAGGCCTGCTTCGCCATCTCCAAACTCGTGCAGGCCGGCTACGAAGTGCGCACGGTGGCCACGCCCGCCGCGCTGCAGTTCGTGGGCAATGCCACGCTCGAAGGGCTCACCGGGCAACCCGTTTACAGCGATTTCTGGCAGCCCGGCCGCGCCATGGATCATATCGATCTCGCCCGCTGGGCCGACCTCGCGATTGTCTGCCCGGCCACGGCCAACACCATCAACCGCCTCGCCGCCGGCCTCGCCGACGACGCCATCGGCCCGCTCTTTCTCGCGTGGGAAATCCGCAAAAAACCGTGGTGGATCGCGCCGGCGATGAATGTCGTCATGTATCAGAATCGCATTACCCAGGCCTCGCTGCGCAAGCTCGCCGATCTCGGCGCGCGCGTCCTCGGCACCGGCACCGGCGCGCTCGCCTGCGGCGAGGAAGGCCCCGGCCGCCTGCTCGAACCGGACGAAATCGTCACGCAGATCCAGGTGCATTTCTCGCCGACCGCTCCGGCCCGCGACCCCCGGCATATTGCGTGAGCCGGCCCGCGCGGGCCGGGAGAGTTTGAAGTTGGAAGTTGGAAATTTGAAGTTGGTCATCAACCGCCAGCGCAATTCGTAACCAATTACCAACTACAAACTGCCAACTACCAGTTTCAAACTTCAAACTACCAACTTCAAACCACCACCTCGTGAAAATCCTCGTCACCTCCGGAGCCACGCGCGAGCCGATCGATGCGGTGCGTTTTGTGTCCAACATCAGCAGCGGGGCGACCGGCGCCGCCCTCGCCGATGCGCTCGCCGCCCGCGGCCATGCCGTGACGCTGCTCCACGGCGAGGGCGCCGTGCTGCCGCGCACCGTCGCCGACACGCGCCGCTTCGGCTCCACCGCCGACCTGCGCGCCCGCCTGCGCGCCCTGCTCGGCGCCGGCGACTGCGACGCCGTCATCCAGTGCGCCGCCGTCTCCGACTACCGGCCCGACACCGTGGAGGCGGGCAAACTCACCTCGCGCGCCGACGAGATGATCCTCCGTCTCGTCCCCACGCCCAAGCTCCTCCCCGAGCTCCGCAGCTACGCGCCTCCCGGCGGCCGCCCGCTCTTCGTGATCGGATTCAAGCTCACCGCCGGCGCCGACGAGGCCGCCCAGGCGCAGGCCGTCGCCCGGCTCTTTGCGGCGGGCACGGTCGACGCTGTCATCCACAACGACACCGCCACGCTCGGCCAGGGCGCCGCCCGCCCCTTCCATGCCTGGCGCAACGCCCGCACCCCGCCCGAGACGCTCGCCGGGCAGGCCGCCCTCGCCGGGTGGATTGACCGTGAACTGGAGCGGCACGCCGGTCGAAAATCCCGGTAAAATTCCCGTTGACGCCCTTCCGGGAGACCCTTTGCTGGACCGCCTTTCCCTTGGCAAGATAGCTCAGTTGGTAGAGCAGGTGACTGAAAATCACCGTGTCCTCGGTTCGATTCCGAGTCTTGCCACCACTCTTTTACGAAAAAACCCGCGTTTCCGGAAAACGGACGCGGGTTTTTGTTGCACGGAGCGGCGGCATTCGTGCCGCTGCTGACGACGCGAAGCGTCGCCGGATTGGTGGTGTGGCACCCTTGAAGGGGCGAGACGCTGCCGCGTCTCGTCGCAGCGGCACGAATGCCGCCGCTCCATCGGCTTGCAGACCTCGCCCTCCCTCTCAGAACGTGTGCGTCACCAGCCCCGAGCGCAGCTTCGGCTCGAACCAGGTGCTTTTCGGCGGCATGATCTGGCCGGCGTCGGCGATGTCCATAAGCTGGTCGATCGTCACCGGATACATCGAAAACGCCACCCCGCCTTCGGCATCGACGCGTTTCACGAGTTCACCCGTGCCGCGGATGCCGCCGACAAAATCGACGCGCTTGCTCGTGCGCGGATCGTCGATCCCGAGCAGCGGCGCGAGCAGCCTGTCCTGGAGCACGCTCACATCGAGACGCGACACCGGGTCCGCATCCGGCGCGGCGGCGCAACGCAGCCCGTACCACTTTCCGCCCAGATACATGCTCACCTTGCCCACCGCATCCGGCGACGGCGCGGCGCCCTCCTCGAGCCCGAAGGTCGCCTTCACCTCGGCGAGAAACGCCTCCGGCATGCGTCCGTTCAGGTCGGCGACGATGCGGTTGTAGGGCAAGATCTTCAGTTCGCTGGCCGGGAACAGCACGCAGAGGAACCCGTTGTAATCCTCGGCGCCGGTGTGCTGCGGGTTGCGTTCGCGCCGCAGCCGGGCCACGCGCGCCGCACTGGCGGCGCGGTGATGGCCATCGGCGATGTAGGTGAGCGGCACGGCCGCAAAGGCCTGCACGACATCCGCCCCGCCCTCGATCCGCCAGACGGTGTGCCGGATGCCGTCGGGCGCGGTGAAATCGTAGACCGGCTTCGTCTTCACGGTGGCATCGACGATCGCCGTGACGGCGGCCTCGTCGCGGTAGGTGAGGAACACCGGGCCGGTGTTGGCGCCGAGCGTGTCGATCAGTTTTGTCCGGTCGTCCTCCTTGTCCTTGCGGGTCTTCTCGTGCTTCCTGATGAGTTCGGCGTCGTAATCCTCGACGTTGCAGAGTGCGACGACGCCGCGTTGCACGTGCTCACCCATTTGCTGCTGATAGATGTAAACGGCGGGACCCTTTTCGCGGACGAGCACGCCATCCGCCTGGAGTTTGAGAAAGTTTTCGCGGGCCTTTGCGTAAACGGCGTCGCTGTACGGATCCGTGCCGGCGGGCAGGTCGATCTCGGCGCGGTCGACATGGAGCAGGCTGCGCGGCTTGCCGGCGGCGAGCGCGGCGGCCTCGGCGGCGTTGACGACGTCGTACGGGACGCAGGCCACTTCTTCGACATGTTGCGGGAGCGGGACGAGACCCTGAAAAGCACGGATACGCATAAAACCGGTGATGCAAACGCCCGCCGCCGCCACCGTCAAGCGGAGCGACGTCCCCCGCCGTTCTCCCCTCCGCCGGGCGGCTCCTCCCCTCTGCCCGTGGCGTAGCCTCACGCCATCCCGCCGGCACATCCGGTGCTGGTTTTCACGGGTCGGTCAAAAGCCGCCCGCGGAGAATCTCTCCCCGGCAGGGGCCGGCCATTTTCCTGCGTTTCTCACTTTTCCGCTTCACCCGCCTCCAGACATGCCACTCCCGCTTCACCTCCTGCGCCTGTCCGCTTTCCTTTTCACAGGGCTGACGCTCGCCGCCCAGCCCTACGAGGCCGGCGGGACTTACTACGGGCGCCAGAACTACATCGAGTACCGCGCCGGCAATCTCCCCCTGATTCTCACCACCGGTCACGGAGGCGACCGTACTCCGGCGGAGATTCCCGACCGCACCTGGGGCACCCTGGTCACCGACACCAACACCCGCGAGCTCGCCATCGCCTGCTACGACGAGATCGTAGCCCGCACCGGCCGCTACCCGCATCTCGTCATCTCCCACCTCAACCGCACCAAGCTCGACCCCAACCGCGACATCGTCGAGGGCGCCCAGGGCAACGCCCCGGCGGAGCAGGCCTGGAACGAGTTTCACAACTTCATCGCCGCCGCCCGCGCCTCCGCCGAATCCGCATACGGATTCGGCCACGTCATGGATATCCACGGCCACGGACACACCATCGGTCGCCTCGAACTCGGCTATGCCCTCGGCGCCAGCCAGCTCAACCGGACCGATGCCGTGCTCAACAATCCCGGCTACGCCTGGATGAGCACCTTCCGCACGCTGGCGCTCCTGCGGCCCGGCGTGCCGTTTTCCGACCTGATCCGCGGCGAGCGCAGCCTCGGGGATCTCTTCAACCTGCGCAGCGTTCCCGCCTGGCCCTCACCCCAGTACCCCGTCATCGGCGACGAGCTTTTCTTCGACGGCGGCTACATCGTCCGCAGCCATACCTGCCTCCTCGACAACAGCACCGTCAACGGCGTGCAGATCGAGACCCACTACGGCGTCCGCAGCTCCGCCTCCACCCGCGCCACCTTCGCCTCCCGCTTCGCCAACGTCCTCCAGCCGTATCTCTGGTACAACTACGGATTCGACCTCGGCACGATTTCCCTCGCCCGCATCACGCCCCCTGCCAACAGCCTGCTCGTTCGCGGCGGCGGCAGCCTCGCGCTCACCGTCAGGCGCACCGGCTATCTCGGCCTCTCCAGCACGCTCGCGCTCTCTTTCGGCGGCACCGCCGTCCGGGGCGCGGGCGGCGACTACACCGCCTCGGTCTCCACGCTCTATTTCCCCGCCGACGAGGACACCGCCACCCTCACCCTCGCGCCCGCTGCCGCCGGCCCCGTATTCGGCGACCGCACCCTCGAAATCGCCCTCGCGCCGAGCGCCACCCAGAGCGCCGATCTCACCCCGCTGGTGCTCACCCTGAGCGACGGCCTCAGCCAGATCGTACGAGTCTCGTCGCCCGCCGGCTCTGTCGCCGAACCGGCCGGCGCCGTCACCTTCCGCCTCACCCGCACCCGGACCGACGACACCCTCACCGTGCCTCTCGCCTGGTCCGGCACCGCCATCACCGGCACCGATTACGAGGATCCTCCCGCCACGGCCGTCTTCCCCGCCGGGGCGGACAGCGTCGATGTCACCGTGCCGCTCGTCAACGACGGCCGCGCGGAACCGGACAAGACCCTCGTCCTCTCGATCGGCACCCCTTCCGCAGGCCTCGCCGGCCATCCCTCGTCCGCCAGCGTCCGCCTGCTCGACGACGACCGCCCCGCCGGCCTCGCCCTCTGGCTGCGCGGCGATCTCGACGGCAACATCGCGCCCGACAGTTCCGACTACCGCCGCCACGCCACCACCCTGCCCGCCAACGGCCCCTCCTCGAACGGCCCCGTCCCGTCCGCAACCGACGGAGACGACTCGCCCGCCATCGTCTTCGACGGCGTCGACGACACCCTCGCCCTGCCCCGCTTCACCCTCGATCCCGACGGCGCCTTTACCCTCGCCTTTCACTTCCGTCTCGATGCCGGCGGCACGATCAGCAGCAAAAACCTCTTTTCGTACGGCACCCGCGGAGAATCCGGCTCGCTCCATCTCTACCTCGCCACCACCAACGTCGCCAACGGCACCGTCTCGCTCCGCACCAGCCTGGGCGGCCTCTCCGCCAACGCCCTCGACGTGCCCCTCACCAGCCCGCAAACGTGGCAGGACGGCGTCTGGCGCCACTACGCCCTCGCCGTTGCGGCGGACGGTTCGGCCCGCGTCTACATCGACGGCCAACTCATGCGCACCGCCACCGGTCGCTCCGGCCGGCTTTCCCCGGACGAACTGGCCTGGTTTGGCTGGAGGCCGGCGTCGGGCAACTCCACCAGCTTCCTCGCCGGCACCTTGCGCGACATCCGGCTCTACGACCACGCCCTCCCCGCAACCGGCATCCCCGCCCTCGCCACCGGCCGCCAGACCTGGGCCGGATGGCTTGCCGAAAAGTATCCGGACACCACCTCCCTGCCGTCCGTGGAACCCGCCGATGGCGACCTCTCCCCGCTGCTCCGTTACGCGCTCGGCGGCGACCCAGTCCGGGCGACTCCCCTTCCCGGTTACAAGGTCTGGCTGGAAAACGACCGCCTGCGCCTGCGCTTCCTGCGCGAGACCACGGCCTCCGATCTTTCCTGGACAGTCGAGGCCTCCGCCGACGCGGCCGGCCCCTGGACGCCTCTCGCCCGTCGTACCTCTTCGGATACAGACTGGCAGGTGCTTGCAGCCGGCGCCTCCGTGACCGAATCCGGCGGCCGGGTTGTCGTCACCGACAGCGTCTCCGCCGGCAGCCTCCCCCGCCGCTTCCTCCGCGTGGTCGTCGCCGTATCCGGGACGACCACCGCCAGCGTGGCCACCACCCCGGCCGGCATGATGTCGTTTTCTGTCCCCGCTCCGCTTCCCGGGCAGGCGGAGTCCTGGGCTTACAACGCCATTTCGCTGGCCAAGCCGGTCTCGGCCAGCGGCCGCATCTCCGCCATCACGGTGCGAGATGGTCTCACCCTTCTGACCGACGACACCGCCGGCTGGTCCGATAACAGCTACAACTCCGCCCCCGGATCCCGTTACTCCACCCATTATCTCGAGCTGGTCACCGGTCCCGCCCGCGGAATGATCGCCGACATCGTCGCCACATCGGGCGCGGAGCATACCCTCACCCTTGACGGCGACCTCGGAAATGCGGACCTCGCCGGCAGCATTTACCGGATTCGTGAACACTGG
Organism: Opitutaceae bacterium TAV5; assembly: GCA_000242935.3. NCBI lineage: Bacteria > Pseudomonadati > Verrucomicrobiota > Opitutia > Opitutales > Opitutaceae > Opitutaceae bacterium TAV5. Next base: position 1,154,002 of record CP007053.1, read on the forward strand.
ACACTCGCCAATCTTTTCGGAGCCGACAATCCTCCCGGCCTGAGCCGCGGCTCCATCCTGAATGCCGACCTGGTCAGCCTCTGGTCAGGCAGCTCGTATAATGTTTTCTATTACAGAGAAACTTCCACCGGCCAGGGTTGGCGCAATGCGGCCAATGTTTCTGTAAACGAATCGGGCGTCGTCATCTACCCCGACCAAGGCGTGTTTTTCACTCGTCGCGGCTCCACGGCCCTGCATCTCCGCTATGTCGGCGAAATTCGTCACGAACCGTTTTCCGTGCGGATCGAACCCGGATTCAACCTCATATCGGCCCTGGCTGCCCGCGACATCACGCTGGCCGAATCCGGCCTGTTCACCGGCTCTCCGGAAACCGGCCTGAAAGCGGGGGCGACGGTCACGGCCGACACCGTCGCCGTGTGGGACGGAGCCTCTTTTCAGGTCTATTATGTAAGATCGACCGCAGCCGGACTTCAGGGCTGGCGCCGGGCAGACAACGTTTCCATCGACGCCTCCGGCGCCCTGATCCCTGCCGGCGCGGCGATCATCATCACGCGCCAGCCCGATCTCTCCGGCTTCTTCTGGAACCGGCCCGACATTCAGTAACACAAAAATAACTACACATGAAAACATCCGCCTTCTTTTTTCTGAAAACAGGCCTGTTACTTGCCGGTCTCCTTTACGCTCTTTCCGCGCAGGCCCAAATCAACGTCTTCTGGGGAAACTCTGCCGAAACCGTCATGATCGTCGACTCCTCCGGAAACGCGATGCCGGAAGGCTCCCTCATTTATCTCGGTATTTTTTCCGAAAATACGGACTTCGGCGAACACGGAACCGACCTGACCTACCTTCTGGATCATTTCACCCTGCTGGCGAGTTCGGCCATCGGAGACGGCGGTTATGACGGCATTGACGGCTATTTTTCTGCGAGTGCTATTCTTTCCGAAACAAGCACGCAGCTCAGCTACTGGATCTTCAATTCCGGCGACATCGCCAGCGCCACCGAATGGAGCGTGACGAGCAGCGCATTGTGGACCACGCCCGCCAGCATACAAAGCATCCTGACAACGGATCTCGGCCAGCTCACGACCGGCGATGTTCTTGTCGGCATCCTCGACGTCGCGAACGGCCTCCTCAAGACCGCCGCAGGCTCCGCCGTTCCCGAGCCGTTCGCCTTCGCGGCGCTGGCGGGACTGGCCGGCCTGGCCTTTGCCGCCGCCCGGCGCAAGCCCGGGTCACAGGTATGACGCAGGATATACGCCGGCCTGCTTCGACGCGCTAGTGCTGTTCCCGGTACCACGCCAGCGTCTCGGCCAGACCACGGTCGAGATCGTAGCCCGGCGTCCAGCCGGCGGCGAGGAGCTTTTCGGCGGAGGCCCGCGAATGCCGGACGTCGCCGGGCCGGGGCGCTTCGTGGACGATGCGGCTGGCGCTGCCGGTCTGCGCAATGATGCGCTGCGCCAGTTCCAGAATCGTCAGGCTGCCGCCGTAACCGACATTAAAAACGCCCGTCAGCCCCGCCGTCCGGGCAGCGAAGAGATTGGCCGCCACCACGTCGCGCACGTAAACGAAATCGCGCGTCTGGCCGCCGTCACCGTGGATCGCCACCGGCTGGCCGGCGAGCGCGCGGCGGATGAAGATCGGCACGGCCGCCGCGTAGGCGCTGTTCGGGTTCTGGCGCGGACCGAAGACGTTGAAATACCGCAGGCTCGCCGTCTCGATGCGGCCGGCGGCGGCGAAGAGCGCGCAGTAATATTCGCCGTCGAGCTTGGTGATCGCGTAGGGGCTTTTCGGGGCCGGGCGCATGTCCTCGCGCTTGGGCACTTCGGGATCGTCGCCGTAAATCGCGGCGGAGCTGGAAAGCACGAGCTTGCGCGCGCCGGCGGCGGCCGCCTCCTCCAGGACCGTGAGCAGGCCGGTGACGTTGAGCGTCACGCATTCGTGGATACGCTCCATCGACTCGGGCACGCTGACGAGCGCGGCGAGGTGAAACACGGCGTCGCAGCCCTGCACCGCGTCGCGTACCGTCGCCCGGTCGGTGATGCAGCCGCGCACCAGCCGCACACCGGGTGCGGGCAAACCGGCGAGGTTGTCCGGACTGCCGGTGCGGAAATTGTCGAGCACCACGACTTCCGTGCCGGCTTCGAGCAGCGTGCGGACGAGGTGCCCGCCGATAAAACCGGCGCCGCCGGTGACGAGGGCTTTGCGAAGGCGGGGAGAGATGGATGACATAGAGCGGTTCAAATAAAACTGTAGTCGTTTTTTAACCACGGATTTCGCGGATTATCACGGATTCAAACCATGCCTTGCCGCTTCCTCCTTATCCGTGTGCATCCGTGATATCCGTGGTTCTGTTTTCAGGATCCTGTACGGCTACAATTTTTAAAAAAATGCTTTAAAGAGATTTTAAAAAAATGTTTTTGAACAGAAGCCTGATTGCCCGCGGGGCGCGGGAATGCCGGGATCAACGTGTGATAAAGGAATTTAAAAATTGAACAGAAGATAACGAAGGGAACGAAGATTCGCTGGAGGCTGGCAGGGAGGTTAAGCGAAAGAAATATTTTCTGTTTTGGAAAAAACCACGGATCCGGGATGGGTTACGAGAACCGGAATATCTTTGTTCCCTTCGTTATCTTCTGTTCAATTATCAGAGGGCTCCTTCAGCTTTCCCCACGTTTCCCCGATGATCTGCCGGAACGCATCGGCCTGCGCCTCGAGGCTGCGCAGGAGAGCGAACTGGTTGCGGGCGCGGTCGAGGTTGTGATGCGGGCGTTTCGTTTTGAAATAGACGTCGCCTTGCAGGTAGTCCGTGAGGAAACGGATGCCGACCTCGTACGTCATGACCTGGCCGCCGGTCACGAGGTGGGCGCGTTCGGTGTCGTTGAGCGCCGCGCCGGCTCCGGCGAGAAAACCTTCGGCGAGCGCGACAAAAATTTCCGGGCGGGCGACCACGAGCGCGAGATCCGTCTCGTCTTCCAGGGCGGCGTTGGTCGCGGTGCGCACCATGTCGCCGAAATCGTAGAGCGAAAGGCCGGGCATGACCGTATCCAGATCGATCACACAGACGCCCTCGCCGGTGGCGTTGTCGAGCATGACGTTGTTGAGCTTGGTGTCGTTGTGCGTGACGCGCTCCGGCACGAGGCCGGCGGCGAGCAGGTCGGTGAGGCGGCGCGAGAGCGGTTCGCGGCTGCGGGCAAAGGCGATTTCTTCCGCGACCGAAGCGGCGCGCCCGGCGGTGTCGGCGGCGATGGCGGCTTCCAGCGCGGCGTAGCGGCGGGGCGTGTCGTGAAACCCGGGGATCGTCTCGCGCAGACGCCCGCCAGGCAGATCGGCGAGCAGGCGCTGGAATTCCCCGAACGCGCAGGCGGCGGTGCGCGCCTGGGCGGGCGTTTCGATCTTGTCGTAAGTGAGCGCGTTTTCGATGAACAGGTAGGCGCGCCACCAGGCTCCGTAGTCGTCGCGCACATACGGCCGGCCGTCGCGTCCGGGGACGACCGTGAGCGCGCGACGCGAGGCGTCGGCCGCGCCGCCGGCGGCCAGGCGCGCCTGCTGGTGGGTGGTGACGCGCGTGATGTTGTCCATCAGCGCCGGGACGTCGGTGAAGATGCGGTGGTTGATCCGCTGCCAGATGTAGCGGACCGGCGCGCCGGCCTGCGAAACGGTCACGGCAAACGTGTCGTTGATGTGACCCGATCCGTACGGGACGGCGGCCACCACTTCTCCATAAAGTGCGAAGCGGTGACCGAGGGTCGCGAATCCGGAAAGCGGCGGGAGGGTGGTAGCGGACATGGTGATTTCCTCAGTGCCACAGCGGCGACGGGTAATCGTCCGCGGCGACGAGCGCGGCGATGGAGGCCTGCACGCGGGGTTTGTCCTCGCGGTAAGTGACGCCGAACCACTGGCTCCCGGTCGGCAGCACCCGCACGCGGGCGGAGCCGGCGCGGAGCAGGTCGTTGACGGCGAAAGGCAGATAAAACTCGGTTTTTTCGTCGCCACCGTGTTTTTGGAGAAACGTTCGCCAGCACGCGTCGAGTTGCGGCAGGAAGGCCGGCGTGAAACCCCAGCAGTTCATCGACACGATGGTCGCGGGCCTGTACTTCGCATCCGCCCCCGGGCCGACCTCGGCCGCCAGAATGCCGGTGTGCTCCTCGATCCCGGCAAGCAGCCCGTGTGTATCCACCTCGCAAACACCGCGCGAGACGGCGCCGTGCTCGGACAGCGTGTTGGCCAGGGAAAAACCCACCATCGCGTATTCGGGCGGTGTCGCCGTCGCCGCCCCGGCGGCCCGCAGGAAGGCGGCGAGACGGGCGAACGAGTCGGCGCCGTAAAAATCGTCGGCGTTGACCACCGCAAATGCGTCGTCCCCCAGCGCCTCGCGCGCGCACCACACCGCGTGACCGGTGCCCCAGGGTTTGGTCCTGCCGGCGGGAACCGTGTGGCCGGCGGGCAACGCGTCGAGCGACTGAAACACGTAGTCCACCCGGATGCTTCCGGCAAAACGCGCGCCGACCGATGCGCGAAACGCCTCCTCGAAATCGCGCCGGATGACGAACAGCACGCGGTCGAAGCCCGCGCGAATCGCGTCGTACACCGAATAATCGAGCACCGTTTCGCCGGCCGGCCCCATGGGATCGACCTGCTTGAGCCCGCCGTAACGGGAACCCATGCCCGCGGCCAGAACGAGGAGAGTGAGTTGCATGGACGCATTGGAAACATATGGAGACCTTGTTTGCAACAAAAAATCATGTTGCATATTCGCAACAGACCTGTTGGCTGTTTCACGTTCTTCGGCGGCCTGTCCGCCTCCCGCTTTTCCAATCCGATGCCGGCTCCCGCTCAAAAATCGAAATCCCGTCAGCGTCTCGAAACGCATGTGCGCGCCTGCATGGAGAGCGAAACATGGCCCGTGGACCAGCCGTTGCCGACCACGCGCGAGCTGGCGAAAAAATTCGGTCTCTCCGCGGCCACCGCCTTTCGCCTGCTCCAGCGGCTGGCGCAGGAGGGGCAGGTCTGGCAGCACAGCAGCGGCCGTTTCTACAAGGTCGCCGCGCAGCTGCTGCTCGACCGTCCGCGCCCGGTGGCGTGCCTGATCCGGCGGCTGGAGCTGTGCAGCGCGCTCTACCGCGAATTGCTCGAAGGCATCAGCGCGGGTTCGGGCGAGGCGCGGCGGGCGATGCTGCTCTGGCACGACGACGTGCTCGTCAACCATCCCGATCCGGCAAAACCGCCGGTCTTCGCGGGAGCGGCGGCGCAGCGGTTGCTGCTCGACGGTTTTCTGGAACGGCACGGCGCCGATGCGGGCGGCTTCGTGCTCGATCACCTCTGGGCGGACGCCGTCCTGAAACGCGCCGCCGCCCGGCTCGCGCCCGGCGTGCTTCTCTTCCGCCAGGCGCCGGCGGGCGTGGCGCTCTCCAACGTGCGCGCCGATTTCGGAGCGGCGGCCACGCAGGCGCTCGCGCACCTGTCGGGGCGCGGTTTCGACCGGATCGTGCCGGTGTCGCCCTTCGACGGCGACCCGGCGGTGGACGAGTTTTTCGGCGCGCTGGAAAAGGAGGCGCGCGCGCTCGGTTGCGAGGAACGGCTCGCCCCCCGGGTCCACGCCCGCACGCCGGAGGAACAGGCCGCGCTCGTCGCCGCGCTGCCGAAGAAAAAACGCACAGCGCTGATTGTCCCCGAGGACCATGTGGCGGCGAGCCTGCACGCGCTCGCGGTCGCGGCGGGGCGCGCCTGCCCGGAGGCAGTCGGCGTGCTTTCCGTCATGGGCACCGATGTCGGCAAGGCCGCCGGCCTGAGCTGCCTCGGCTTCGATTTTCGCGCCATGGGCCGGGCGGCGGTCTCCCTGCTCGGCGAACCGGAGCCGCGCAGCGTCGTTTTCCCCCCGGTGCTCACGCTCGGCGGCACGACGTAACGCGAAAATTCCAAGCCCTTCAATAGCCACAAAAAACACCAAGGAACACGCCGCGCATGAAACCCTCCATCGCGCTTATGAGCGCACGGGAGATTCGCGCCGGGCAGAAGGAAATTGTGTGTTTCTTGTGGCCCTTCCTCCCGTTCCGGAACCGGAGAACAATCACAAAAAGGAATCTCCAGAAATTGAACAGAAGGCAACAAAGGGAACGAAGAACAACCAAGGACATTCATCATTCATTTTTATACAACCTGCTTACAATAAATAACTTTTAATTTAAAAATCCTCTTTGTTTCATCTTCGTTGCCTTCGTTTCCTTCCGTTCAAAAACGAATTTTCAGAACCTCCCCAAAGGTAATACCCGGGTGCAGGACCGAAAATTCCCGTTGCCCCTCCCCTGCCCTTTCGCGAGCGTGGGCCTTTCGTTTTTCCATCACCATGCTCAACGCCTCGCCGCTCAAGACACTCGATCCGGAAATCCATTCGGCCATCTCGGCCGAGTTTGCCCGCCAGCAAAGCCACATCGAGCTCATCGCCTCGGAAAATTTCACCTGCCCGGCCGTCATGGAGGCCCAGGGCAGCGTGCTCACCAACAAGTACGCCGAGGGTTATCCCGGAAAACGCTGGTACGGCGGCTGCGAGTTCGTGGACAAGGTCGAGCAGCTCGCCATCGACCGCGCCAAAAAACTCTTCGGTGCCGAGCACGCCAACGTGCAGCCGCACTCCGGTTCGCAGGCCAACTTCGCCGTCTACACCGCCGTCCTCCAGCCCGGCGACAAGATCCTCGGCATGAACCTCAGCCACGGCGGACACCTCACGCACGGCAACCCGGCCAACTTCTCCGGCAAGCTCTACAATTTCGTCCAGTACGGCGTCCGCGAGGACACCGGCCTCATCGACTACGACGAGCTCGCCGCCATCGCCGCCCGCGAGCAGCCGAAGATGATCACCGTCGGCGCCAGCGCCTACTCGCGCATCATCGACTTCGCCCGCATGGGCGAGATCGCCCGCTCCGTCGGCGCGTACCTGTTTGCCGACATCGCGCACATCGCCGGTCTCGTCGCCACCGGCGTCCATCCGTCGCCCGTCGCCCATGCCGACTTCGTGACGACCACCACGCACAAGACCCTGCGCGGACCGCGGGGCGGCCTCATCCTCTGCAAGGCCGCGCACGCCAAGGCCATCGACTCCGCCGTGTTCCCCGGCGGCCAGGGCGGCCCTCTCATGCACGTCATCGCCGCCAAGGCGGTGTGCTTCGCCGAGGCGCTGAAACCCGAGTTCAAGACCTACACGCAGCAACTCGTGAAAAACACGCAGGCGCTCGCCGCCGCCTTCGCGAAACGCGGCTACAAGATCGTTTCCGGCGGCACCGACAATCACCTGTTCCTCCTCGACCTCCGGCACAACCTGCCCGAACTCACCGCCAAAAAGGCGCAGGAGACGCTCGATCTCGCGCACATCACGCTCAACAAAAACACCGTGCCTTTCGAGACGCGCTCGCCCTTCCAGGCGTCCGGCATCCGCATCGGCGGCGCGGCCGTGACCACGCGCGGACTCGGCGAAGCCGACATGGATGAAATCGCCGCGGCCATCGACACGGTCCTGAAAGCCATCGACACCGACGGCCAGGCCGCCGCCATCGACGACGCGAAAGCCCGCATCGCCAGGCTCACCGCGAAGTACCCGCTGCCGTACACGCTCTGATCCGCGTGTGGCGATAAAAGGGGCACGGCCATCCTGGCCGTGGACGGCGTTCCACGCCGCCTTCCGCAACACGGGCAGGATGCTCGTGCCACACCGGAATCATGCCAGGCCGGTTCCCCTCGCCGGGACGGCCTGTCGCCGGATCAGTTCAGCGGCGGAGCCTTGAACACGCCGGGCGGCATTTTTTTGACGGTCACGAAACGGGCCCGGAAAAGTTCGTCCAGTTTCTCGCGCACGGGCGCAGGGACGCGGGCGACGAGGTCATCGAGCGGCGGCAGGGTGCGCGGGTCCGCGGCCTCCTCGCGGCGGGCAAGGTCGCGGGCAGAGACGCCGGTGGCGGTTTCGCCGCGCGAACGCAGTTCGGAGAGCATCGCCGCCTCGGCCGCGGCATCGGGCAGCGGAGCGCCGTCGTCGTCGGAGGCAGGCATGGGCATCGCGCCGCCGATGTCATCGGTGACAGAACCGGAGTCATGACCGGAACCGGCGAACGCCGACGCGGCGAACGCGGCATCCTCGTCATAGCCTTCGGCATCGCTGTCGCTGTTGACGCCGTTGCCGCTCGCGGACGAGGCAACTCCGGCCGCACCGGCGGGGGCTTTGTCGACAAAGCGGAGGGCGCGTTTTTCGCCGGCGGCGGCGGCGGAGTCGTGGCGGGCGTTGGCGGCGGCGACGAGCGCGAAGGCCTGGCTGGCGGCTTCGGCCGTGGCGGCGCCATCGGCGAGGGCCGCGAGGAGCCGCCCCTCAAGCTGCGTGATCAGGGCTTTTTTTTTTCGTCGCCGGCGGCGGCGCCTGCGGGGTCCGGCGCGGCTTCGGCGAGCGCGGCGAGTTCCCGGATCAGCGAATCGATGGCGCGGCTGCGGCTGGATTCGACGGCCTTGAGGAGCGTGACCTCGAAATTGATCTTGTCGGAGAGGCCGAGTTTCACGCTGCCCTCGCCTTCGCGCAGGGCATCGAGCAGGCGCGTGACCTGCTCGGTCGTCATGGGAACGTTGCCGAGCCGCGTGGTGCGGCCGTTGTTGGCGATGGCATCGAGCAGCGCCTGGCGGATTTCGCCCTGAAGATCATGCAGGAGGCGGACGAGGTCGCGGCCGTTGGCGTCGCAATCCTCGACAATGCGGACGAGCTCCTGGTGGTTGCCGGCGGCGATGGCGCCGGCGAGCGCGGCGATCTGCTCGGCGGAAACGAGGCCGTACACATCGAGGACGTCGGCCTCGCCGATTTCCGCGCCGCAGAAGGAAATCATCTGGTCGAAGATCGACTGCGCGTCGCGCATGCCGCCGTCGGCCATGCGGGCGATGCAGGCAAGGGCTTCGGGCGTGGCGCTGATTTTTTCTTCGGCGCCGATCTGCGCGAGGCGCTTGATGATGAGTTCGTCGGGGATCGGCTTCAGGTCGAAACGCTGGCAGCGCGAGAGGATCGTCGGGAGGACCTTCTGGACGTCGGTGGTGGCGAACACGAATTTCACGTGCTCGGGCGGCTCTTCGAGTGTCTTGAGCAGCGCGTTGAACGCGGCCGTCGAGAGCATGTGCACCTCGTCGATGATGTAGATCTTGAACTTGCCCTGGGTGGGCGCGTAGCGGACGTCGTCGCGGAGGTCGCGGATCTGGTCGACGGAGTTGTTGGAAGCGCCGTCGATTTCGATGACATCCATGGAGGTGCCGTCGGTGATGGACTTGACGGCGGGATCGGCCGGGTCGAAGTCGGCTTTGGGACCACCGGTGCAATTGAGGGCCTTGGCGAAGATGCGGGCGGTGGAGGTCTTGCCCGTGCCGCGCGGGCCGACGAAGAGGTAGGCGTGCGCGATGCGGTTGCGCGCGATGGCGTTCTTCAGCGTGCGCACGACATGGTCTTGTCCGACGACGTCGTCAAATGTCTGGGGGCGCCATTTGCGGGCGATAACCTGATAACCGTTGTTCGACACAGGGTCGTTTTTCAGGGAGCCGGCGGCGCGGTGCAAGCCCAAGCACCCTGGCGAGGGGTGAAGAAGTAAGGGAGCATCCGGAAATTCATTTTTGAACAGAAGGAAACAAAGGTAACGAAGATAAAAACAAAGAAGACTTCAGACGAGAAGTTATTTACTATAAGAGAGTTAAACAGGAGTGAACGGTAAGCGTCCCTGGTTGTTCTTCGTTCTCTTCGTTGCCTTCTGTTCAATTTTCAGAAGTTCCCTTGATTCTTGATCAGCCGCTTACGGCGCGGGGCCCCAGCGTTTCGTGAAGGGGTAATAGATCATCAGCGGACGGCCGACGATATCCTTGGCCGGAACCGTGCCCCAGTAACGGCCATCGAGGCTGTTGGCGGAGTTGTCACCCATGGCCATGTAGCGGTCGGGTTCGACGGTGAACGTCTGGCCGACGCCGAAGTATTTTTCGTTGCGATAACCGGGATAGTCCTCGGCCTGGCGGGCATTTTTGTCGAAGGCCGGTGAACCGGTGATCGGAGCGCCGTTGCGGTAAAGCGTGTGGTCGCGGATCTCCAGCTTGTCGCCAGGAAGGCCGACGAGCCGCTTGATGTAGTACTGGTCGGTCGGCGTGCCGGGCGCCTGGTAGGAATGGAGCTCGGCGAGGTGATCGGTCCGGAAAACAAAACCGTCGCCCACCCCCGGGCGGACGAAGTGGTAACTGACGCGATCCACGAAAAGCTGGTCGCCGGTGAGGATGTCGAACGAGAGCAGACGCTGGCCGGCCCGGACGGTCTTGCCGGTGCGGAGAGCGAGCTGGCCGTTGGAGAGTTTCACGACTTTGCCGGCCTGCGCCGGGTCGTTGAGAATTTCGCGCAGGAGGCGGTGGTCATCCGGGAAAAAGGCGTCGCGGATCACCTGGCTGAAATCGAAATCGCCAGGCACGGTGACGGTGGCGGGCGTCAGGCGTTCGCCGCCGACGAGGAGGGCGTATTCGCGATTTTGCGCCGGGAAGACGAGCCAGTTGCGGCCACTGACCGCGCGCGACTCGGGCTGGCCGTTCATGGCGAGCGGGACGAGGACTTCGCCCGAGGCCGGAGCGTCGATCCGGCGCGGGCGCGAGCCGGTGAGGACGAGGTTGGCAAACTTGCCGACCGGGCCGGGCTCGTCGGCGGGCGAGGCGTACACCTGGCCGGTCATCCCGTAGTAGCTCGGCCACATGGAATTGGTCGGGATCTTGAAAGGCTGCACGATGTAGGTGCGGATGCCGAGGATGACGATCGCGGCGACGAGGAAGAACTCGACGTTCTCGACGAGGCCGGACTTGGGGTAATGGGTGCCGCCGGCGCGCTTGAGCACGGGTTCGAGGGCCTCGATCGCGACCTTGAGCCTGGCGGCGTCGACGCGTTTTTTCAGGGCGTCGCGCAAGGCGGCGGCCTTGGCCTGGAGGTCGGCGAGGACGGGGGTTTCGAGGATATCGCGCCGGTAGTGGTAGATCTTGTCCGCCAGCTCGAGCCAGTTGGCGGCGTGCTTGCGCATCTTTTTTTCTTCGGAAAGGAACAGGCTGAACATGGATGGGTCGTTGGAAGGACGGAAGGTGTGGGAAGGCGGAAGGTTAAAGGCGTGCTTCTTTAACCACGGATGTCACGGATTTTCACGGATAAAGAACAAACATGATCGGTTAGCGAACAACACGTTTCCATTGCAGGTCTGCGTGTTTGAAATTGAGGAGCAACGCCAGCTTGAGGCCACTGATGGCGAGATAGCCGATCACCTGCGCTTGATCTGTCGGGGTGAAATCATCTTTCACCTTGGGATCTGCAATGACAAGTTCATCGACGATCATGTCGGGAATGAGCGTATCGATGAGAATCCCATCATAAAAAACATCGTGGCGTTTTTGCTGATTCACCTGGTGGCCGCGTTTACGTAATTCGATAACGAGCGCGTTTTCATAGGCTTTTTCACTCAGCCCAGGTTTAAGCGTATTCAGTACCGTCATCGCCGATCCTATAATGGCTTTGCTGATTTCAGAATGGATCAGGCTGCCGGTACTCATGGTTGGATAATCTGGTGGCATTCGGAGATGCCTTTGACCACGGATGAAAGATTGTGCAGATGGAAGGGTCTGCGGGACAGATTCTTATCTGTGTTAATCCGTGCGATCCGTGGTTCATCTGGTTTTTGAGGACTTGGATGAAAACAGGGAACCGCCGATGCGCCACATGATTTTCCCTGAAATTGCACACGGGAATGCTGAAATTCGCGGAAACCAACGGAGAGAGGTTTTGCTTTCAGGCAGAAAATTCCAGAGACCGCCGGAAAGGTCACCGGGAACACAGGGCTCCGGCACAGAGAACACCGCGGCCAGAACGACTCCACAAAACTCCCCTCATGCCCCAATCACCTTCAATCCAGTTAATTACTTCCCTATGGAACAGGATCATTTTGAATAAACCGCTAAAGGTCGCTAACGGACGCTAAAGACCGGACAATCGGAAAAAATCCGGTTTAGCGTCCGTTAGCGACCTTTAGCGGTCTCTCTCTTCGGTTGGGCTCTGCCGCTCCTTATGCTGCAGGCTCCTTCCCGGTTCGTTATTTTTGGTTCCTGACGACGCCAGCGGTTTGCTCCTTCGAAGCCGGCTGCCATGAACCGGACGGGCTTCGGATGAACTCGGCCGCACCTGGAGTCTCCAGTTGGAGGGACAGGAAGTCGGTGGACAGGGTTTTGCCGTTCAGGCCGACCGTGGAGGGCGCGCCATCGGAATCCAGCAGCGCATAAGCGAAGCTTCCTTCGAGTCCGGCCGAGTCTCCGAGCCAGACCATGCAAGTTTGTTTCCCGTCGGAAAGCCGGAGACGACCGGGAGCTTCCAACACGGCGGTGAAAGCATCGGGCGACTCGTCGCCTGCCTGTATGCACGCAGCGGTGACGAAGAAATGGTTTTCCACTTTGGGGGAATCAAGGGCGACGTGAAAACCGCGCCGCTGCGGACGCGATGGTTTTTGCGGGTAGAGTTCCGTCTCGACAATGGTGGGGGCGATGGACCGCCTGGCGACGGTCCCCAGCGAGTGGAGGACGAGTTGCGCGGGACCATTCCGGAAGAGCACCCGGTGTTCATCCAGGGCGACCGGCTCGCGGTCTCCGTGCAGCCGGAATTGATACGTATGCGGCTTGGCGGAACGCAGGTCGTCGAGAATCACCAGAAAGCGACCTTGGATAAGCATGAGATGGCGGTTGACACGCTCCATCGCGAAATCCGGCACATCGTAGGCATCGGCGAAGACCGCCGTGGCGGCGGCCACACGCGGAGTGAGCCAGGTGTCGCGAAGGTGGATCTTGTTGTATTTCGGATACCGCTCGATCGGGAAGGTGCCCCACGCCGTGCCGCCGCGCGCCTGGCCGACGCCGTCGATGAGGAGGGAGTTGTGATCGGCGGTTTCTTTCTTCCCGGTGTAGCCGGTGTCGTTGGCGAGAAAGACTCCCTTGGCAAAAAGGATGAAGGAGCCGGCATCGGGATGCGCGTGGCCGAGGGATGGTTTCCACTCGGGGTGGCCGGGAAGCAGTTCTCCCACCCGATGACCGGCAGGAGGACCGGATTTGAACGCGATGGCAGTGGCATCGGGATCGAACCAGTCGTTGCGCCAGTGGATGATATCCATGTCGGGAAAATAATGATACGGCGGGCGCGTGGCATAACCCTGCTCGGCGTCGTCCGGGAAGGGTTTTTCCTGCCAGAGCAGGCTGAAGGCGGAGTCAATGGGGATGTTGATGTCGGCGCGCGCCTTTTTCTGGCGGGCGATAAAGGCGGCAAGCAACGGGTCTTGTGTGCTCTGCAAGATCGCCATGGCGGGGAAATGTTTCACGCCGCTGGTGAGGGTGTGCCACGGGAGTTCGTAGCCTTTCTGGGCAGTGACGCCGTCGCCGTTGACGCGGGGCCCCCAGTCGCCGAAATCAAAAACGAAGCGTGGATGGGGAAGAAACATGTGGGCCAGGAACAACCCCGCGTCGCGAAAGGGCGGCTCGGCAAAAAGATCGCGTCCGGTGGAACCCTTCAGGGCAAGGGCATAGGCGGCGGGGAACTGCATGGTGTAGCTCCAGTAGGAAGGCCCCTCGAAAAACCAGCCGTCGTGAGCGATGGCGGCGAGGCAGCGATGGGTGAGATTCGTTGAAAAAATTCCCCATTCGCGCGCGGCCGGATGTTCATCCACGATGGCAAGCGAGGCGATGGCGAGGCCGCAAACGGGGATGATGAGATGGTTTTGTTCGTAGGCGAAGCTCTTGCGCCAGACGAGGTCCGCGTGAAGTTGCGCGGCCTGGGCGATAAGGGTTTTGCGAAGGAGCGCCTCGAAGCCGGGATCGAAGGCGCCGTGCAGGGTGTCGTAGGCGAAGGAGAGTCCGAAGAGGATGTGTCCGGCGGTGAGTCCCTGGCCGCCGCCGAGGTTTTTGGTGACGATGATCTGGTAGCCTTCGAGCGCGGGTTGCCAGTCTTGCAGCAGGTGTTTGCGGAGGGCCTCGTCACCGGTGACGCGCCAGGCAGCGGCAACGTGGCAGAGGTCAAAAATAATCTGTTGTTGGCGCGGCAGGGAGGCGGTATCCAGGAGCACGCGACCGAAAGGCGGTTTGGGCAGGAAGCGGGCAAAGAATTTCGGGTCGTCGCGATGCTGTTTTCGGGCGGCTTCGATTTCGGCCGCGTCCGTGAAGAGGCGCGGATGAACGCCGACTTTTGAGGGTGCCAGGGCGAAATCGCCGATGTGGAGAGCGGCGAGATTTTCCTTGGCGGAAGGAGCCCCGGAAACGGGAAGCGCGGCCAGAAAAGCTCCTGCTGTCATGATCAATGGATACAATGAGATGGAGGACATGATGAATCGAAAAATCGAGGCGGAGGGGGGGACGTGACGGAATTACTCCACCTTCACGGGGGCGACGTGCCAGTCGAAGTAGAGATGCATGCGGACGTTGCCGAGCGGTGGTTCGGGCAGGTAGTTAGAGCCACTCCGAATCTTTCTGTCGACGTCCCGGATGGCCCATTCTTTGCTCGGACTGTATTCGGCAAGCTTCACGAACGAAATCGGGTAAGGTGGTTTGTTTTCTTCGCTGCCGTTGCCAAAGGGATTTGCGAGCAGATTCCCTTTGGCCGAAGAACCGATTTGTGTGCAAACCATGTAAACAAATGTGTCGATGCCCATGCCTTCCGACACGCGTTGGCGCTCGTAGGCCCGATTCTTAAGAGCAGGAGACACGTAGGTCGTGGCGGTCGGCTCGGGATCACTCAAATAAGGCCAGAGAAAATAGCCGAGATATCGTCTGTTATTAGTGGAGTAACCCGGCATCTGGCCGATATTGAGATTTCCGGGAAGGCGACCTTGGCGGTCGTCGTTGACATAGGCGGCGATGGCAAGCCCGACGGAGCGAAGACTGGCGATCGTGGAGGTGCGCTCCGCCATGGAGCGCGCCTTGCCCAGCGTCACCAGAAGGATGGCACTGAGGACGCCAATGATGGCAACAACGGTCAGCAGTTCGATCAACGTGAAAGCGCGAACGGAGCGTAAGGTGGGGCGGTTCATAACGCGAGGGGCGGGGGGAGGATTTGAATTGCTTAACGGGTGGAACGACGGCGGCAAACGCAACAAGCGGCAAGCGCAGCCACGATAGCGAGAACGGAGGCGACGGAGGCAGGTTCGGGAATGACGGAGTTCAACACGACGCTGACCGAACCGTTGTCATAGGAAAACATGCCCGTCCAGCCAGCGTTGGCAATCGTCCATCCGTCGACTCCGGGATCGGAGGCAAGGCCGGTGATGATGCCGGAATAAACAACTCCGGCTTGGGCCCCTTCGCTGATGTTGTCGAAGAAGATGGACTGGTCGCTGGCAAAGCTCCAGATGCCGCCGGTGCGAGCGATAGAGGAGTGAGCGCCGCCAGCGCCCAAGGCCAGCCGGATCGTGGAGCCGCTCTGGAAGGTAACGTCGTTGGCGATGGTGAGGACGCTGTTAAGCGTCTCTCCGTCCCCGCCAATCAGGGTTCCGCCGGAATCGACGATGATCGCGTTGCCCGCCGCAAGGGCGACGATTCCGGTGCCGCCAAACGTGCCGCTGTTTTTCACCGCAACTTCGCCGGTGCCGACTCCGCTGCCGCTGGCGTTGGCAACGAGGAGCGCCCCCTCCTCGACGGTTGTGCCGCCGCTGTAGGTGTTGGCGTTGGAGAGGATTTGGGTGCCTGTGCCTGTTTTCTCTATGGTGAGTGAGTTCGTCGCGCCGCCGTTTTCGATTTTTCCGTTGTAGTTTTTGGTGCCGCTTCCGAGAGCAATTTTGAGCGTGCTCGACTTGTTTGCACTAGCGGAGGCCACTCGAATGACTCCGGTTCCTGATCCCGTGATGCCGCCAACGGTGAGCGCGGTGGCGGTGCCATCGGGTCCCGCATGCAGCCCAACGGTGCCTGCGTTATCCAAGCCGCCCGCCAGCGTGGCATTGAGGACGTATAAAGGAAGCGTAGCACTGCTTGAAGTCACGCTCGTTACGCCAGAGACGTACAGGGAGGTGAGTGGATTGGGACTGGAACCAAAGGCGATGGAACCGCCGTTGAGTGTGACGGAACTGGTGGTGACGTTGAAGACGGTGGTCGCGAGAGCATTGTCATTCCGGATAACCAGCGTGCCCGAACCCGATTTGATCAAACCGCCAGCGCCGATTGTCAGTTGCGACTGCCCGCCAGTGCCCCGAAGCGTCCATGCGGAGCCGATGTCCATGCTGTAAACGGACTTTTCACCATTGACGAGTGCGGCACCCGTTTTAAGCGGCGTCCCGATGGTGTCGCCTTCGCCGGGCGTGCCGTTCGGTGACCAATTGGCGGCGGTGTCCCAACTGGAGGAGGTGGCGGCATTATCCCATTGGTAGGTGGTGGCCGCGAGGTTGAGCGTTGAAGCGGCAAGGAGCAGAGGCAGGAGGAGTTTGTGCTTTTTCATATTGGGTGGTGGTTGCAGGTTGGAGTGTATTGGGGAAATAATTACCTTAATTGATATGGTGGTATGTGTGGGGAGGGAGAGAATGATCAGGTGGAGCGGTCGTAGGCGGTGAGGGCCACCATCGACTCAACCGGTTGCCCCGCAAGATAGCGGTTCACGTTGGCGAGAGCGTAGTCACCGCACAATGGATACATATCATCGGTCGGTCCGCCGATATGAGGGGAGACCAGCGCCTCGGGCAGGCTGACAAAGGGTGAGCCCGGGGAAACGGGCTCGCTGACAAATACGTCGCTGGCGACGCGCAGGCGTTTTTCACGGGCGATTCGCAAGAGAGCTGGCTCGTCAACCAGGCGCCCACGGCCCACGTTGACGAACACCGCGCCATCCGGCAGCAAGGCCAGGACATCCGGGCCAATCACACCTTGGGTCGCGGGAGTGAGCGCCTCGCAAGTCACAAATACATCGGCTCCGGCGCAAAGCTCCTCCAGCGAGGAAACCGGATGCGCTCCGTGTTCCTCCATGAAGGAGACCGGAACACCGGCTGAGTAAGCGTAAATGGATACGCCGAACGGACGCAGCAAGCCGATGAGCTTTCGTGCGATGGCTCCGAAACCATGGATGGCGACTCGCTTGCCATGCAGGCAGCGGGTGGCCAGTCGTTCCCGGCGGCGGTCATCAGGCCAGCCCAGGACGTCACGCCACGAAGGCAGATTGCGCAAACCGGCGAGAACGAGGAGCAACGCATGTTCCGCCACAATCGGGGCGACGAGCGAACCCCAGTTGCTGACGAGCAGCCCCCCTTCTATCTGTGCACGTGTCACCAGATGGCGCACCGAACCGGCGACATGACACACATACTCCACCGGCCCTCCCCCGGAACAGGCGAGCTCCCCGACGATGGCAGGCGTGCGCCATGCACTGACAATCACACGCGGACGGATACGCAGCACCCGCTCCCGCCAGGCATCGGGTCCCGCCAGCATCTCGACATCGCAATAATCCGCCCGTCCGTGGGCCGCGAGGTCCGCGGTTCCATTGGGGAAAAAGCATGCCCATTCGCTGTGATCCAGGGCGAAGAGAATACGCGAGGTTTCGGCGTGGGCTGAAGACCGCGGGGAGCAATACTCTTCGACAAGGGGGATTGCGGGCATGGCGGCATCTTGCGACCAGCCACCCGCGGGCAACAACCGCCGCGTTACTTGATAAATTAAGTGACCCGGGAACGAGGCACACTCCTGCGCAGGGTGGAGCCCGGATGCCACGAACCACGAATGAGGAGGCGCTGCGGGTGTTCGGGCACACCGCGCTCATTGCGCTGGATCATCGCGACCAGAAGATCCACGGCGGCCGCGCCGATGCGCCGGTTGTCCTCCAGCACTCCGCTGAGGCCGCTATCGGTTGAAGGGAGCATCGGGCAGGCAACGCCGAGGCGGCGGGGCACAGCGAGCGCCCATTGCTCAATACAGCGATTGAACTGCACGTCGCAGGTGAGAACCGCCTCCAGCCGATTGTCCAGTATCCAGTCGCGCAGAGCTTCCTCGGTCCACCAGCATTCACCCAAATAAGGCGGAATGTCGGGATGTCCGAGGAGGGTCCGGGCCGCGAGGTAACCCGCGAGAAAGTTATGATTGGTGCGTTGATCGTGACTGCGAATGGTTGCGAATCCGATCCGCCGGTATCCCAGGGCATGGAGTTTTTCCATCGTATCCAGAGTCGCCTGATAATGGGCGGGGGCGACCGAGTGCAGGTCCGGCTTCTTGAGACTGTATCCAAAAGTCACGGCAGAAAAATTCTCCCAGAGCAGTTCCGAAATGCTGGTATCGGGATTGGGCTGCGGGCAGAGCAGCAAGCCCTGGATGCCACGGGCCAGAGCGACATTGCTAACCCGCTTCCACGACCCCTCGGTCTCCGTCAGATCGAGGATAATCAGATGGTAGCCATGCCGGGCTGCCTGCTGGCGGGCTCCCTCTACGTATTCCACAAAATGCGGGATTTCCCGCCAATCGAAGTCGGCGGTGGTCGATGCCAGCCAAGCCAGATTGCCATGAAACCCCACAGGGTTGGTGCGCAAGCGATAGCGGGAAAGAGCGCCCAGCATCGGATCGGGCGCGTAGCCGAGTCTGGCGGCCAACTTTTGGACACGGACGCAGGTGCGGGACGGGATGCTGGGATCGTTGCGCAGGGCGAGGGAAACCGCCGCAATGGTCAGCCCGGCCGCCCGGGCAATATCCTTCTGGGTAATCCGGCGGGGAGTGCTCATGCCGAAAAGCCTACAATTCGTACTCAACGCAGGAGGCAACCGGAATCCCGCAGTGACAGGAATTTCACGGCGCCCCGGAAAGTGATTCCGAAGCAGCGACAGCATCCTCCTCGCCAGTGAACAGCACCGAGTTCAGCGCCACCGTCTGTTTGTAGGCCGGCAGGCCAAACTCCCGGTTGATCAGCAAACGATGCGTCAGGTTGACCGCAGCCTGGCCGATCACCTCATAGCGGGCGGTAAAATGCGCGACGCCGCGAGTCTCCGTCGATGAAAGCAGGACCTGCGGCAACCCATCCACTGCTGCCGTCATCCGGCGCAAAGGCTCGCTCAACTTCCGGGATAAAATCACCCCGTCGGGCCGGTTCGCCCGAAACCACCGCCCGAATGCCTCCGGCCGCTTGGGATCGATTTCGTAAAACGGCTCCCGCGGCCGTGGGCTTGCTCCGTGATAATGCAGCAATGCCGCCTCCAGCATGGGCCGTCTGAAAAGATGGGCGACCTCCGGATCCTGAATGAAACAGGGACCCCGGCAGCCCTGCGACTTCAGCCAATCCAGAGCAGTCTTGATGTCGGTCGCATAATCCCGCCCGACCGAATGCAGTGTCGGCGTATCCACCGCATGGCCGATCGACACCCACGCAAACCCCTCCCACGGGAAAGCCAGCCCGGTTCGTCCCGAACGAAAGGGTCCCAGTAATACTCCGCGAATACCACGCGCCCGCCAGATGGAAGCCAGCCTCGCCAACTCCCGCGATGTCCCCTGCTTGAAATGAAAATACTCCACGGCATAACCCAGCCGCGCTCCGTAATTCTCTACCGACCGGAAAAAGGATGACAGCCAAGGCATCGTCTCTCGCGGACAATCTCCGCACCAGGCGAGCGTCTCCCGATAAAAACTCCGCTGGCGGATTTTTGACATGCCCGCCGAAACCACCGGATCGAGCTGATACCCCGCCTGCTTCAACGCCGCTTGTACCCGTTCTGTCGTTGCACGACACACCCGTGGATCCTGATGCAAGGCACGGGAAACCGTCGAAGCGGAAAGCCCCAGCCGGGCGGCGATCTGACGAAGAGGAGGAGGCACGAATGCAACCGTTGTATTACCCTCCCCATCGCACAAGCGCGGAACGCCGGCAAGATGCGTTCCTCGTTGTTTTCCCAATCAGCCATGAACACCCGCTCCCTTGTTTCCACCGAATACAAAAAGCTCTGGTCGGCCCCCGGGCTCCAGGCCCGCATCGGCGATGGCATCCGGCGCCACCGCCAGAGCGACGCCGTCATCCGCACAACCGACTTCACGGGCAAACCCATGCCCGGCGTCAAGGTCCGCGTCCGCCAGCACGACTCGCCCTTTCACTTCGGGGCCAACCTTTTCAAGCTCGGGGATTACCCGCTGGATGAACTCAACCGCAAATACGAGGAGGCCTTCTGCGCCCTCTTCAACGGCGCGACGGTTCCTTTCTACTGGCGCACGCTCGAACCCGAACAAGGCCGTCCGCGCTTTGGCACGCACAGCGTGCCCCTTGCCCGCCGGCCGCCACCCGACAAAGCCGTGAAATTCTGCGAAGAACGCGGCCTGCGCATGCACGGCCACACCCTCGTCTGGAACCTTCGCAAATGGGGCATCCCCGACTGGCTGCCCGAGGATCCTGCCGAGGCCGCTCCGTTCTGGGAAAAACGCATCGCGGAAATCGCCGCCCGCTACGGCAACCGCATCAAGCGCTGGGATGTCGTCAACGAAGTCGTCGCTCACTACGAACGGCGACCCGTCGGCCTGCCCATGCAGCCGGACTATGCGGCGCGTTCTTTTGAATGGGCGGAAAAATACCTGCCCGCCGAGGCCCGCCTCGACATCAACGAGACGACCGGGGTCTGGGGCGTGCGGGCAGGGAATGCCTACACCGATGAATACGTCGCCCTGATCGAACGCCTCCTCGCCACCGGCCGTCGCGTCGGAGGGATAGGCCTGCAATTTCACCTCTTTAACGACAGCGACCTCGCCAGGGTTCTCGCTGGCGAGACCTACACACCGGAGTCGTTGCTCTCCGTCCTCGACCGCCACGCCCGCTTCGGACGGCCCATTCACGTCAGCGAGATCACGCTCACCGCCCCCGGCAACTCTCCCGAAGGACTCGCCGCCCAGGCCGAGGTCGTCCGCAATTTCTACCGCCTCTGGTTCAGCCACCCGTTCGTCGAGGGCATCACCTGGTGGAATCTGCCCGATGGCGGCGCGGCTCCCGGTGAGAACAAGGTTTATTCGGGACTGCTTTTCGACGACATGCGCCCCAAGCCCGCCTGGCACGTCCTGCAGGATCTTGTCCGCCGGGAATGGCGCACGCAGACGGAAGGCGTGACCGATTCCGACGGTTGCTTCCGCTTCCGCGGCTTCCACGGCTCCTATGTCATCAATACGGAATCCGGCAACGTTGACTCCGGTATCCAGTCTTCAATCACCCTCGAACCGGAGAAGACCGCAGAACAACTCATCCGCCTGTGACACCGCGTATGACCTGCACTGACAAGAACGGATAAAATCCAGCCATGAACCCCCATTCCCTTGTTTCCACCGAATACGAAAAGCTCTGGTCGGCCCCCGGGCTCCAGGCCCGCATCGACGATGGCATCCGGCGCCACCGCCAGAGCGACGCCATCATCCGCACAACCGACTTCACGGGCAAACCCATGCCCGGCGTCACGGTCCGCGTCCGCCAGCACGACTCGCCCTTTCACTTCGGAGCCAACCTTTTCAAGCTCGGGGATTACCCGCTGGATGAACTCAACCGCAAATACGAGGAGGCCTTCTGCGCACTCTTCAACGGCGCGACGGTTCCCTTCTACTGGCGTACGCTCGAACCCGAACAAGGCCGTCCGCGCTTTGGCCTGCACAGCGTGCCCATTGCCCGCCGGCCGCCACCCGACAAAGCCGTGAAATTCTGCGAGGAGCGCGGCCTGCGCATGCACGGCCACACGCTTGTCTGGTGTTTGCGCAAATGGTCCGTCCCCGACTGGCTGCCCGAGGATCCTGCCGAGGCCGCTCCGTTCTGGGAAAAACGCATCTCGGAAATCGCCGCCCGCTACGGCGACCGCATCAAGCGCTGGGATGTGCTCAACGAGCCGGTGGCGTTCTATGACCGGACGCCGCGCGGGATTCGCATGACGGACGATTACGAGGGAAAAGCCTTCGCCTGGGCCGAAAAGCATTTTCCCCCCGATGTCCGGTTCGATGTCAACGAAATCAGTCCCGCCTGGACGCAAGGCAAGATGGACGGCTGGACGAACAAGATGGGGGACCTCACCCTCCTGCTGGAGCGCCTCCTCTCCGCCGGGCGGCGCGTCGGCGGCATCGGGCTTCAATTCCACGTTTTCTCCGACGCCGAACTCGGCAAAGTGCTCTCCGGCCAAATCTGCACGCCCGAAATCCTGTTCAAGGCGCTCGACCACTACGCGCGATTCAAACTCCCGCTACACGTCAGCGAAATCACGCTCACCGCCCCCGGCAATACCGCCGAAGGTCTCGACGCCCAAGCGGTCGTCGCCCGCAATTTTTACCGCCTCTGGTTCAGCCATCCGACGGTCGAGGGCATCACCTGGTGGAACCTCCCCGATGGCGGCGCCGCGCCGGGAGAAAACAAGGTTTATTCCGGACTGCTTTTCGACGACATGCGCCCCAAGCCCGCCTGGCACGTTCTGCAGGATCTCATCCACCGGGAATGGCGCACCCAAACGGAAGGGATTACCGACGCCGACGGTTGCTTCCGTTTCCGCGGCTTCCACGGTTCCTATGTCATCAATACGGAATCCGGCAACGTTGACTCCGGTATCCAGTCTTCAATCACACTCGAACCGGGGAAGGCCGCCAGTCAGCTCATCCGCCTGTGAGCCCTCTGCCGTTTGGCCCGATGCCGAACGGCAACTCCCGGAAACGTGTAGTATCCGGTTTTTATCTGTGTAATCCGTGGTTAAAAGCAGAGTGAGGCGTTCAAGGCGTTCGCTTTGACCACGGATTTCACGGATGGAAAGCTGCTTTCAGGAATCGGGACTGGAATAAACTCCCTGTCTTTATCCGGGTTTCCATCCGTGAAATCCGTGGTTAAAAAACGAACAGGTTTACGGCTCCCGCTCAGTTCTTCAGCACCTGGATAAAGGCGTCGGGCGGGATGGAGACCTTGCCGATGAGCTTCATCTTCTTTTTGCCCTCCTTCTGCTTGTCGAGGAGCTTGCGCTTGCGGGAGATATCGCCGCCGTAGCACTTGGCCGTGACGTCCTTGCGCATTTCCTTGACGTTGTCGCGAGCGATGATCTTGCCGCCGATCGCGGCCTGGATCGCCACCTTGAACATCTGGGCGGGGATGATGTCGGCGAGTTTTTCGCAGAGTTCGCGGCCCTTGCCCTCGGCCTTGTCGCGGTGGACGATGCTGGCGAAGGCATCGACGGGGTCGCCGTTGATGAGGATGTCCATCTTGACGAGGTCGGCGGGCTGGTACTCGCCGAGTTCGTAATCCATGGAGCCGTAGCCGTGGGTAACGCTCTTGAGGCGGTCGTTGAAATCGACGAGGATCTCGTTGAGCGGTAGGATGCAGGTGAGCATGACGCGCGTGGCGTCGAGGGTGTCGGTGTGCTCGACGGTGCCGCGCTTTTCCATGACGAGGGCGAGGATGTCGCCCATGGACTCGTTGGGGATGTGGATCGCGGCCTTGATGGTGGGTTCGGAAATATAGTCGATGGTGCCGGGATCGGGCAGCATCACGGGGTTGTCCACCTCGATCTCGTCCTTGCCGTGCGGTTTCACGTGATAGACGACGCTCGGGTAGGTCGAGATGATCTCCACGTCGTGCTCGCGGCGGATGCGCTCCTGGATGATCTCCATGTGGAGGAGGCCGAGGAAGCCGCAACGGAAGCCGAAGCCGAGGGCGACGGAGCTTTCGGACTGGTAGAGGAAGGCGGCGTCGTTGAGGCGGAGTCGGCCGAGGGCGGCCTTGAGTTTTTCGTAGTCGTTGGACTCGAGCGGATACAGGCCGCAGAAGACCATGGGGCGCACTTCCTTGTAGCCGGGGAGCATCTCGGTAGCGGGGGTGCGGGAGAGGGTGACAGTGTCGCCGATCTTGATCTCGGAGGGGTCCTTGATGTTGGAAACGAGGTAGCCGACGTCGCCGGCGCTGAGTTCGGCGAGCTTGGTCATCTTGGGGGTGAAGACGCCGACTTCCTTGATTTCGGAGCGCTGGTTGGTGCTCATGAGCGTCATCTGGTCGCCGGCCTTGAGGGAGCCGGAGAAGACGCGGGCGTAGGTGATGACGCCGCGGAAGGAGTCGTACAGGGAATCGAAGACGAGGGCGCGGGTCTGCGGGTAATCGGCCCAGCGGGGAGGCGGGATGCGCTGCACGACGGCTTCGAGAATCTCCTCGATGCCGATGCCGGATTTGCCGCTGGCGAGGATGGCCTCCTCGGCGGGGATCATGAGGATGTCCTCGAGTTGCTGGGTGCAGAGGTCGAGGTCGGCGGAGGGGAGGTCGATCTTGTTGATGACGGGGATGATCTTGAGACCCTGGGCGGTGGCGAGGTGGGCGTTGGCCACGGTCTGGGCCTCCACGCCCTGGCCGGCGTCGATGAGGAGGACGGCGCCTTCGCAGGCGGCGAGCGACCGGGAGACTTCATAGGCGAAGTCCACGTGGCCGGGGGTGTCCATGAGGTTGAGCTTGTAGCGGTGGCCGTCCTTGGCCGGGTAAACCATGGCGACGGGGTGGCTCTTGATGGTGATGCCGCGCTCGCGTTCGAGGTCCATCGCATCGAGGTGCTGGTCGGTCATGACACGCTGCGCGACGGTGTTGGTGTATTCGAGCAGGCGGTCGGAGAGCGTCGTCTTGCCGTGATCGACGTGGGCGATGATACAAAAATTGCGAGTGAGCGAAACGTCCATGAGTGCAGTTGGTGCGCCTGCCGTCCGGCGATACGGAGAGGCGGGCGTCGGATGAAACTGCCCAGCGTGGACGGTGGCCCGCAGCTTTCAAGCGGCGAAATTCGGGGGATCGGGGGGGGGGAGCCCCCGGCAGAACCGTCCCCGGACCGGCCGGGCTGAGGCTTACGGCTTGGCCGGGGACTTCCGCCCGCGGCGGACGGCCGGCCGCGCAGGTGGCTCCGTCGCTCCGGCGGCTCCGGTCGCTCCGATTGCCCCGGCGGCCGCGCCCGCGCTGTAGCCGAAAATCGTCACCTCACAGCCCACCGCCACAAAACCCGGCGGCAACGGGCATTGCGCGCGCACGTCCGGCGTCTCGCAGTCGAGGCTGAAGATCCGGCCCGTCCTCAGACAATAAAAGTGCGGATGATGTCGCGGCGTCGGCTTTTCGTAGGACGTCGGCTGCCCCGGAAAACTCACCCGCGCGAGCGCGCCCTCCCCGACCTGCTCCTGGAGATTGCGAAACACTGTCCGCAACCCGATGCGCGGCAACCGGCGGCGCGCCAGCGTCCACACCTCCTCGGCAGTCAATGGCCCGGCCGCCTCGGCGATGACTTCGGCGATGGCGGCGCGCTGGCGCGTGGCATGAATGCGTTTCCCTTGGGCGGTAATCGGTGGCACGGCGACAAAATCAGGCAGATCGATAAGCGCCGGTCAATGCGCCGCGCACATTTGCTAATTTTGGCATAACGATGCCAAAAAAAGATCGCGCCCTTCGCGCCGGCCGGATTCACCTCGTGGCCGCTCGATGTTCGTTCACAGTTTTCGCCGGGCCGTCCCCGTTCGCTCCGCAAGCGACTGCGGGGCCGCACTCCGTCCCGGCGTCCGCAATTTTGAGGACTTCGCCGGATGCGGAGGCGCCGGAGTGGCACGGGAGAGTTTTTCCCCTGGTCAGGGTGATCCGCTCACGGTTTTGTCTCTCCGGTTTTCCGCTCCGGCGAAGCTCCCTCATGGTTATCCTTTACCTGATATGCCGGCCCCGGTAGCAGATTGCCCCGCTAACACACACCAACTTTCCCGGTTGCCACACCGCACCCTCCTGTGCGCCGGTCATGCCTTGTCTATCTGTCTTTATGGAATGGCTTCAAAACCTCTTCGCTCATGAATCCGTCGCCCGCACGGTCATCCTTCTCGGAGTCGCCGGCGGCGCGGGCATCGCTCTCGGAAAAATAAAAATCTGCAACATCGGGCTCGGCGCGGCCGGCGTCCTTTTCGCCGGACTGGCGCTCGGGCACTTCAAGCTGAGTTTCGATCACAACGTCCTCGAATTCGTGCGCGAGTTCGGGCTGATTCTTTTTGTCTACACGCTCGGGTTGCAGATCGGGCCCGGTTTTTTCGCCTCGCTGCGTTCGCGCGGGCTGATCCTCAACGGTTTTGCCGCGGCCATCGTGTTGTTCGGCGTCGCCGTCGCCGCCCTGTGGATCGGCACCGGCATGGTCGGGGTGCCCGCCGGCGTGGGCCTGCTCTCCGGCGCCACCACCAACACCCCGAGCCTCGCGGCGGCGGGGCAGGCGCTCGGGGAGGTCGGCGCGCCCGACGACGCCACCGCCATCCAGGGTCTCGCCTACGCCATCGCCTACCCGTTCGGCATCATCGGCATCATCCTCACGATGATCCTCGTGCGCGTATGGTTCCGGGTGAATGTGAAAAAGGAAGTCGAGGACGCCGAGGCCTCCCACCTGCCTTCCGTGCCGAAACCGACCACCCGCAACTTCGAGGTGCGCAACGTCAACCTCGACGGCCGCAAGCTCTCGGAAGTCCCCGGCCTCGCCGGCTCGGGCGTGGTCATCTCGCGCTTCTCGCGCAGCGGCGTCGTCGAGGTGGCCCGGCCCGACACGCGCCTGCAGCTCGGCGACATCCTCCACGCCGTCGGCCCGGAGGCCGGACTCGATTCCGTGAAAATCGTCATCGGCGCCGAAACCGGCGTGGACCTCAAGACGATCCCCGGCACGGTGACCAACCAGCGCCTGATCGTGACCAAGTCGGCCGTTTTCGGCAAACCGCTGGCCGGCCTCTCCACCTTCGCGCAACACCATGTAGTGGTCACGCGGGTACAACGCCAGGGGCTCGAGTTCACGCCTGCGCCCGGTTTCCGCCTGCAGTTCGGCGACGTGCTCATGGTGGTCGGCGAGCCGGCGCAGATCGAGGCCGTGGCCGCCGATCTCGGCAACTCGCGCAAGGCGCTCGACCTGCCGCAGCCCATGCCGTTTTTCTTCGGCATCGCCCTCGGCGTGCTCTTCGGCTCGATCCCGCTGTTCATCCCGGGCCTGCCGGCGGCGGTGAAGCTCGGCCTGGCCGGCGGACCGCTCGTGGTGGCCATCCTGCTCTCGCGCCTGACGACGACGGGGCCGCTCGTCTGGCACATGCCGCACAACGCCAACCACATGTTGCGCGAGATCGGCATCACGATGTTCCTGGCGGCGGTCGGCATCAAGTCGGGCGAGAAATTCGTGTCCGTGCTGCTCGGCGCCGACGGCCTGCGCTGGATGCTTTACGGCGCCGTCATCACCATCGTGCCGCTCCTCGTCGTCGCCGTGACCGCGCGGCTCTGGAAAAAGGTCAACTACGCCGAACTCTGCGGCATGCTCGCCGGCAGCATGACCGATCCGCCCGCGCTCGCCTTCGCACACCAGTCCACCGGCAGCGATGCTCCCGGCGTGGCCTACGCGACCGTGTACCCGCTGACCATGCTGCTGCGCATTTTTACCGGACAGCTCCTGGTGTTTCTCCTCTACAAGACCGCGACCGGCGGGTGAGCGGCGCCGACCGCCTCCCGCGATTTGCATCGTCACCGTTTCCGGCAACCTTGCGCGGCGATGAAACACTACACCTTCGCCCGGACATTTCGCGTGCTCTACGACAAGGCCGTCGGCCTCTACGCCAAAGGCCAGCGCGGCGCCGATACCTTTTTTAACGAACAGGAACAGGCGTGGCTCGCCGCCAACGGCATCACCCCGCAACACCTCTACGACTACGCCGAGGACCAGAACGGCGACGGCGAACCCGGCTACGACATCGCGCTCGGCATCGAAGGGGTGCGTCGCGACTATTTCCTCAACATCCAGGGCGGGCAACCGTCGCCCGGCCCGCTCCTCGACGAGGCCTCGCTGCCGCCCAAGGACGCCTCGGTGGCCGGCATCGTCTGGCTCCCCCGCATCATCCCCAAAGCCCGCGCCAAGCTTCACGGCGAACTGCCCGCCTCGCTCATGTACTGCTGCGGCGGCGACCGCCATTTTTTCAAGAGCAACGACATCTACCCTGCCGAGTTCCTCTCGCTCGTCTGGCGGGCCGGAAACAACGATCAGGCCATCATCGACCAGGTCGCCCGCCGGATCGCGTCGCGATCGTGATAAAAAAGGAGCGGCGGCATTCCTGCCGCTGCAGACGAGGCGCAACACGCCTCGCCCCCCCGCGGGTGGCACGCCGCGAATTTTCCAAACCGGCGACGCTTTGCGTCGTCGCAGCGGCAGGAATGCCGCCGCTCCTTTCGGCCGCTCCGTCAACGGACACAAAAAATCCCGCGCATTCAGCAGGCGCGGGATTTTTTCGTTTCCGGCTTTCCGCCGTCGGCGCGTCAGTTGTCGGAAGGCGCTTTTTTCGAAGTCGAGGCGAGTTTCGGTGAACCCGTCTTTTTTTTCCGGTCGTTCCCGTCCTCGTCATCGTCGTCGTCCTCATCCATGACCTGGGCCTTCTTGAACTCCTTGATCGACTGACCCAGACCGCGGGCCAGCGCCGGCAATTTGGCACCGCCAAAGAGCAGAAGCACAATGACGAGGATGACAATCAGCTCGGTACCGCCGATGCCCATAAACCCTGCGAGGAGGGGGAGATCAAGAGTCATGCCATCAATCTGGCCCGGAGACTGCCCGAGTAAAGGGGGAAACGCAGATTTGCCGGACGCCGCTGACGCGGCGGCGTCCGGGTGTAGGGTTCAGAGTTTGGAGTTTCGGCAATGTGGCACCTGCCAACCACTCTGAACCCTGAACTCTAAACTCTGAACCCTGAACCCTGAACCCTGTTGTAACCGCCAGCGGCTGAGCCGCTGGCGGTTACAACAGCTTGCCGGGCTCGTAACTTGCCGCGCCTTTCACCTTTTTCGCCACGGCAGCGACGGTGCGGACAAACGTGTCCACCTGCTGGGGAGCCGCGCCGACAAAGCGCTTCGCATCGGCGAGGATCGCCACGAGTTTCGTCCGCGACAGGCCGAGGCGCGTGTCGCCGGCGAGCAGGCCGGTCAGGTCCGTGCTGCCCTGCCCCGTGCGGATCGCCTTCGCGGCGGCGAGCGCGTGCTCCTTGATCGCGGCGTGCGCCGTCTCGCGGCCGGCCCCGGCCTTGACCGCCTCCATCAGGATCGTGGTCGTGGCGAGGAAGGGCAGTTGCCGCTCGTTCTCGGCCGCGATGGCGGCCTCGAACACATCCATCTGGTTGAGCACGGCGAGCAGCGTTTCGAGCAGGCCGTCGATCGCATAAAACGCATCGGGCAACGCCACGCGGCGCACCACCGAGCACGACACGTCGCCCTCGTTCCACTGGTCGCCGGCGAGCGCGCCGGTCATCGTCACGTAGCCGGAGAGGATCGTCGAAAAACCGCAGATGCGCTCGCAGTTGCGCGCGTTGACCTTGTGCGGCATGGCCGACGAGCCGACCTGCCCCTTCTGGAACCCCTCCGTCAGGAGCCCCTGCCCCGCCATCAGGCGCAGCGTGGTGGCGAAGCTCGACGCGGCCGCGCCCGCCTGGTGCAACGCCGAGACGACCTCGAAATCCAGCGACCGCGGATACACCTGGCCGACCGCGAAGAGCGACACGCGGAACCCGAGGTGTTTCAGCACGCGCGCCTCGAGACGGGCGACCTTGGCGGCGTCGCCGCCGAAAAGCGTGAGCTGGTCGAGCTGCGTGCCGACCGCGCCCTTGAGCCCGCGCACCGGATAGCGGGCGGCGAGTTCGTCGATGCGCGTGAAGGCGGCGAGCAGTTCCTGGCCGGCCATGGCGATGCGCTTGCCGAGCGTGGTGGGCTGGGCCGGCACATTGTGCGTGCGGCCCGTGAGCATGAGACCGCGGTACTGCCGGGCGCGGCGGGAGAGTTTCACGAGCGCGGCGGCCACCTTCATGCGGACGACGCCGAGCGAGCGGGCGATTTGCAGTTGCTCGACGTTTTCCGTGAGGTCGCGCGAGGTGAGGCCGAGGTGGATCAGTTCGCGCCCGGCGAGGCCGTTGAACTCCTCGATGCGCGCCTTCACGTCGTGGAGCGTGACGCGTTCGCGGGCGTCGATGCTGGCGAGGTCGATCCGGTCCTTGACGCGTTCGTAGTCGGCGATGGCGGCGGCCGGGATGGCCAGCCCGAGGTCGCGCTGGGCCTTCATCACGGCGATCCAGTAATCGCGCTCCAGAGCGATGCGACCGGCAGGCGACCAGAGGGCTTTGACGAGTGGCGAGGCGTAGCGTTCGGCGAGGACGTTCGGAATGGTGGACATGGAAAAAATGAAGAATGAAGAATGAAGAATGAAGAATGAAAGGCGAAACCGGACGGAAACGCGGAAACCGGACATTCTGCATTCGTCATTCTTCATCAGCGCGAAGCGCGCAGTGCCGGCATCCCGGATTTCAGCTTTTACAACGTCAGGCCATTTGCTACGCAGCACCCCTGATGTTTTCGCTCAAATCATTGTTCGGAAAAGACGAGAAGTTCTACGACCTTCTCGAGGCCAGCGCCGAAGAAGCGCTTGTCAGCACCCGACTTCTCGCGACCTATCTCAAACGCAGCGAATCGTTTACCTCGGCGGGCGACCTTGACGATTTTATCCAGAGCCGCCGCAAGGACAAACGCATCACCCAGCAGATCACCGAAGAGCTCTGCAAAACCTTCGTCACCCCGATCGAGCGCGAAGACATCGAGGAACTTTCCCGCGCGCTCTACCGCATCCCCAAGATCGCCGAAAAACTCGTCGAGCGCCTCTCCATCTATCCGGGCCGTTTCCCGCGCGAGGGTTTCCAGCGCCAGACCGAGCTGCTCGGCCAGGCCGCCGAGGCCGTCGTCTTCATGGTCAAACAGCTTCGCAAGGGCGCGAAGCTCGAAGGCGTGCAGGAAGCCAACGAACGCCTCCAGTACGCCGAAGGCCAGGCCGACAAGGTCATGCTCGGCCAGCTCAAGGAGCTCTACCACGGCCCCTATGACGCGAAAGAAACTGTCATTCTCCAGGAGCTCTTCGAAATGGCCGAAAAGGCCATCGACCGCTGCCGCGATGCCGGCAACGTCGTTTTCCAGATCGTCCTGAAATACTCCTGAGCCGCCGCGCCCTCCCCTCCCACTCCCTCCTTTAGACCGATGACCCTGTTTCTCGTGGTTCTGGTGGCGGCCCTGGTGTTCGAATACATCAACGGCTTCCACGACGCGGCCAACGCCATCGCCACTGTCGTCTCGACCAAGGTGCTCACGCCCCGCCAGGCGATCATGCTGGCGGCCTTCTTCAACCTTTTCGGCGCGCTCATGGGCACGGCCGTGGCGAAGACCATCGGCAACGGCCTCGTGGCGGCGGAAGCCATCACCATGACCACGGTGCTCGGCGCGCTCATTGCCGCCATCGTGTGGGGCCTGTTCACGTGGTGGCTCGGCCTGCCCTCCAGCTCCAGCCACGCGCTCGTCGGGGGCCTGTGCGGCGCGGCGCTCTCCACGGCGCACGGCAACTGGGGCGTCCTCAAGTGGTCGATCTACAATCCCGAGCACCACATGCAGGAAGGTCTCTGGCCGAAAATCGTGATGCCGATGTTCGCCTCGCCGGTGGTCGGTTTCATCGGGGCGGCAATCTTCATGCTGTTTCTCTACGCGGTGCTGAAAAAACTCACGCCGAGGATCATCAACGCCGTCTTCGGCAAACTCCAGCTCGTGAGCGCGAGCTGGATGGGTTTCAGCCACGGCTCCAACGACGCGCAGAAGACCATGGGCATCATCGCCCTCGCCCTGTTCACCGGCACCCAGTCCGGCGCGTTCGAGAATCTTCCGGGCTGGCTGCACTTTCTCGACACGCCGACCTTCGATGTGCCCAAGTGGGTCATGATCACGTGCGCGCTCACGATGGCGGCCGGCACGGCGGGCGGCGGCTGGCGCATCATCCGGACGATGGGCCACAAGATGGTGAAGCTCCAGCCTGTCCACGGCTTCGCCGCGGAGACCACCGCCGCCCTCATCATCCAGGCTGCCTCGCACGTGGGCGTGCCGCTCTCGACGACGCATGTCATCTCGACCTCGATCATGGGTGTGGGCGCCACCAAGCGGTTCAGCGCCGTGAAATGGGGCATCGTTTCCCGCATCGTCTGGGCGTGGGTGCTCACGCTCCCCGTCACCGGCCTGATCGGCTGGGGCGCTTCGGAAATCATGCACGGCTTCGGCATGAAGTGAAAAACAGGGCTTCGGCCATGGTAGCGCGTCCACGCTGCCGCCGGTTTGATTTCAGCTTTTCAGTTTTCAGCGTTTCGGCGTTTCGGCGTTTCAGCCCATCCCCACCTGCCGCAACGCCTCGTAACAGGCGATGCCGGCCGCCGTGCTCAGGTTGAGCGAACGCAGCTCCGGGTTGGCGTGCGGGATCGTCAGCCGCTGCGCCTCCCCGATCTCGTCGTGCAGCCAGTCCGGTGCGCCGTGACCCTCGTTGCCGAACACCAGTCCGTCGCCGTCGGCAAACGCCGCGCTCCAGAACGACCGCTCCGTTTTTGTCGTGAACAAAAACAGCCGTCGCGGCGCGTGCGGGCTCGCCCGGAAGGCCGCCCAGTCCGCGTGATGATGCACGTCGAGCGAATGCCAGTAATCCATCCCCGCCCGCCGCAAGTGCCGGTCGGTAATGGTAAAACCCAGCGGATGGACCAGATGCAGCCGCGAACGCGTGAGCGCGCACATCCGGCCGACGTTGCCGGTATTTTGCGGGATCTCGGGCTGGAACAGGACGATATGGATCATGGCGGATGCGCGCGCCAAGCGGCGCGAAAAAGTGCCGGCGAGTCAAGAGAGGTGCAAAAGTGGCCTGAGCATCCTGCCCATGATGCCGACGTGGCACGGGCTTCCAGCCCGTGTTTCGCTCCGGACAAAGGCGGCGCTGCGCGCCGTCCACGGCCAGGATGGCCGTGCCACACCCCGCCGCCGCTCCCCTGTTTCCCGCCATTGACCCCGGCGCGTCCGGCTGCTTAACAAGACCCTTTATGTCCACGCAGCCCTCCGAGTCATCCAACCTGATGGAAGCCGTTGTTTCGCTCTGCAAACGCCGCGGTTTCGTGTTTTCGTCCTCCGAAATCTACGGCGGCCTCAACGGGTTTTTCGATTACGGACCGCTCGGCGTGGAGCTGAAAAAGAACATCCGCGACTGCTGGTGGAACGACATGGTGCGCCGCCGCGACGACGTCGTCGGCATCGAGTCCTCCATCATCATGCACCCCAAGGTCTGGCACGCTTCCGGCCACGTCGGCGGCTTCACCGACCCGCTCGTGGACTGCAAGGTCAGCAAACAACGCTACCGCGCCGACCAGCTCTTCTTCGCCGCCGTCATCGTCGATGGCGCCACCCACGGCTACGTTTCCGCGCTCGAAAGCGAAAACACCGAAGGCGAACTCCAGGCCGCCGCCGAAACGTTCAAACGCAAGAAGGCCATCCAGGGCGCGCTCGCCCCGGTCAAGCCGCAGGAGTTCACCGAGGCCACGCCCGAACAGATTCCGCTGATCCCCTCCCCCGCCACCGGCGAACCCGGCAGCCTCACGCCGCCGCGCGATTTCAACATGATGTTCGAGACGTACGTCGGCGCGCTGCGCGACGACTCGGCCATCGCGTACCTCCGCCCGGAAACCGCGCAGGGCATGTTCGTCGATTTCAGGAACGTGGTGGACACCGGCCGCGTGAAACTGCCCTTCGGCATCGCGCAGACCGGAAAGTCATTCCGCAACGAAATCACCCCGCGCAACTTCATCTTCCGCTCCCGCGAATTCGAGCAGATGGAGATGGAGTTTTTCATCCACGAGGACGACGACTGGGCGAAGTGGCACCGTTACTGGATCGACTGGTGCGCCGGCTGGCTCAGGAGCATCGGCCTGCCT
This sequence comes from Opitutaceae bacterium TAV5, assembly GCA_000242935.3. Taxonomy (NCBI): domain Bacteria; kingdom Pseudomonadati; phylum Verrucomicrobiota; class Opitutia; order Opitutales; family Opitutaceae; species Opitutaceae bacterium TAV5. The sequence continues at coordinate 1,187,752 of CP007053.1, forward strand.
GCGTCACACCTTTCCGAATACGACCACCCGAAGGCCAAGCTCTCCTTCTACTCCAAGGGCACGACGGACATCATGTTCCGGTTCCCCTTCGGCGTGCAGGAACTCTGGGGCATCGCCGCGCGCGGCAACTACGACCTCAACCAGCACGCGCAGCACAGCGGCAAGCCGCAGGATATTTTCGACGAGGCCACGAAGAAAAAATTCGTGCCGCACGTCATCGAGCCGGCCGTCGGTCTCGACCGCATTTTCCTCGCCGCGCTCTGCGCCGGTTACGCCGAGGAGGAAGTGAAGGACGAGAAGGGCAACGTGGAGAAACGCGTCGTGCTCCGCCTCTCGCCGCGCATCGCGCCGGTCAAGGTGGCGGTGCTGCCGCTCCTGAAAAACAAGGAGCCGCTCGTCGCCCGCGCGCAGGAACTCTACAGGAAAATCAAGCGCAAGTACGCCGCCTTCTACGACGAGTCCGGCGCCGTCGGCCGCCGCTACCGCCGCCAGGACGAGATCGGCACCCCGTGGTGCGTGACGATCGATTTCGATACGATCGAAAAAGACGGCACCTTCACGCTCCGCGAGCGCGACACGATGCAGCAAAAACGCATCACCGAGGCCGAACTCTTCACCCTGCTCGACGAGCAGGTTTACTGAACCGCCGTCCTCTCCCCGCCGCCGCATGGCTGCGGGCAGCCTCTCCCTTCCCAAGCCGAAGCCTGCACGCTTCGGCTTTGTTTTTCGAAAGCATCAGGGATCGGCGTTTTCCCGATAAGCCGGGAGACCGTTATCGAAAAAACTTTCGCAATGCGAGGTGACTCCAGGTCCCTCACTTCCCGTTCAAAGCCTTCGATTTCGGTGATGCGGGAACGGGCCATGAAGCAGCAGGACAACAGGCGAGTGAGGCAAATTCACCGGCAGGGCTCAACCCCGGGTTACGTTTTCTGCTTGATGCAAAGGATGTTCCTTCAGGGCGATCCTTCTCGCCCCGGCGCGGTAAATAGTGCCCCGGAATCTTCCGCTACCCCGGTTGTGCCCGATCAGGCACATACGGATTCTTCAAAAGAATTACGCTCGGGCTGCAACCAAACATGCGCGCTTCCAAGAATATCGTTGGCCCGACCGTCAGACGTTTACGCGACGCACAGAATCTGTCGCAAACCGAGCTTGCCGCGCGCTGTCAGCGGCTTGGCTGGGATATTTCCCGGGATACGATTGCCAAGATAGAAGGCGGCTCCCGCTGGGTGGGAGATTTCGAACTGGTTCCATTGGCCAAGGCGCTCAAGGCCAACATTCAGGATCTTTTCCGATAAGAGGTCGGGATAAATGTTGTGGCAGAAAAGATGATCGGCTCTGCCGATATGTGCCTGATCAGGCACAAAACTATTTGACATGCATGGATTGATATGTGCTAAATCGGGCACACTCGAATCCGACATAACATCGGGTCCGGTTTTGAACCACACGACCTCATCATGAAACACCCAACCCTCCCCTCCCTGTTCACCGGCGCTGCGCGCGCCGTGCCTTGTCTCGCCTTCGCCGTCGCGGCGCAGGCTCTCGCCGCCCAGACGGTGGTGCTCGTCCAGGATACGTTCACCCTCAACGGAACCACCCGCATCGAAGGCAGCAGCCTTGCCGGGACGTCCCCCGAACAACAGACTGGCAGCGGCGTCTGGAAAACGGGGACCGGTTCGGCTTCCGGCCGATTTTCCGCCGAGGGGACGATCATCGGCTATCAGTCAGGCAGTACGATCTATCCCGTAGAAATGCGCATCGCCATCACGCAGCCAACCGCGGTGACCACGGTGTCGGCCAGCATCGTCAGCTCCACCTCCGACTGGGTCGCAGTCGGCTTCCTCAGCAGCGACACGTCGAGTTCGCAAGCGTGGTTCGGCAGCAGTGACAGCATTCTGTGGGTCATGATCCGTCCGTCGGGAGGCTGGACCCTATTCAAGAACGGCACCACCACCACGCTTGCCAGCGGCACGGTCAGCGGATTCTCCGCCACTGCCAGTTACACGCTGGGGATAAGCTACGATCCGGCGACACAGATGGCCCGCGCCTTCCTGAGCGACGGCACCACGGAAACCAGCCTGTTTTCCACCAACGACGGCTGGTTCGCGACCGGGCTGGACGTCGACACCTCGATCACCGCCACCGGTTTCCGCATCCATCCGCGCAACGACGGCGCTTCCGTCGTCGGAGCGTCGTCCGTGGACAATTTTCTCGTCACTACCGCCGCCATTCCCGAACCGCGCAGCGCGGCCCTGATCCTGGGCGGGCTGACCCTGCTGGGGCTGGCCGCCGGCCGTCTGGCCCGGCGCTGACCGCTTCGCCTGTCGCGCCCGTGGCATGACCGGGTCAACCGGAGACCGGCCGCGGGCTTTCCTCCTCCCTGCCCGTACACAACCCTGTTTTTCCCCATGTCTTCACTCCACCGCCCGCCGCGAGGGTTCACCCTCATCGAACTGCTCACGGTCATCACCATCATCGGCATCCTCGCCGCCATCATCATTCCTGTTGCCGGCCGTGCGCGGGCCTCGGCGAGGAACATCCAGTGCGTCAGCAACCTCCGCCAGATGGGGCCGGCCTTTGCCGCCTACGCCGCCGATCACCGGGAACGGTATCCGCTTTCTTACGACGGAACCAATAATCCCGACAACAACTGGTACTACCATCTCGCCCCCTATCTGGGGATGCAGGTGAAATACGAGTGGGCATCGGTCCTGCGTGCCTGCAAGCCGGGCGGCCCGCTCGGATGTCCCGATACCGATGTCACCGACAAGACCTACACGGAACCCTGGATCAGCTACAAGATGACCCAGGCGCACGTGAGCTGGCTGAATGCCAATGGCGGTGTGACGGCCGGGGGACTCCCTCTCGCGCGCATCGCCAATCCCGCCCAGTCGCTGCTGGTGGCCGAAGGGCATTCCCATCCTCACTTCAATACATGGGCGACCACCAATCCCGGAGCCGGGCTCGTTTATCCGCATCGCGAAAAGCTCAATGCGCTTTTCGCCGACGGGCACGTGGGCTCCTTCTCCGAACAACAGCTCAAGGAGCGCTGGGATATCTGGTACACCCGGGCAATCGACGGCTGATCCGACGCCCTCCCGGCTGCCCATCGGCCGCCTTTCCCTCCAACTCTGTTTTCCAATCTCCGGTTTCTGTTTTCCCTTATGATCATGCCTGCCTGTTTTCCCCGATTCGTCCGTTTTTCCTCACTGCTTGCTCTGGCGGCGGTGTCCCTGCACGCCGCCGACGCCGGTTACGAACCTGCCGACATCACGGCGCTGTTTCCCGCCGCCGGCCCGGCAACGACGCTGGCATTTCGCGCCCCGCCGGGCAGCGCGGAAGGCGAGACGCATGCGTATCGCGTAAAAAACTACGACGGGCGCGTGCTGGCGGAAGGTCGTGCGACGGTCGATGATCGCGGCCTGCTTTCCGTCAACGCGACGCTGCCGGCAGGATACCACGAAGTGGTTTTCGACGCCGCGGGCGAGGCGCAGGCCACCGGTGTATGGTGTCGTCCTCCGGGCGAGGTACCGCCGGACGGTTTCCTGTCGATCGACACCGCGATGTCGTGGCTGACAAAACCGGAAGCCCGGCCGGCGCTGGTCGGGAATCTGCCTCATGTGATCGGGACAGGCGGGCTGGCGCGCGAACGGCTTTCGTGGAACGCGATCCGCCCGGCGGAGGTGCGTCCGGAATGGGAAACCGTCCGAAGCTACGAATCCACGCGCCGGTTGTATGCCGCCGCCGGCGTGCCGGTGCTGGAGATGTTTCACGACGCTCCGGTCTGGATGGGCAGGGCGCAGAAAGGGAAATTCCCCGACGACCTGATCGCGGCCGGCCGCGCGTGGCGCGAGGTTGCGCTGCGCTGGCACGATCTGTGGGGAGCCCTCGAAGTGTGGAACGAGCCGGATATCGGCTTCGGCGGCAACCAGCCGGCGGATCAGTACGTGCCTCTGGTCAAAACGGTCCGGCAGGCGATGCGGGAAGCCGGTGTGGATACGCCGATCGGCGGCGGCGTCTTTGCGTCGCTGAATCCGGTCTACCTCCAGCTGGCCGCGCGCAACGGTCTGCTCGACGAATGTGATTTTCTGTCGTTCCACTACTACGGCAATCCGCTCGGGCTGGAACGGCTGGTCGGCGAGTATCGCGGCTGGCTGGCGGCGGCCGGATACGAAACCAAACCGCTGTGGATGACCGAGGTCGGTTTGTCGCGTCCGGGGAAAACCGGTGTGCGTCCTTCGACAAGCGACCAGACCGCCACGGCGCTCGCCTATGCGATGCAGGCGGTCGAGGCCAGGGCCTGCGGTGTGGCCCGTTTTTTCCCGTTCGTGTATGTCGATTACAGCGAACACGGCGACAGCCGCCACTTCGGGATGCTCGACCGCAACGGTTCCCCGTTGCGCATGCTGGCGGCATCGGCGCAGGCGGGGCAGGCGCTGGCCGGGATGGAGTATGCAGGCGACGTGCCCGCCGCGCTGGTTCCCGGCGCGGAACGCATCCGCGTATTCGTGCCGACCGGGACGGACCCGGCGAATGAAAACGAACAGGCGCTGGTCGTGGTCTGCACAGGCAAGGTGGCAGCCGGCGCGGAGGTGACGCTGCCCTTCGAAGCGCTGGCAGCGCAAGGTGCCGACGGGCGTTCCCTCCCGCTGGAGGCAGGCGTGAAAAAAGCGCCGGCGGGCGACGGACTCGTTTATCTCCGGGTCGCCCGTGCTTCGCTCGCCGATAGTCTGAAAACGGATACGGAGGCGATGCGTTTGTATCGCCTGGGCAAGGCGGCGGCTCCGGCCCTGCCCCCGGTTGCGTCGATCGTGCTCCAACCGCAGATCGATCCGGAAAAGATGCAGGCGATCTCGGCGCGCGGGTATTTTCTTCCGGCCGGTTGCGAACGACTGCCGGTCACGGTCGGCGTGAACAATTCCGGCAGCGAAACCCGCACGATCATTCTTCGCGCGGGCGGAACGACGGAAGCAAGCGTCACGGTGGCAGGCGGGAAGCGTGAGCAGGTAACGCTGGACGTGGAAATCGCCGCCTTGCCGGCAGGCATGGCGAGCGACGACCGGCTGTTGTCGGTCACGGCGACAGCGGACGACGGCTCCCGCGTCGGACCGGCGGCACTGTCCCTGATTCCTTCGCTCGGAGAAGGCGATATCGCAGCCCACCTTCAGGCGAGCACGTATCATTTTGCGCTGACGGCAGGCGAAGCCTACCGGTGGGACCGCAACGCCAACGGCACGGTAACCTTTGCCCACGAGCCGCCGGCAGCATGGGGTTTTGCGGTCAAATTCCCTCCGGGCGTGGATCGCTGGGCGTATCCGCGTTTCACGCTCCCGCAGGAAGTGGACCAGTCGCGCATCACCGGCGTGCTGGTGCGGGCGCGCTGCCTGAAACCGGCCACCGTGCGCCTGATGTCGTGGCACGGCAACGGGGAGATGGGTGTGACGTATTTCCCCATCATTCCCGCCGACGGCGAGTGGCACGTGGCCTATGTGCCGCTGGCGAGCTACCAGGGATTCTCCGCCGCCGATCCGGGAAGCGTCCGGATCGCAAAGCTCTCGATCGGGTTCAACTCGCAGACCGACGAAAACGCTCTCGAAATCAGCGATCTCTATGTGATCGGGAAATAACCCGTGCCGTATCGGAACGCGTGTCCGTCTGCCAGAACGGCTTCAGCTGAACGGTATGCGTAGCCACAGGCCTCCGCGCTTGTGGTATCTATCTGATGTTATGCGACGGAGGGAAAGTGATGCGGGCGAGACGCCCGCGCCACGACACTCCGCGTAACATCAGTGATCTATCCCTGTGTCGCTCGCTCCTTCTCCCCCCCTTGCCGATCCGGGATCACTTCGCCGCCGGCTGGAAGACGGAGTGGATCACGTAAATCCCCACGCCGATACAGATGCCCATGTCGGCGACGTTGAAAGTCGGATACACGTAGCTGCCGAAATGGAAATCGAGGAAGTCGATCACGTGACCGTGCAGGAGTCGGTCCACGAGATTGCCGACGATGCCGCCACAGAGCAGGCCGAAACCGACCTGGGCGATGCGCGAGCGCAGGCCGAGCTGGTGGCGCCACAGGTAGATGCCGCCCAGCGTCACCACCGCGAGCACGGCAAGGAAAAGGCTCTTGCCCTCGAACATGCTCCAGGCCGCGCCGGTGTTGCCCACGTGCACGAGATTGAAAAATCCGTCGATGACCACGATCCGGTGAAGGTGCCAGCCGTACGGGTCGAACGGGATCACGGCGGCAATCCAGGTTTTCGTCACCTGGTCGATCCCGAAAACCGCCAGCGCGATCCACCAGAGCAGCCGGTAGGCATGCACCCGTTCCCGACGCGAACGTCGCGGCTCCGCCTGCGCAGGGGCGAGCGTCGTCGCGGGAGCAGATGACGGGGCGACCGGCGAGGCCGGTGAACCGTCAGCCGGAGCCGGCGCAGGAGAACTCGCCGGAGGGATCATGTTGTGTTCAGGCACGGGAGAGAAATTTTCAGGTGCGGTCTCCTGACTGCTGCGACGACGCAGCGCGTCGCACGGTTCGGAGGCGAGGCGCGTTGCGCCTCGTCGCAGCGGCAGGAATGCCGCCGCTCCCACAGCAGGCGGAACGCCCGCGCCACGCGGCAAACCCTGCGGCCATGCTCATTCGTCGATGTCGGCGTCGTCCATCATCTTGGCGCCGTCTTCGCCGAGTTCGGCGAGGAGGCCGGCCTGGCCGCGGGGCCGGTAGCGCGTCTTCTCGACTTCCTTCTGCGCCTCCGTCGAGTAGCGGGTGAAGGGCACGGCGAGCAGCCGGTCCTTGGCGATGGGTTTTTGCGTGATCTCGCAGATGCCGTAGGTGCCGGCCTTGATGCGCTGGATGGCAGCGTCGATTTCGGAGAGCGCTTCCTGTTCGCTGGCCACCATGCTGAGCGCGAAATCGCGGTCGAAGGTGTCGGTGCCGGCGTCGGCCATGTGCTGGCCGTAGCTGGAGAGATCGCCGGCGTCGTCCTTGGCGGAGCGTTTCAGCGTTTCCTCGGTGTGGCTCTCGAGCTGCCCGCTGGCATGCTGGCGGAGGTCGATGAGGAGTTTGTAGTAGCGGCGGAATTTTTCCGGAATCTGCGACTCCTCGGTCTCGGCCACGCTCTTTTTCGCGGCGGGATTGAAGCCGAGAATGTCGGCGAGCGAAGCGGCCTGCACGCGGTTGGGCGTGGCGGGTTTCGCGGCCTTTTCAGCCTCGGCGAGACGGGCGGCGCGGGCGCGGGCGATGGCGGCCGCGCTCTGCTCGGGCGTGGCCTCGGCGGCCGCGCTCTGCTTGGCAATCTCGCGGACTTCGTCGAGCGTGAAGGCGATGGGCTTGGCGGGTTTCTCGCGGCGGGCGAGGATGCTGCTGCGGAGGCGATCCTTGGCGGAAACCTTGCCCGCTGCCTTGCCGGCAACGGCGGAGTCGGGCCGGGCCCGGGCGCCGCCACCGGATGCCGGAGCTGCCGGCGGAGCCGCGTGTTTTTTCCCCTTGTCCGGGACGGCGTCGGCGCTTTTGGAGCCGGCGGTGTTCCTGGTGCTTCGGGCTTCCGGAGTTTTCGCGGATTTCGCGGGAGAGGCGGAGTGGGTGGCTGATTTGGCCGGGACTTTCATGATTGGTTTTCTGGTAGCTGCTTTCGCGCCAGTTTTCCCGTCCGGAGGGGCGGGATGCGCGGTGGATTTTTCGGAAGAGCGACGGGCCGCGGGCCGGGTGGCCGGGCTGGCGTCTTTCTGCCGTGAGGATCTGGATTCCGGTTTCGGTTTCTGATTCGGTTGCTGACTGGTTTTCGGTTTCGGTTTGACCGTCGGGGCGATGGCCCGTCCGGTTTTCGCAGCCGGTACCGTCTTCGCACTTTTCGCTTTCACAAGCGGTCTCGTCTTTTTCACGGGACGAGTCGCGGATTTGGCGGGTTTGGCGGGTGTTCCGGGTTTGCTGCTGGCGGTTGCTGTCTTCCTGTTTCGGTCGGGGGCGGGTTTTTTCTTTTTTTGGGCCATGATGTTTTGGAGGGGGTGGCGGGTTTTGATCGATGGAGGACTCTGACAGAAAGTTTTTTCAGGGCACGGCATGCACTGCCTCGGCACAGCGCGGGCACACGTCGCCGTGCGCGGTGGTCTGGAGCGCGGGCACCCAGCGCCAGCAGCGGGGACAACGCACATAGCCGAGCGTCTGGCAATGCACAACGGTCACGCCGAGCGAGGCGCCGGCGCCGGCCGGGCGAAGAGCGACGTGCGACACGATGAAGAGCTCGGGCAGAAAATCGCGGTGTTTTTCCAGCACGGCGTAGTCGGGCGTGTCGGCGCCGGCTTCGAGCGTGACGGCCGCATCGAGGGATTTGCCGATCTCGCCGGCCTGGCGGTACGGCTCGATGGCCTCGGTGACTTGCGCGCGGACGCGCAGGAGCGTGGCGATGTCGGCCTCGATTTCGGGGCTGGTCCAGGCGGCGGGCGGCGCGGGCCAGTCCTGGAGGTGGATGGTGCCGGCGGCGGTGTCGGCGAGTTCCTTGCCCGATGTGCCCCACGTCCAGGCTTCGTCCGCGGTGAAGGTGAGGACGGGGGCGAGGATTTTCACGAGCACCTCGAAAATGCCGTGGATCGCGGTCTGGGTGGACCGGCGCAGCGGGGAGGCGGAGGCGAGCGTGTAGAGGCGGTCCTTGATGATGTCGTGGTAAACCGCGGAGAGCGTCGTCGAACAGAACTGGCTGCACAGGTGGATGACGCGGTGGTATTCGTACGCGTCGTACGCCGCGGTGCAGTCGGCGACGAGACGGGCGGCCTGGTGCAGCGCCCAGCGGTCGAGCGTGTCCATCTGCGCGAGCGGCACGGCGTCGTGCGCCGCGTCGAAATCGTGAAGCGTGGAGAGCTGGTAACGGAGCGTGTTGCGGAAGAGCCGGTAGGCTTCCGCGACGATGTTGAGGATGCTGCCCTTGTCCTTGAGGTCCTTTTCGAGGTCGGAGACGGTGATATCCTGCGTAAAGTCCTGCGAAGCGACCCAGAGGCGGATGACGTCGGCGCCGTAGTGCGCGATGTAGTTGTCCGAGGTCGGGGGTTTTTCGTACTGGCCGGACTTGGAAATTTTTTTGCCGTCCTTGCCGACGATGAAGCCGTGCGTGAGCACGGCGCGGTAGGGCGCGCCACCCTGCGCGATGACGGCGCACCAGAGCGAGGACTGGAACCAGCCGCGGTGCTGGTCGGAGCCTTCGAGGTAAAGATCGGCGGGCCAGGTGGTGCCGCCCTGCCCGTGGCGGAGCGAGGCGGCGTGCGAGGAGCCGGAATCGATCCACACGTCGAGCGTGTCACGTCCGCAGGTGAGCGCGGCGGGCTCGGGCCAGCCGGCGGGAAGGGTGACGCCCTCGAGGATGTCGACCGGGGCGGCATCGTACCAGTAGTTGGTGCCGCGGGTGGAGATCTTGTCGGCCACGGCACGGGCGACGCCGGCGTCGAGGTACGCATTTTTGTCGGCGTCGTAAAAGGCGATGATCGGCACGCCCCACGAGCGCTGGCGGCTGATGCACCAGTCGGGGCGCGACTCGACGGCGCCGCGGATGCGGGCGGCGCCCCAGGCGGGGATCCACTGCACCTTTTCGATCTCGGCGAGGGCTTTTGTACGATGTCCGGCCTTGTCGAGCGAGACGAACCACTGGTCGACGGCGCGGAAAATGATCGGCGTCTTCGAGCGCCAGCAATGCGGGTAGCTGTGCGTGTAGCGGGCCTTCGCGAGGAGCGCGCCGGCGGCGTCGAGTTTTTTCAGGACAGCGATGTTGGCGGGCGAGGTGCGTTTCGCCTCGAGATCCTCGACGGATTCGAGCGTGGTGAGGCCGACGAGATCGGCGGGCACCTGGCCATCATCGAGATAACGGCCGTCGTCGCCGACCGGGCAGTAGATATCGAGGCCGTACTTGAGGCCGGTGAGATAGTCCTCGCTGCCGTGGCCGGGCGCGGTGTGGACGCAGCCGGTGCCGCTCTCGGTCGTCACGTAGTCAGCGAGGACGACGGGGGAGGCGCGGTCGATGAAAGGATGGCGGGCGACAAGCTTCTCGAGGGCGGCGCCCTTGCGACGGCTGGCGGCGGCGGAAGCCGTGGCGGACGCGATCGCCTTTTCGTCCAGCTTCGCGGCGGCAAGCACGGCGGGCAGCAGCGCTTCGGCCACGATGATCCGCTCCGCTCCGGAATCGGCGACGACGTACTCGACCTCCGGGTGCACGGCGATGGCGAGGTTGGCCGGGATCGTCCAGGGCGTGGTGGTCCAGATGACCACCGAAAGCGGCTTGTCGGCCGGGAGGTTGTACTTTTTTGCCTCGTCGGCCGGGACGGCAAACTTCACCCAGATCGACGGCGAGACGTGGTCCTTGTACTCGATCTCGGCCTCGGCGAGGGCGGTTTCGAAGGGGATCGACCAGTAAACGGGTTTTTTGGAACGGTAAACGAGGCCGTTTTCGACGAAGGCTGCGAAGGTGCGGATGACTTCCGCTTCATAGGCGGGAGCCTTGGTCTTGTACTCGTTGGCCCAGTCGGCGAGCACGCCGAGGCGCTTGAAGGAAGCGGTCTGTTTCGCGATCCAGCTTTCGGAAAACGCATCGCAGCGGGCGCGCAGCTCCGCCGTGCTGACGGTTTCGCCGGCGGCCTGGAGCTCGCGCGTCACTTTTTGTTCGATGGGCAGGCCATGGCAGTCCCAGCCGGGGACGTAGGGCGTGCGGAAACCGCGCATGGTCTTGTAACGCAGCGTGATGTCCTTGAGGCTCTTGTTGAGCGCGGTGCCGATGTGGACATCGCCGTTGGTGAAGGGAGGACCGTCGTGCAGGATGAAGGTGCGGTCGGAAGCGGCGTTTTTTCTCAGAATGGCGGCGTAGAGCCCGAGCTTTTCCCAATGCGCGATGCGACCGGGTTCGCGTTGCGGAAGGTTCGCCCGCATCGGGAAATCCGTTTTTGGAAGCTGGAGCGTAGTTTTCAGGTCTTGAGCCATGCCAAAGAAAAGCGGCGGAGGCTATGGGAAGCGGGAGACGAGTCAAGGGCAGGCCGCGAGACGATTTGCACGGACGGACCGGCGGACAGAGACAAACGACTTGCACCACCGGTCTCTCGCGCCACCCAATGCACGCCGAAAAATCCCTTTCTCACTTTCACGTCATGAACACACACCAGCAATCGCCCGGGCTCCGCGCCCGCCTCCTCCGGCTCGTCCTCGCCGGTTTTTCCGCTCTCCTCACGACCGCCGCCTTTGCCGACGCCCGGGTCGCATCCGATGCGTCTGCAACCGCCGCCCCGGCGCAGGCTCCGGCCGTCGCGCTCTCCCCGAACTTCAACTCCAATCTCTACTCCGTCCAGAAACGCGTCGTCTCCACGACGCAGGTCGGCGGCGCCTACCGTTACCTCATGCGCTTCACCGCGCTGGAAACGGTCACCAACGTCTCCGCCACCGAGCACCTGCCGCCCGGTCTCACGCTTCTCGGGTCCGAGCCCGCCGCGCGCGTCAGCGGCAACACCCTCACCTGGAACTGGCCGTACCTGAACAAGGGCGAAGTCCGCGACATGGTCATCACGGTGCGCCCCGAGCGCGAGGGCAACTACGTCACGACGACCACCGCCTGCGTGAGCCCGATCGCGGCCCTGCCGCTCTTTGCCGGCACGCCGCGCCTCGAGATCGCCAAGGCCGGCCCGCCCGCCGCCGAGCTCGGCGACTCCGTGACCTTCCGCGTGCAGGTGCGCAACAGCGGCACCGCCGTCGCCCGCAACGTCGTCATCACCGACACCCTGCCCGAGGGCATGACCGGCACCGGCAACCTCAACACCGTCGTCGGCGACCTGCCGCCCGGCGAGACCCGCGAGGTCACGGTCGTCGCCCGCGCCGACAAGACCGGCACCCTCGTCAACACCGCCACCGCCACCTTCGACGGCGGCCAGCCCGTGCGCGCCCAGGCCCCGGTCGACATCGTCCAGTCCCGCCTCGAAATCACCAAGACCGGCACCCCGCGTTCCTACATCTACAAAAACGCCACCTACCGGATCGTCGCCAGCAACCCGGGCAACACGCCCCTCTCCAACGTGGTCGTGACCGACGAGGTGCCCCGCGGCGCCACGGCCGTCGCCGCCGGCCCGCAGCCCGCGATCTCGGGCAATCGTCTCACCTGGACCATCCCCACGCTCGCCCCCGGCCAGAGCCAGACCTTCAACGTCCAGCTCACCGCCACCCAGCCCGGCCAGACGGCCAACGTCGCCACGGCCGCCGCCACCTCCGTCACCGGCAAGGCGCTCACGGCGCGGGCGCAGGCCGTCACCGAATGGGAAGGCGCCCCCGGCGTGCGTACCGAGATGGTGGATACAGTCGACCCTGTCCGCGTCGGCCAGACCACGATCTACAACATCCAGATCATCAACCAGGGCGTGTACAAGCCCGTCAACGGGCAGATCAAGGTGACGCTCAGCCAGCACCTGCGCCCGGTCACCACCGGCGGCGACGCCCGCGGCACGATCCAGGGCCAGACCGTGACCTTCCCCGACGTGGTGCTCAACCCGCACGGCACGACCAAACTCAGCATCGAGGCCCAGGGCGTGCAACCCGGCTCCGGCCGCGCGCGCCTCGAGTTCATGAGCTCGTTCCTCGACGAACCCGTCATCAAGGACGAATCGACGTTCGTCTACTGACCGGACCGGCATTGAACGAAAAGGGGACGCGGCCTGCCGGAGCGGCGGCTTTTTCTGACGAACCGCCGCCGGACGCGCGTCAGCGCGCCCCCCCCCTCCCCCCCCGGGGGCGACCGGCAACACCGCCCTCGCCACGCCGGGCTTGCTCCCCGCGTCCCGCTCCGCTCACTCACCCGGAGACAGCCAACGCACACACACGCAGCCGCCCACGCCATGCTCCAGTCGCTCCGCATCAAAAACCTCGCCCTCCTCGAGGAAGTCTCGCTCGAGTTCGAGCCCGGCTTCACCACCGTCACGGGTGAAACCGGCGCTGGCAAAAGCATCCTCCTCGGCGCCCTCTCGCTTCTCGCCGGCGAACGCGCCGACAAGACCCTCATCCGCCAGGGCGCCCCCGCCTGCGAAGTCGAGGCCGCCCTCCATTTCAAAAACCCCGCCCGCATCGACGCTCTCCTCGCCGAACTCGAACTCCCTCCCTGCGAAGACGGCCTGCTCCTCCTCCGCCGCACCCTCCCCCGCGACAAGGCCCCGCGCCTCACCGTCAACGGCAGCCTCGCCACCCTCGCCGCCCTCCAGCGCCTCGGCGAGGCCTGGATCGATTTCCACGGCCCGAGCGAACCCCGCCGCCTGCTGAAGGAAAACTGCCAGCTCGAACTCCTCGACCTCTACGCCCGCGCCACCCCGCAGCTCGCAACCTATCAAAAACACTACCGCGCCTGGCGCGATCTCATCGACGAACGCACCCGCGTCTCCACCGAAACCCGGCTCACCTCCGAGCAGATCGCCTTCCTCGAAACGCAACTCGCCGCTCTCGACGCCCTCGATCTCACCGACGATGCCATCGACACCCTCGAACGCGATTTCCAGCGCATGACCCGCGCGCAGGAGCTCATCGAACTCGCCTCCGCCCTCGCCAACGGCCTCACCGGCGAGGACGGCGCCACCGCCCGTGTCGCCGCGCTCGTCCGCGAAGCCCGCCACCTCGAAAACCTCGATCCCGACAGCAAACCCCTCGCCGATCGCCTCGCCGCCGCCAGCATCGAACTCGCCGACCTCGGCGCCGAATTCGAATCCCTCGCCGGCGAACTCAACTTCGACCCCGACCAGGCCGCGCACCTGCAAACGCAGATGAACACCTGGCTCGACGCCCGCCGCCGCCACGGACGCGACCTCGCCGCTGTCGTTGCCGCGCGCGACGACATGCGCCGCCGCCTCGAGATCCAGGGCGACATCGAGGGCGCTCTCGCCCGGCTCGACAAGGAAATCGCCGCCGCCGAACGCACCGCCCGCGCCGCTGCCGCCGGGTTGCACGCCGTCCGTGAAAAAGCCGCCCGCGAGCTCGCCAAGGTCGCCGCCAGAAGCATCGCGCAGCTCGGGTTCAGGAAGGCCGACTTCCAGATCCGCCTCGTCCCGCTCTCCGCCACCGCCGGCGCTCCCGCGCTCGGCCCGGCCGGTGATTGCAGCACGGAGTTTCTCTTCTCGCCCAACGTCGGCGAGCCGCCGCTCCCGCTCAACCGCATCGCCTCCAGCGGCGAACTCGCCCGCGTGATGCTTGCCCTGAAGACCGTGCTCGCCGATCTCGACGACGTGCCCGTGCTCGTTTTCGACGAAGTCGATGCCAACGTCGGCGGCGAGATCGGCCGCGTGGTCGGCGAAAAGATGGCCGGCATCGCCAAAGGCCACCAGGTTCTCTGCGTGACGCATCTCCCGCAGGTCGCCGCACAAGGCGACAGCCACCTTGTTGTCGAAAAAGACCAGAGCGGCGACCGTGCCGAGGTGACGATCACGGCCATCCACGACGACCGCAAAAAACGCCTCAGCGAACTCGCCCGGATGCTCGGCGACCGCACGGCCAAAAGCGCCCTCGCCCACGCCGCCGGGCTGCTGGGCGAGAACTGATCAGCGCCCGCGCCGCACCCGCTCCTTCTCCTCGTCGCGCTCCTCCTCCAGCCTCGCCCGTTCGCCCGCAAGCTGCGCGCGAATCTTGTCCGCTTCGTCGGGCTCGCCGTCGGCCAGCGCCTTGTCGAGCTGCCCCTTGAGAAAAATCTCCCGCTCGGCGATCTTGCCCTTGTAGCGGGCGTCGATGTCGGCCAGCCGGCCTTTTTGTTCCGCCGTGAGCGGTTTGCTGTCGGGGTCAGCCCGGGTGAGGCGTTCCATGGCGAGTTCGTAGGCGCTTTTCATGAAGGCGGCAGTGTGACGAACCGGATGCCCGCGACAAGCACGAGCGCCACAAATCCCGCCGGCACCGCCACCCCACGCCATCCCGCCGGCCACTTCCGGTCGTAACCGATCGCCAGCACCACCAGAAGCCCCGCCAGCGCCGCCGGCCCCTCCCAGCCCGCGCGAAACTCCGCCGGGAAAAACGCCCCCGGCAACCGCGCCGCCCCGCCCGCCACCGAATCCATGAACCACAAGACCACGCCGGCCGCCCGGTTGAAAAACGCCGCGACCACGCCCAGCCCCGCCATCCCGCAGACCAGCGACACGAACCCCGCGCTCAACACCAGGCCCGCCAGCGGCACCAGCACGAGGTTCGCCAGAAACGACAACGGCGTGAACAGCCCGAAAAACATCACCCCCGCCACCATGCTCACCAGCGTCGCCGCCAGCCCCATGCACCCCAGCCCGAGCACAAACCGCCACGCCCCGTCCGCCGCCCGGTGCCAGCGCGTCCACGCATCCCGCGGCAGCCACGCGAACAGCCGCCAGCGCCGCGCCGCCGCCTCCTGCAACGGCACGCTCAGCCACAGCAACGCCGCCACGATCCCGTACGACAACTGGAAGCTCGCCGTGAACAGTTGCAGCGGCTGTATCAGCAACACCAGTACGGCCGACGCCGTCAGCGCCGCCACCGATCCGCCCGGCAGCCGCAGCCGCCACGCCGCCAGCAAAAACGTCACCATCACGAACGCCCGCACCGCCGACGGCGACGCGCCCGTGATCTGCACGTAAAGCCACAACAACCCCGTGCCCGCGACCATCCGCGCCCATGCCGGCAACCGCAGCACGCCCGCCAGCAGCCCGAGCACGCAATCGACCGCCAGCGCGATCACGCCGACATGCAGTCCGCTGATCGCAAACAGGTGCATCGTGCCGCTCTGCAAATAGAGCTCCTTCCGGTCCGTCGCCAGTTCGTGTTTTTGCCCCAGCACCATCGCCCGCAGCAGCGCCGCGATCTCCGGACGCCTCTCCAGACCCCGCCCGAGAATGTCCGAAAACAACAGCCGCGCCTGCTCCAGCCTTTGCGCGTACCAGCCGGCCGCGGCCGCCTGCCCGACAATCCGCCCGCGGGTGAACCGGAAATTCACCCCGCTGTCGGCCAGGTATCCGTCAAACGGATTCACCTTCGCCGCCTCCTCCGCCGTCGCGTTCGCCGCCGCCCGCACCGCCGGATGTTTCGGCAGCGGCGTCAGCACACCGCGCATGCGCAGCCGCTCGCCGCGCACCGGCACGGGGTCACCCGGTTTCCGGTTGGCCGAGAAATAAACGCGCTGCCCGGCCACGTCGCGCAGCGTCTCCGTCTCCGCTTCCTCCACGCGTCCGATGCCGCTGATCCAGTCCTGCTCCGGCGACGGCGGAAACACCCGCACCATCTCGACCACCAGCCGCGCCTCGCGCGCCGGGAGGCCCAGCGTGTCCCAGTCCGCCAGCCGGTGCCGCTCCCACTCGTAACGCGCCGCCCCCGCCAGCGCCACGCCGGCGAGCAGGCCGGCCATCCACCATCCACGGCTCCATCGGCACGCCGTCGCCACCGCCGCCAAGGCCACGGCGACCACCGCCGCGCCCAGCAGCCAGCCGGCCGGCAACGGCCCGCGCCATGCGTACGCCACCACCAGCCCCGCCATCCACGGCAGGAGAATCCAGAGCAGCGGCGCACGATGTCCCAGACTGCGACCCGACGACATGCCTGCATCTCATGCCGCGCCCCGGGCTCCCTTGCCATCCCGAAAACAGACAGGATGCCCATGAAAAATGCCTGCCCGCCCTGTCTCGACATACTGCGCGATCCTTCCACGCTTGTTTCCTCTCCCATGCCACCCGAGCAAACCGATCTCTTCGGCTCCCCCGAGCCGGCTTCCGCGCCCTCCTCGCGACGCGGCGGCTCCGTCCGCGCTTCCCTGCCGCCGACCGCTCCTTCTGCCGCACAGCCGCTCGCCGCCCGCATGCGCCCGCGTTCACTCGCCGAAATCGTCGGCCAGGAACACCTCACCGCGCCCGACGGCCTCCTCGCCCGCCTCATCGCCAGCAACCGTTTCGGCAGCCTCCTCTTCTACGGACCCCCCGGCTGCGGCAAGACGAGTTTCGCCGAGGCCATCGCGCAACAGACCGGCAGCCGCTTCGTGCGCATCAACGCCGTCATGTCCAACGTCGCCGAACTGCGCGAGATCCTCGCCCTCGCCCGCCGCACGCCCGAGTCGCCCACGCTCCTCTTCATCGACGAGCTCCACCGCTTCAACAAGTCGCAACAGGACCTCCTGCTCCCCGACGTCGAGGAAGGCTACGTGCGCCTCATCGGCGCCACCACGCACAACCCCGGTTTTTACGTCAACCCGCCGCTCCTCTCGCGCAGCCACCTCTTCCGGCTCGAACCGCTCCCCGCCGCCGCCGTCGCCTCCGTCCTCGCCCGTGCCCTGGCCGACACGGAACGCGGCCTCGGCAACCGCTGCCACACCGCCGACGCCAAGGTCCTCGCCGATCTCGCCACGCTCTGCGACGGCGACCTCCGCCGCGCGCTCAACGCCCTCGAGGTCATCGCCCTCTCGCTCCCCGAAGCCAGCCCGATCACGGAAAAGGAGCTCGAGGTCTTCGCCCGCGAACGCCGCATCCGCTACGATGCCGACGAGGACGAGCACTACGACACCATCTCCGCCTTCATCAAGAGCTGCCGCGGCAGCGATCCCGACGCCGCCATGTACTGGCTCGCCAAGATGATCGAGGGCGGCGAGGACCCGCGCTTCATCGCCCGCCGCCTCGTCATCCTCGCCAGCGAGGACGTGGGCCTGGCCGACGCGCTCGCCCTCCCGCTCGCCGTGGCCGCGCACCAGGCCTGCGATTTTGTCGGCCTGCCCGAGTGCGAATACGCGCTCGCCCACGCCACCGTCTACATCGCCTGCGCTCCGAAAAGCAACTCGGTGACGCTCGCCATCGGCGCCGCGCACGCCGCGGTCAAGTCCGGCGCCGTGCAACCCGTCCCCGTCCACCTGCGCGACAAGGGCGGCCAGGCCAGCAAGCGCATGGGTCACGGGAAGGACTACCGTTACGCGCACGACTGGCCGGAAAACATCACCGGCCAGCTTTACCTGGACCAGCCTCTGACGATCTACACGCCCAAGCCCGTCGGCCTGGAGGCGAAGGTCGCCGACCGCCTCGCCCGCTGGCGCGCCCTCCGCGAGCAAATCCGGCAGGAAGAACAATCGCAGGGGCGCGCTTCACGCGCGCCCGCCGCGAGTCCGCCGCGCACCTGACATTTCCCTGACACTTTTCCCCTGTCGGCGACGCCGCACCTGTGTCACATTGGGCGGCATGAAACCCGTCACACGACAAACCCGATTCCGTTCCCGTCACCTTTCTGCGGTCGCCACGGCCGCCGCCGCGCTCTCGCTCCTCGCCGCCGCTCCGGGCGCGCACGCCGCCGGCACGGCCCTCACCGTTTACAACCAGGGCTTCGCCGTGGTCCGCGAGACCCTTCCGCTCGACCTGAAAAAAGGCATCACCGACGTCTCCTTCCCCGACGCCACGCTTCTGCTCGAACCCGATTCCGTCGTCCTGCGCGACTCCGCCGGCAAGGTTCCCTTCAGCGTTCTCGAACAGAGCTACCGCGCCGAAACCGCCTCGACCGGGCTCATGCTTTCGTTCTTCGAAGGCAAGGAGCTCGATTTCATCGTCCGCGACCAGAACGCCAAGGAATACACCGTGCGCGGCAAGGTCATCCGCAGCGGCTACACGCCCGGCGGCGGGGGTCGGCAGGAAAGCCCCATCATCGAGACCGACGGCAAGCTCCGCTTCTCCCTCCCCGGCGAGCCCGTCTTCCCGACTCTCGCCGACGACGCCCTCCTGCGCCCCACGCTCGGCTGGAAAATCGACTCGCCCGACGCCGCCCGGGTCGACGCCGAACTCGGCTACGTCACCGGCGGCTTCTCCTGGCAGGCCTCCTACAACCTCATCGCCCCCGAAAAAGGCGACACGCTCGACATCGTCGCCTGGGTGACGATCAACAACAACTCCGGCAAAACCTTCACCGACACCGCCGTCAAGCTCCTCGCCGGCGACGTCAACAAGATCCAGCCCGAACGCGCCGACACCCGGATGTTCAAAGGCGCGGTCATGGACATGGCGATGGCCGCCGCTCCGCAGGTCACCGAAAAATCCTTCGACGAGTTCCACCTCTACTCGCTCGCCCGCCCCGTCACGCTCCGCAACCAGGAGACCAAGCAGGTCGAACTCTTCCGCGCCACCGGCGTCGTCGCGCCCGCGTTCTACGTCTACAACGGCACCGCCGGCATCGGCCTCGTCAACAGCGGCGCCAGCCCCGCCAACTACGGCCCGCAATCCAACAAAAAGGTCAACGTTTACCGCGAGTTCAAGAACACGAAGGAAAACAACCTCGGCCTGCCCTTCCCCAAGGGACGCGTGCGCTTCTACCGCCAGGATGATGCCGATGGCCGCATCGAGTTCACCGGCGAGAACACCCTCGACCACACCGCCAGCGGCGAGACGGTGAAAATCTACACCGGCGACGCCTTCGACATCGTCGGCGAGCGCAAGCAGACCGACTTCACCCTCTCCAGCCGGCAGGATTCGGCCGAAGAGGCCTTCGAGATCAAAATCCGCAACCGCAAGAAAGAGCCTGTCGAGGTGCGCATCACCGAAACCCTCTACCGCGGAGTCAACTGGCAGATCATCGCGAAGAGCGACGAGTTCGACAAAAAGGACGCCCGCAACATCGAGTTCCGCGTGACCGTCCAGCCCGACGAGGAAAAGATCGTCACCTACCGGGTGAAGTACGACTGGAAGTGACCGGTGGCACCGGGGGAGCCTGGCCTGCCCGCTCAGGCTCCTCGCAGCGCCGCCAGCAGCGCACAAAAATCCTCCGGCAGCGGCGCGCGCAGCAACAGCTCCGCTCCCGTCACCGGGTGCCGGAAACGGATGTGCTCCGCGTGCAGCATCACGCGCTGCGGATGCGCCGCGCCCGCCACCGCCTCCAGCCCCGGATCGGGTTTCCAGCCGTAGGTCGGATCGCCGAGCAGCACATGCCCGAGCGATTTCATGTGCACACGGATCTGGTGCGTGCGCCCCGTGTGGATATGACACCGCACCAGCGCCGCCAACGGCGGAAACGCCTCCTCCACTTTCCAGTCCGTGCGCGACGGGCGCCCGCCCTCGCCGGTCGTCATCCGGTGGCGATGCACCGGATGGCGCGCGATCGCCCGGTCCACCGTGCCGCTCGCCAGTCGCGGCACCCCGGAAACGAGCGCGAGATATTCCTTGTGCAGGTGCCGGCCGGCGAACTGCTCCGCCAGCCCGCGATGGGCCGCATCGGTCTTCGCCACCACAATCACCCCGGTCGTTTCCCGGTCGAGCCGGTGCACGATCCCCGGCCGCTCCACGCCCCCCACTCCGCTCAGTCCGCCGCCACCGCCCTCGGTCGCCTGGCGCGCACAGTGCCCGAGCAACGCATGCACCAGCGTGTCCTCGCCCGTGCCCGACCCCGGATGCACGACCATGCCGGAGGGCTTGTTCACCGCGAGGAGGTGCTCGTCCTCGTACAGGATATCGAGCGGGATGTCCGCCGGACGCAATTCCGACGGACGGGTTTCCGGATGCGAAAAAGCCAGCACATCCCCGGCGCGCACCTCGTCCTTTTTGTCCAACACCCTGGCGCCGCCGCTGCCCGCGACGCGGCGCACCAGGCCGGCATCGAACGCCCGCTGCCACGCCACGCGGCTGTGTTCGGGAAACGCCGCCGCGAGAAACTTGTCCGCCCGTTCGCGGCGCACCGTTTCCGGCACGGTGCACGTTTCCTCGCCGAGGCCGGCGGCATGGGTGGCAGGGTTGTGATCGGAAGTGCGGGACATGCGGTACAGCCGCCCACCCTGGCCGCCCGAAGCGCCGGGTTCCAGCCCGGCTTTTGGCAAACCACTTTCCTTGCGAAAAGACCGGGGAAAGAATGGCCACAAAAAACACGAAAAAACACGCCGCGCATGGAACTCTCCATCGCGCTTATAAGCGCACGGAAGACTCTCGCCGGGCGGAAAGGAATTTTGTGTTTTTTGTGGCCATTCTTCCGTTCTGGCCCACCCGATCCGCCTGTTATCCTTCCGGTTGCCCCCCGCGTTCCCGCCGCCATGCTCGCGGCGACTGGCCGAAGACGCGCCGGAACCAGTTGGAAAAATGCGAGGCGCTCCCGAATCCCAGCTCCCAGGCGACCTGCTTCAGGCTCACGTCGCTATGCCCCACGCGGTACCTGGCCTCGCGGCGCCGGTAGTGCTCCCGCAGCCTCCGCGGCGTCGTGCCGAGTTCGCGCACGAAAAGCTGTTCGAGATGCCCGGGGCTCAGCCCGACTTCCTTTGCCAGCCGTGCTTCCGGATACCTTTCGTGCAGCGGCGCCTCCGTCAGCCGCTCCAGCGCCCGCGCCACTTTCGGATGTCCCCGCCGCCTCCCCCCCGCCCTCTCCTCTTCCGGGCTCATGCCCGCCGCCCGCCGCACCTCCATGCACACCGCCGCCCACTCCAGCGCCCGCGCCCCGATCCGCGCCGCCTCCGCAGGCGGCATGGTGCGATGGGCCAGCCCGGCCATCGCCGTCGGCGCATGGGCTTCCACAAGGCCGATCAACGCCCGCGCCGCCCGCTCCAGTTCGGGATGCCGCGCCGCCTTCACGACAAACGGCGCATGACGCCACACCGCCTCTCCGTCCGCCGGCACGCGCAAACTGACCGACACCAGCTCCGCCGCCGGGCTGAAATCGTGTTTCTGGAACCGCCCGCAAAAAAACACCCACGCGCCCCGCCGCACGACCAGCGCCGTGTCGTCGGAAACGAGCCTCACCTGCCCCCGCGTGATCAGCCAGGCCGTCATGCGCTGCGTGCGCATCTCCAGGGAATGCCGCACCTGCGCATCCACCCGCCCCGCATAGGCCCAGATCAGCGTCGGCAACAACGCCTGCCATTCCCGGAACGGACGCTCCCCCGCGCCCGCGGCGAGCGCGCGGCCGAAAACACGATCCGGAGCCTGGACAAGCGCGGGGGCTTTCATCGTACCGGTGATTTTTGCAACTTTTTATAAAACTTCTGCAACACTGTTTCCTGCCCGGCGCCTCCGTTTTCCGGCAGGATGGGCGGACCACTCTTTTCCGTCCGCCTCCACGCCCGCACTCATCCTTGTCACCATGAAAACCACCGCCGCATCCGCCCCCTTCACCGAACCTGCCCGCGAATTGCCCGTCCTCGACGAGGCCGATGTCCTCGTCCTCGGAGCCGGCCCCGGCGGCGTGGCCGCCGCCGTCGCCGCGGCCCGCAACGGCGCCCGCGTCATCCTCGTGGAGCGTTTCGGCACCTTCGGCGGCACCTGGACCAGCGGTCACCTCGGCGCGATCATGCCTTTCCCGTACGTGCGCGGGCTCTTCGCCGAGATTTCCGACCGCCTCCGCACCGAGGCCGCCTGGTTGTCATCGAAAGACGAATACGGATCCGGCGCCACCTACGACATCGAGACCGCCAAGATCATCCTCGACCGCCTCGTCGTCGAAGCCGGCGTCCGCCCGTATTTCTTCGCCCAGGTCACCGGCGTGTTTCGCGAAGGCAATCGCGTGCGCGGCGTCGCCATCGAGTCGAAGGAAGGCCGCCACGCGCTCGCCGGCCGGTTCGTGATCGACGCCACCGGCGACGGCGATGTCAGCGTGCTCGCCGGCGTCCCCTCCTCGCAAGGCCGCGACAGCGATCACGGCTGCCAGCCGATGACGATGATCTTCACGATGGATGGCGCCGACGATGCCCGTGCAAGCGCGTACAAGAAAGAAGATCCCTCCTTCGCCCGCGCCTGGCGCGCCGCCAAGGCGCGCGGCGAGATCACCGTGCCGCGCGAGGATGTGCTCCCCTTCAACATGCCGCGCCCCGGCCAGTGGAGCTTCAACGTCACCCGCATCATCAACCGCGACCCGACAAAACTCCTCGACGTCACCGAAGCCATGCTCGAAGGCCGCCGCCAGGTGGCCGAGGTGGTGGCGTTCCTCCGCAAACACGTCCCCGGCTATGAAAACGCGTACCTCTCCGGCATGGCGCCGCACATCGGCGTGCGCGAATCGCGCCGGATCAAATGCGACTACACGATCACCGCCGACGACGTCATCAAGGTCCCGGAATTCGACGACTGCATCGCGCGCGGCAACTGGTTTATCGACATCCACAACCCCTCCGGCGAAGGCACCGAGCGCATCCACCCGCCAGCCGGCAGGTGGTACGAAATCCCCTACCGCAGCATCCGGGCGCAGGGCGTGGACAACCTCCTGGTCGCCTCGCGCTGCATCGACAGCACGCACGAGGCGCACGCGGCCATCCGCATCACGCCGCAAGTCGTGGCCATCGGCCAGGGCGCGGGCACGGCGGCGGCGCTCTGCGTCCGGGAAGATCTCGCCAGCACCCGCGCGCTCGACCCGGCCGGGCTGCGCCGGACGCTTCGCGAGCAGGGCGCGTTTGTGTAGGCGGGAAAAACAGGCCGCAGGCGTCCGCCGCCCGCTCGCGGAGACGGCAAAGGGTGTCGTCCCCTACTTTGCCTTGTCCTCTTCCTCCCGGCTGTTCTCCTCCGGCGCAGGGATCAGGCGTCGCTCTGCCTCGGCGGCAAATTCGGCGCGGCGGCCCGGCGGGCTGCCGGCCTCCTTCCAGAGAGCCGTGGCGAGTTCGTTGATGCGGCTGAGCCGCTCGTAAGGTGACGTGCGAATGCAGGCAATGAGATCAGCAGTCATGACAACCTCCTTTCCTGGTGTGGCTGGATGTGTGTGGTTATTTTATGCTTCACGGTTGGCGGCCAGACGAGGGCCGCACCGGAACTGAAACATAAATCGTGCCAAACTCCCTCAAGGGAGTCCTGTATCGGTATCGTGGTAGTTCTCACTATGATACACATGTCGCGCCTCAATGCAACTGCCGCCGGCAATTTGCTACGCCCCGTCCCGTGCAGCCTCACGGCGCTCGCCCGGCGGCGTCCTCGCCGCCGCTCCGACAAGCCGAAGCACGCTTCGGGGTACCAGGTCCAAGGGATTGAAAGGGCGCCGGTATCTCTCCCGCCCCGGCGACGCCAAAATGTCACGCAGGATTTGCATCCAGACACGAATTGGGCTCTGTTAAAGGCAGTTCCAGATATACTGCCAGGCCTCTCCCGAGGTGAATCGAAGCCCGTTCCGGCCTTCCTGCCTTGTTTTTCGCAGGCAGGGTTTGCCCGTTAGCAAAACGCGGTCCGAACCGCGCCGCCGGCCATCCGGCTGCATTCACCTCCCTTTTCGGGCGAGTGCCTTTTCAACCCTGCGTCCCGCCAACATCAACCCCCTCCGGTCGTCTCATGAACAAAGCTCTCTCCATCGCATTTCTCGTCGTCGGCATTGTCCTCCTCGTTCTCGGCTACAATGCCTCGCAATCCGTCTCTTCCGGCATCTCGGAAGCCGTCCAGGGCGCCCCCTCCAACAAGGCGATCTGGCTGATCAGCCTCGGCGTCGTCGCCGCCCTCGTCGGCGGCTTCGGTCTCATCCCCCGCCGCCGCGGCTGACCTTTTCTCCCTGCGAACACCCGTCGCCGGATGTTCGCCGGCCGTTTTTGTATTCACTGGTCAGACACAAACTGTTTCACTCCGCACTGCCAACCCTCAACATCGCACTATCATGCCAAAATCATCCAAATCCGCCCCCGATTCCGCCAGCACCGCCATCGAGGAGCTGCGCTCCCTGCTCGCCGAAGCCGAGTCTGCGCTGGGCTCCGCCGGCGACCAGGCCGACAGCAAGATCGCCCAACTCCGCGAACGCCTCCGCTCCGCCCTCGAAAACGCGAAACCCAAAATCGAGGAGTGGAAGGGGCGCGTGCGCGAACAGGCCGAACGCGCCGACGAATACGCGCACACGCACCCGTACTACATCGCCGCCGCCGCCGCCCTTGTCGGCGTGGCCGCCGGCCTGCTCCTCGCCCGCGGCTGCAACGGCCGCCGGTAAGCGCCGGCAGCCTTTTCCCGTCCGCCCTCCGGAGCCGGCTCACGGCCGGACCGGCGGGCGGCTCTCTCTCCGCTCCCTCCCGGCCAGATACTGACACCATGGATACGCCCTCACGCCGCTCCGGCTCCCCGCAGGAATCCGACTCCGGACCTCCGGTTTCGCCGCCGTCCTCGCGCTTCCGTGCGCGGACCGGCAGCAGTCTCGTCGCCCACGCTCTCGGCCACCGGGTCGAGCTGGCGGCGCTCGACGCCGAAGAGGCCCGGGCGGAATCGTGCCTCATCGCGTTGCAGGCCGGCCTCGGCCTCGGCGTCGCCTGCGTGGCCGGCCTGATGTTCAACTTCGTGCTCGTCGCCCTCGTCTGGGATTTGCCGGCGCGGGTCGCCTGGCTGGCCCTGTTTTTTGTTCTGGAGGCAGGGCTTGCCTTGCTCGTCCTCGGCCTCGCCTGGCGGCGGCTCCAGCGCTGGCGCCCGTTTGCCGGCTTCATCAAACAACTCAAGGCGGACTACGCCTGCTGGAACGATTCGCCATGAACGGCTCCTCCTCCCGCTATCGTCCTGCCAGCGACAGCTTCAGCCGCGACGAACGCCGCCGGCTGCTCGAGCTGGCCTGCGAAATGGATCGGCTCGAATGGCGGCTGGCCCGCCAGCGCACCGATACCGGCAACCCGGTGTTCCGCGCCCTGGACGTCCTGCGTTTCGCCCAACCCTTCCTCCCCCGCTATCTCCGCTACGCCCTGGTCGGCTATTCGCTGGCCCGCAAGTGGTGGGGACGGCTCTGACCGCCGGCGCGCCCGGCCAGTCCCTGCCGATCCGTCCGGCCCGATCGTAGACAGATTTCGCCCGTCCGGGCAGCCGATGGCAGTCCCGGTCGGGAAAAGCGGCATAAAGTCTCCTCCACTTTCCGCTTCCCGCCCCGCCCCTCTCGCCTCCACGCTGCTGCCGTCATGTCCGCCGCCGCAGCCGCCACCGCCCGCTCACTTGTCCGACGCCTTTCCTGGGAAGAGCTCGATCCTGCCTTCCTTCGTCGCCTCGTCGCCATCGCCCGCGATGAAGATCTCGCCGGCCTCGGCCTCGCCGCCCTCCCGCCCCGCGGCCGCATCGGCGACCAGTCCACCGCCAGCCTCGCCGCCGCCCCGCGCACCGGCCGCGCCGATCTCGTCGCCCGCCAGGATCTCGTGACCTGCGGGCTGCCCCTCCTCCCGCTCATTCTCGCGGCTTACCACGGCGACGGCCGCCGGACGCGCGCCACCGCCCGTCTCCGCGTGAGCGATGGCAAGGCGGTGAAAAAACACGGCGTCCTCGCCACGCTCGAAGGCGACCCGCGCGTGCTCCTCGCCGCCGAGCGTGTCATCCTCAATTTCCTGCAACGCCTCTCCGGCATCGCCACGCAGACCCGCCGCCATGTCGATGCGCTCGGCCGCCAGGCGCGTACCCGGCTTCTCGATACACGCAAGACCACGCCCGGCTACCGCATGCTCGAAAAATACGCCGTCGCCTGCGGTGGCGGCTGGAATCACCGCCTCGGCCTCTTCGACCGCGTGATGCTGAAGGACAACCACCTGGCGCTCCTCGGCTCCGGCGACGATCTCGCCGCCGCCGTCGCCCGCGCCAAAAAACGCGCCCCCGAACTTCCCGTCGAAGTCGAGGTGGACCGCCTTGACCAGATCCCGCCCGTGCTCGCCGCCGGCGCCGACGTCATCCTGCTCGACAATTTCCCGCCCGCGCAAATCCGCCGCGCCGTCGCCCTCATCGGCCGCCGCGCCTTCACCGAGGCCAGCGGAGGCATCACCCTGCGAACCCTGCCCCGCTACGCCGGGCTCGGCCTCACCTTCATCTCCACTGGCGCGCTCGTTCACCAGAGCACCTGGATGGACATCGGGCTCGACTGGAAATCATGAAACCCGCCGCCATCCGCCGTCCCGAACTCGTCATTCTCTCCGCGTTGCTCGAGGCGGAGCCGGGCGTCGTTTCCGGCGCTCACCTCGCGCGCGAACTCGGCATGAGCCGCGTCGCCGTCTGGCAGCACATGGAAAAACTGCGCGAGCAGGGTTTCATCTTCGAAAGCCTTCACTCCAAAGGCTACCGGATCACCGGACGCCCTGCCGGGCTCAACCTCGCGTTGCTCGAAGCCTGCCGCCACACCGGCAAGACCGCCAACGGCGCAGCAACCGCCTGCGCCATCCACCTGCTCGACGAGGTCGACAGCACCAACGACGAAGCCGCCCGCCGCCTTTCCGCGGGCGAGCCCGCTCCGTTTGTCGTCATGGCCCACCGCCAGACCAAAGGCCGCGGCCGTTTCGGTCGCGTATGGCACAGCGAGACCTCGGGCAACCTCTATTGCAGCTTCGCCTTTCGCCCGCAGGTGGACCCGGCGCGGATGCAGTCGTTCACGCTCTGGATGGGAGTGAGCATCTGCGAATTCATCGCGCACTTCTGCCGCGCCTCCCGCACTTCGCCCGCGGCCGCTCCGGGTATCAAATGGCCCAACGACATCCTTTTCGACGGACGCAAGGCCGGCGGCATCCTCACCGAGGCGCGCATGGATGCGGACCAGATCCGCGACCTCGTGCTCGGACTCGGCCTCAACCTGCGCCCGCCCGCCGGAGGCTGGCCGGCGGAGCTGGCCGACCGCGCCGTCGCGCTCTCCGAGCAAACCGGCCATCCCGTGGAGGTCAACCGCTTCGCCGCCGCGCTCGTCGAGCGGGTCCTGCACGCCTGGGATCTTTTCATCTCGGGCCGGTACAAGCCTGCCTTCCAGTCGCTCTGGCAGGAGCACGACCTCCTCCGCGGCCAGCATGTGGCCGTCCTGCAAGGCAAGCAGCGCATCGCCGGCACCGCCGCCGGCGTGGACGAAGAAGGCTGCCTGCTGCTGACGCTCGCCGACGGCGGCACCGCCCGCTTCCGCGCCGGCGAGGTGACGCTGGAAAAGAAAAAGCGCGGCAAGTAAGGAGCACCCGTCAAGCGACCCCGCGGCCGTAGCTGCGAACGTGAGTTCGCAGGGGGGGAGCGGCGGCATTCCTGCCGCTGCAGACGACGCGAAGCGTCGCCCGGTTTGGAAAATCCGCGGCGCACACCGGGCAAAGGGCGAGGCGCCGTTGCGCCTCGTCGCAGCGGCAGGAATGCCGCCGCTCCGATACGGACGACGTTCGCCAGCTACAGGCGAGGAAGATTCGTGCAATTCCCGAAAATTCGCGCTTTCTTCGGCCTCCTCTTCATCATGACAAACCCCCTCCTCCCGCGCCTCTGTTGTCACGGCTTCCTGTTCTCCCTTGCGGTTCTGGTGGCCTCATCGCTGCCGCTGCCCGCGGCCGGTTCGCGGCCGGTCGTCACCCTCGCGCCGGACAAGGCGGACGGCGGCGAAATCGTCACCGCAAGCGACGGTCGCGCAGGCGTCAGCCTGCCGGCCCGGAGCTCCCCGTCCGGCGGCTACCGGTGGCGATTACCCGAACCGCTCGCGCCGGGCTGGTGGGAGATGTCGGTCGAGTTTGCCAGGCGTCCGAAAGACTCCCCGCGGATGAAATTCTTTTTCGGCACTCCCCTGGCTCCGGTCTACGATCTCACCGATGCGGACAATCCGTGGAATCTGGACCGGTTCCGGTTGCGGATCTGGTGCGCCGGTCCGCTCGCCTCGCTGGAAATCCGTCCGCAGCGCCGGATGCCCGAAGCGATCCGCGCGATCGCCGGCGTGACGTTTACGCCCGTCGACGGTCCGGTGCCGCCGGCCGCGGCGGATGCCGCCGCTCCGGGCCTGCTCGGCGTTCTCGTGGAGGCGACGGCGACGCCCGGCGCCGGGGGCGCAGCGGTGATGGCGCTCTCGCCCGGGCTGCCGCGGGGCAACTGGCAAATCCGCCCGCGCTTCCGCGAGGCCGCCGCGCAGCGCACCGGCACGATGACCGCCACGGGAGCAGGCGGCGAACGCATCGTGGCGCCGGTATCGGGCCTGGTGAATGTCTTTCTGGACGAAGCGCCGGTCTCGCTGGCCTGGGAGCAGGTGGCCGGAGTGACGGGCGCGGTGCTGCAATCCGTTCCGGCTTACCGGCCGCGCCTCCCGCTGGACCGGAAAACGGCGCCGCTGCCGGTGGCGAGCGCGGACCGGCGCGCGCGGATCGTGCTTTCGTTTTCCCCCGGTGTATCCGGAAACGCACAACGGGTGTCCCTGCCGCTGTTGCCGGCAGGCATGCGGATGGCGGCCGTCACCAGTTGGGATGACGGCGCCGCCAATGACCTGCGCTGCGCGGAGCTGCTCGAGAAGTACGGTTTTCACGGGACTTTTTTCCTGATGCAAAACCAGGCGGAGCGCGCGGATTTTATCGCGGAACTGGAACGGCGCGGCATGGAAATCGGTTCGCATACGGTCAACCACCCGCATGGCTGGATGATCGCGCCGGGGCAGTGGGCGGCGGAGTGTTTGCAGATGCGTCTGCGGCTGGAGGCGGCGCTGGGGCATCCGGTGATCTCGTTCGCGTATCCGTACAATTACGTCCGCGCCGATGACGCGCACGGCGACTACGTGCTGCGGGGTGTGCGCGCAGCCGGTTATCTTTCCGGGCGCACCACGCGCAATGGCGGCGAAAGCATCACGGGCTATGCGGAGCCGCTCGCGCTCGTCACCGATGCGCATTTTCTCGCTTCGCCGGAGCAACTGGCGAAGGCATGGGAACGGGCCGCGTCGCAACCGGGCGGCGTGTTTTATTTCTGGGGTCATTCCTACGAAATCGCCACCGCGACGGACTGGGAAAGATTCGACGCCCTGCTCGCGCGCTACGGGCGCAAGGCGGGTGTGTGGTACGCCACCCAGGGCCAGTTGTTTCTCTGGCGCTGGCTGCGTGAAAACGTCCGCGAGGAGCAGCCGGACGTGCGCAACGGCAAGGTGCGGGTGACCCTGAGCTGGCCGCGGCTCGACCGGTGGCTGGCCCGGCAGGTGCCTCTGACCTTGCAGATGCCGGAGGGCGTGACGCGGGTGGCCGTCGAGGGCGCCGGGGAGTTTCCGGTCATCAACGGATCCGTAACGCTGCCCGCCGGCGTGCTCTGACGAGGTGAAGAGGGGAATTACGAATGACGAATGGACGGACTCCGGCTGCCGGAGGGATCGGGAAATTCGTCATTCGTCACGGATGGCACGCGGAGGGCGGCGTGGCACGGGCTTCCTGCCCGTGGGTTTGGTGTGGCATGGGCATCCGTGCCCATGATTGCCGGGGGGGAGGAGGACGTTTGCGGCGCGGAGCGCCGTCCACGGGCAGGGATGCCCGTGCCACGTCGGCCCGTGTAACTTCAGTTCGTCATTGAAGCGGCGCGCAGCGCGGCGGCCATGCGGGCGGCGCGGAGGTTGGCGGTAACGTCGTGGACACGCACGATGTCGATCCGCTGCCAGGCGGCGAGCGTCGTGATCGCCAGCGTGCCTTCGAGACGTTCGCCGGGCGGGAGATGGAGGACGTGGTCGATGACGGATTTGCGCGAGGCCGCCATCAGCACGGGGTTTTGGGGAAAACGGGTCCGGAGTTCGCCGGCGCGGGCGATGAGCGCGAGGTTCTGCGCCTGTGTCTTGCCAAAGCCGATACCGGGATCGAGGACGACCTGTTCGCGCGGGAGGCCGGCGCGGGCGGCGATGGCCAGCGTGGTTTCGAACCAGGCGAG
Organism: Opitutaceae bacterium TAV5; assembly: GCA_000242935.3. Classification (NCBI taxonomy): domain Bacteria; kingdom Pseudomonadati; phylum Verrucomicrobiota; class Opitutia; order Opitutales; family Opitutaceae; species Opitutaceae bacterium TAV5. The sequence goes on from CP007053.1 coordinate 1,218,208, forward strand.
GACGGGCGGCAGCGGGTCGGCGTCGGGCGGGAGCGTGGCGAGCGCGGGGTCGTTGTGCATCGCGACGACAGCGGCGCCGTGCGCGGCGGCGAGCGCGGCGAGTTCGGGAGCGCCTTGCAGGCCGTGAATGTCGTTGAGGAGATGCGCGCCGGCTTCGAGGGCGGCGCGGGCGACGGCCGGTTTGTAGGTGTCGATCGAGAGGGGTGTCGTGGCGGTGGCGGGATCGGCGACGAGCGTGCGGATGAGCGGCACGACGCGGGCGATTTCTTCCTCGTCGCTGATTTCGGTGTAGCCGGGGCGGGTGGATTGCGCGCCGATGTCGAGGATGTCGGCGCCCTCGGCGATGAGGCGGCGGGCGTGGGCGAGAGCGGCGGCGGGATCGAGGTAGCGGCCGCCGTCGGAAAAGGAGTCGGACGTGATGTTGAGGATGCCCATGATCCGCGGAACGCCATCGAGCGGGATCACGAGGTCGCGGCAGCGAAGCTGGCGGGGAGGTGCGCCTTTGGTGATGGTTGCGGAAGTCATGAATCGAAAATGAAGGACCAGGGCGCTGAACATCCAACATCGAACATCCAAGGTACGCGATCGGTGCGTTTTACCGTTTCTGCCTTCCGATACCGGTTCCCCGGGCATTCCGGATTTTACACAAAGATCGCGAAGGACGCGAAGGCTTTAACAGACAATTCTTTGTGATCTTTGCGACCTTTGTGTAAAATCAGAAGGTCTTGAGGAGTTGGTATAATGTTGGATATTGGATGCCAGATGTTCGGGGTGCTCAGGATTGCACGCGTTTGAGGGCTTCCTGCGCGGGGCCCCAGTGCGGATCGAGACGAAGGGACTCCTTGAGGTAGTCGAAGGCTTGTGAACGCTGGTTCTGTTTTTCCGCCAGCAGGCCGAGGCGGAAATAGACGCTGGCGCGCGTGGGTTCCGTCGGCGTGGGTGTCATCGTCAGGCAACGGAGAAGCGCGCGCTGGCCTTCGTCGGTGCGCTGTCCGCTGTCGGCGGCGATGCGGCCGAGCGTGTAGAGCGCGAAATAGTTGTCGGGTTCCGCGGCGAGGGCGCGATCGCAGAGGGCGAGCGCCTCCGTGAACCGTTTTTCGTCGGCGGAAAGCGCGGCTTCGTGCAGCGATCCGCGCACGGCATCGAGCCGGGTGATGGCTTGCGCGTGGGCCATGGCCTTGCTCCGGCTGCCTCCGGCGATGCCGGGGGCGTGCCGGTAAAACTCCACGAGGCCTTCGTGGTACGCGATATTGTCGGGCGCCAGGGCGGAGGCTTTTTCGAGCGCATCCCGTCCGCGCCGGGCCAGCGAGGGGGCACGGAAGCTGAAACCGAGTTCGCTGGCATGGAGCAGGCAGGCACGGCCGTATTCGGCGAGAAGACGGGGAGCGAGAGGGGCGGTGTCGGGCGTGGCGCGGAGGGCGGGTTCGAGGGTGGCGACGGCGTCGGCGAGACGGCCGAGCCCGATGTAGACGCGGCCGAGCAGGAGGCGGGCCTCGGCGTTTTGGGGCTCGGCCGCGAGGAAGGTCTCGAGCGGTTCGCGGGCTTCGGGAAGGCGTTCGGTGTCGAGAAGGGTGCGGGCGGCGGAAAGGGCGTCGGCGGCCGGAAGCGGGGCGGTGAAAAGCGCAAGGCTGAACAGAAGACAGAGGACAGAGCCCGGAGGCCAGAGACCAGAAGTCAGAGACCGGAGGACAGAAAACCGGCGACTACGGCAACCGAAGTCTGCCGTCTGTCTTCTGTCCTCTGATTTCTGGCCTCTGGTCTCCGGATTGCACATGCGGCACTACTCGTAACGCAAGGCCTCGATCGGATCAAGCTGGGCCGCCTTGTGCGCGGGATAAAAACCGAAAATCACGCCGACCGCCGCAGAAAAGATAACAGCCACAAGGACGGAATCGCTGGAGACGAGCACGGGCCAGCCCTTGGTTTGCGAAATGATCTGGGAGGCGCCGATGCCGAGAGCGACGCCGAGGATGCCTCCGAGCAAACTGAGGATCATCGCCTCGATGAGGAATTGCAGGCGGATGTCCTGGTCGTGCGCACCGATGGCGAGGCGAATGCCGATCTCGCGGGTGCGTTCGGTGACGCTCACCAGCATGATGTTCATGATGCCGATGCCCCCGACCATGAGCGAAATGCCGGCGATGGCGCCGAGGAGCTGGGTCATGACCGTGGTGGTCTCGGTGGCGCGTTCGGCCACCTCGAGCTGGTTGCGCACGGTGAAATCGGGTTCGCGTCCGCCGCGCCGTTGCGTGAGGAGCGCGGTGATGTCGTCCTGAATGGCAGCCATGGCTTCGGGACTGACGGCTTCGACGAGAATGAGGCTGAGAAAATCCCGGCGCGCGATGCGGCGCATGCAGGTGGTGTAGGGAATGATGACCACGTCGTCCTGGTCCTGGTTGTTCATGTTGAACCCCTTCTGCTCCAGCACGCCGAGGATGCGCATGGGCACGTCGCGGACACGCAGGGTGGCGCCGACGGGGTCCGTGTCGGGAAAGAGTTTTTCGGCGACGGTGGCGCCGATGACGCAGACCTTGCCCGCGCTGGAGACATCGGACTCGGTGAACATGGCGCCCTGGGCGAGGTTCCAGGCGCGCACGCTGAGAAAATCGGGGGACTCGCCTTGCACCTGGGTATTCCAGTTGAGGCCGTTGGCGAGGACTTGCTGGCGGATGCGGATTTCGGGGCTGATGGAAACAACGCCCTGGACTTCGCGGAGGATGGCGTCGGCATCGGCGGGGGTGAGGGTGCTGGCGTTGCCCCAGCCGGTGCGGACGCCGGCGCTGGTGGTGCTGCCGGGGAAAACGGTGATGACGTTGCGGCCGAGACTGGCCACCTGGGCCTCGACGAGCGCCTTGGCGCCGTTGCCGATGCTGACCATGGCGATGACGGCAGCCACACCGATGATGATGCCGAGCGCGGTGAGGAAGCTGCGGAGCTTGTTGCGGCGCAGGGCGCGGAGGGCGATGACCGTAGTGGCGATGAGACGCATGGGGGGGAATCAGGGATTAAGGAGGGAATCTAAAAATTGTTTTTTTGAACAGAAGTTAAGAAGGGAACGAAGGCCCGGAGGAGGCTGGACGGGGGTTGGGTGGATGTGACGGTTTCTTCTTTTTGAAAAAAGATGTCGAATACGGGAGGAGATTGCGGGAACGAGAGTGCCTTCGTGACCTTCTTGACTTCTGTTCAATTTTTAGTTCCCCCCCTTAATTTTTAGTTATTGATGGGCATCCGCCTCGTGCAACGAGGCCGATGCCTCGGCGGCCACGAGTTTTTGCATTTCCTGCGCGGCGTTGAGGCGGTTCTGGACACGATCGTCGCGGACGACGAGGCCGTCACGGACGATGAGGTTGCGCTTGCAGTAGCTGGCGATGTCGAGCTCGTGCGTGACCATGACGATGGTGATGCCTTCCTCGTTGAGGCGCTGGAACACCCCCATGACCTCGACGGAGGTCTTGCTGTCGAGATTGCCGGTCGGCTCGTCGGCGAGGAGGACGCGGGGCTCGTTGACGAGGGCGCGGGCGATGGCGACGCGCTGTTGCTGTCCGCCGGAAAGCTGGCTCGGGACGTGGTCGGCGCGGGCGGAGAGGCCGACGATGTCGAGCGCGTGAAGGGCGCGCCGGCGCATCTCGGCGGCAGACACGCGACGGGGGGCATAGAGCATGGGAAGCTCGACGTTCTCGAGGGCGGTGGTGCGGGAGAGAAGATTAAAACCCTGGAAGACGAAGCCGAGCTTCTGGTTGCGCATGTCGGCGCGCTCGGCGCGATCGAGACCGGAGACGTCGATGCCATCGAGGTGATAGGTGCCGCTGGTGGGGCGGTCGAGGCAGCCGAGCGTGTTCATGAGCGTGGACTTGCCGGAACCGGAAGCGCCCATGATGGCGACGAACTCGCCGGGTTCGATGGTGAGCGTGATGCCGCGCACCGCGTGAACCTCGGTCTCGCCGTTGCTGTAGGTCTTGCGGATGTCGTGAAGTTTGACGACGGGATGCATTTCAGAAGCGCCGCCGTTGTTGCGGGGCGAACGGGTTGCCGGTTCCGGCGGAAGCCGGGCCGGCGGCGGTGGTGGCAAGGGTCTGGAGGCCGGTGATGATGGCGTCGGTCTCGGTGAGCCCGTCGAGGACTTCGGTGTTGATGCCGTCGGTGACACCGAGCTTGACGGTGACAGGACGCGCGAGAGGCGCCTCGGGCGTGCCGGCGGGAGTATAGAGGGTACGGACGGTGGTTTCCTGGGAGTTGGCGGAACCGCGGCTGCGGCGGCCGGGGAGGACGATGCCGCGCTGGACAGCGAGGGCGCGGACCTTGGCCATGGTCTCTCGGCTGGGGCGCTCGCCGGACGTGTGTCCGACCTCCTTGAGGAGCGCAGTGAACTGGTCGGTGGGACTGGAGGTCCCGGCGGAGGGCTCGCCGGATTCATCGAAGGACGGAAGGATGAGGTCCTCGGGGATGCGGGCGCGGAGGGCGGCGTTGCTGACGAGGAGGGCGTCGCGGCGCTGGTTGACGATGACGGAGACGTTGGCCGTCATGCCGGGTTTGAGCGTGCGGTCGTCGTTGCGGACGTCGATGATGGTGGCGTAGGTGACGACGTTGGAAGAGGTGATGGGGGAGTTGCGGATCTGGGCAACCGTGCCGTCGAAGCGGCGGTTGGGGAAGGCATCGACGGTGAAATGGACGGGCTGGCCCTCGCGGACGCTGCCGATATCGGCTTCGGCGATGGCGGCGTTGATCTGGAGCTTGCGCAGGTCGGTGACGAGGATGAAGAGGGTCGGAGCGTTGAGGCTGGCGGCGACGGTCTTGCCCACGGTGGCCTGGCGGTCGAGGACGACGCCGTCAATGGGGGCGTCGATGACGCAACGCGCGAGGTCTACCTTGGCGTTTTCTACGGAGGCGTTCTGGATCTGTTTCTGCGCCTCGGCCTGCTCGAGCTGGGCCTGGGCCTGGTCGAGCTCCTGCTGGGAAACGAGATTACGTTCGCGGAGGGAGGCGATGCGGTCGGCGTTGAGCTTGACGAGGTTGTAGTTGGCGAGGGTGTTGGCGAACTGGGCCTTGGCCTGGTTGAGGCGCGATTCGTAGGTGGCGGGGTCGAGGCGAGCGAGGACATCGCCTTTTTTCACGCTGGAGTTGTAGTCCACGAGCACCTCCGTGATGATCGCGGAGATCTGGGAGCTGACTTCGATCTTCTCGACGGGTTCGAGGGTGCCGGTGGCGGTGACGCTCTGGATAAGGTCGCCGCGCGTGAGAGGCGCGGTGTTGAAGGCGACGGGTTCGGGCTGGCGGCTCTGGTAATAATACCAGCCGCCGCCGGCGACGGCGCCGAGAACGACGAGGGAAGTGATGATGCGACCGGGTTTGAAAGCCATGGGAGCGAGCGGATGCTTGAGTGTGGCGGGACGGTTAAGGAGGAAAAATCGTTGTGCTGGCGGGCGAGGCCGCAACAACCGATGACGCCAGGAGGAGGCTTTTTTCGTTCGCAAACGGCGCTGACGCGCGCAGTCAGGCTGGGACGGCGGCGAAAGCCGGAAGGTTTCCTGCGATAGACCGAAAATGAAAAAATGGGGAGCATGCCGGAGAAAGTGGCACGGGCATCCCTGCCCGTGGACGGCGCGAAGCGCCGCCCCCCGCCCCCCGCCCCCCGGCGCCGGAACACGGGCAGGGATGCCCGTGCCACTTTCTGCCAATCGGGCCGGTGAGCCTTATTGCGGCGGCAAGACCAGCACGGGCTTGACCAGGGCGGTGCCGGGTTCCTTCGAGCCGATTTGCGCGATGAGGGTATTGACGATGTCCTTGACCGGGAAGGCCATGCGCGTGTGGTTATCGAGGAGCGACCAGGCGCTGCCGAGGTTGGCGGAAAAGACGACCTTCACGTCGCGGTTGAGATCGACCTTGAGATCGCGCGCCGCGCGGATGACGCCGAGGCCCACGATGTCGAAGTGGACCACGATGCCCTCGGGGCGCTCGGCGGAGTTCCAGATCGACTGGAAAGCGGTGTAGCCAAACAGCTCGGAATCCATCGGCTCGGCGTCGGAAATCGTGTTGTCGAAATCGTCGGTCTGTATCCACTCCGTACTTACAGAGAGGCCGGCGGCGCGGATCGTCTGGTGAAACGACTCGTGCAACGACACGCGCACGGGCGAGCGGTCGGAGGTTTTCGGAGGGAGCTTGGTGATGAGGCCGATTTTTTTGCAGCCGGTCTTGACGAGGTGTTCGACGCTCTGGCGGGAGAAGGCGGCGAGGTCGAGATCGACCATGCTGCCGCCGTAGTTGACGCCGTAGCCGATGATGTGGACAGGGAGTTTTTCAAGCCAGGCGTAGTTGGAGGGATTGGCGCGGATCACGATCAGGTCGGAAAGCTTGCCCTCTTCGGCGTCGTCGCGCAGGGCGGGGTGAGGGACGCTCCAGAATTCGCGGATGCGCGAGTCGGAGTAGTGCATGAACTCGTCGCCGCGCCCGTGCAGCGTCTGTTGCAGGAGCTGGTCGAGCCGCGCATAAAGCGCCATTTCGGGCTGGGCGTAGCTGGTGACAGGGGCTCCGAGGTAAACGCCGACCGTCTGCGCGTGTTTCGGCTTCACGTCCTGGATAAAGGTCCCCGCGCCTACGCGCCGGCTGACGATGCCCTCGAGCGACAGCGCCGTCAGTCCCTTGGCCACCGTGGCGACGTTGACGCCAAACTCCGCCGCCAGCGCCCGGTCGGACGGCAACCGCGCCCCGGGCTCGGCGCCCGAGGCAATGTATTTTTCGTAAACGGCTTCCTTGACCTGTTCGTAAGGAGCTTTGCGGTTGATCAGTTTCGGGTTCATGAGGCGGCAGATCGGATGGATTTAGAGGGAAAATGCATCAATGGTTGAATCATTCAACCACTATTTTGCGCAATGAGCGATAATTTTGCCGTTATTGTGAATAACGGCTTGTCTTTTAAAAGATATTTATAAAAAATATCTTATGTAGAAACAGGGCTTGCTTTTCCTGCATACGATAATTTCCGGATTTTATTCAGGTAGATTTCTTGGATCAAAATGGTTGACGTAATCATTCACTTTGATTGGGTATCACCGCATCACTCAAACCTCCATCGAAAGATTCCCCATGAACAAACCCTTGCAAAACACCTGTCATCGTCTCGGCCGTGCGGGCCGCCTTTGCCGCTTCGCCGCCGGTCTTGCCGCCGCCGGTTTCGGCTTCGGCCCCGCGCTTGTTGCGGACACGCTTTACTGGAATGGCGGCGACGGCACATGGATGGCCGGGACCGGCACAGCAGGCTGGTCGGACACCGCCGAGAGTGGCGCAGGCAGCCTCGGCTGGATCGACAACAACGATGCCGTCTTCACCTCGGCAAACCCGACGCTCACCATCGGCTCCGCAGCCAGTGACAAGGTTTATGTCGGAAACCTCACGATCCAGAATGGACTCACGCTCAAACAGGCCGCCAATGCGGTGGATTTTTATATCACCGGAGCAGGTTCCGGAAATCTCACGCTGCAGGCGACCGCTATACAGTTGCGCACATTCCTCCAGTCTTCGAGTGCGTGGAACGGAACGATCTCGGTTTCAGGCAGCGCATCGAACAGCAACTACGTTTACGTGGACTCGGCCTCCGCGGTCGGGTCGAGCACCAGGTTGAATGTTGATCTGGGTTATGTCCTCTTTGGAGCCTCCAGCGGAAGTGCTTCATTCACCATCGGGGAACTATCCGGTGCCGACAGCAATTCACTGATTCGTTCCCGCGGCGACTCTGTGCAAACCCTGCGCATCGAACAAAACACCGACACCACCTACGCGGGCCGTATCGGCAGCGCGACAACCGGCACGTGGAACCTGAATCTGATCAAAGCCGGCACGGGCACTCTTGTCCTCTCAGGCGACGTATCCCACGCCGGCACCACCCTCGTCGAATCCGGCAAACTCTACTTCAACGGAACCACCTCCGCCCGCAACACGCTCAACGGCGTAAGCGTTGCCAGCGGCGCAACCCTCGGCGGCAAGGGTCTCATCGGCATCGGCGGCGGCGCGACACGCAACGTCACCATTGCCGACGGCGGCATCCTCGCTCCGGGCGGTGTCGATGAAATTGGCACGCTCACCATCAATGGCAACAGCACCGCCGGTGCCCTTGTTACCAGCGCGGGTCTTGTTTTCACCAAAAACGCCACGATTCAGGTTCGCCTGGCCGAACTCGGCACCAACGACAAAATCGTTCTCACCGGCAACGGTACCAATTTCGGCAAAGGCTCCGCCGCTGGCGGCGACGGCAGCATCCTCTTCGACTTCACCAACGACAACGGTCTCGCCGAACTCGGCACCTACGACCTGATCACCTTCGCCAACGAACCCGGCATCGTCCTTTCGACCTTCGGTCTCACGCAGGCCAGCATCGACGCCGGCTGGGCGGGCACTTTCGGGTACAGTGGCAATATCCTCCAGTTTACCGTCACCGGCATCGGCACCGTCATCCCCGAGTCCTCCACGTACGCCGCGATCATCGGCGGACTTGCGCTGGCCGGCGTGATCTGCGTTCGCCGTCGTCGCACCTGAGCGCGTCCACGGTGCCGTCCGGGTTATTCGACCGGACCGGCCTCGCCGTTCTTCCCCCCGTTTTGCATCCCCTGCATTTGCCTTCACCGACCCGTGCGGCACTCGCCCTGGTCGGCGAAAGGCGAAATTCTTCCAATCATGAAAACCCGTCGCTCCCGCTCCTTCCTCCCGATCTCCGCCGTCGCCGCACTCCTGTTGCTCGGCCCGGCATTTCTCTGTCGTGCCGCCGCAGATACGCCGGCCGACCCTGCCGCTGCGGCCGCTTCCTCCGCCGCCAACAACATCCGCGACTTCGACAAGGACGCCAACGAAATCGTCCCCGGGCGCTGGGCCTGGGGCTGGTTCAACGCCCGCTCCTTTTCCGATCCCAAACAAAACCTCCGCCTCTTCACGCAGGCCTACCCGGACACCCGACTCAAACAGCCCAACTGGACGGTCGATTCGAAAAAACGGGAAATCTGCTGGATCGTCATGGCCGACGGAACCGTGCGTACCGACCGCGCCGATATTGCCTGGATCTACCAGGTGCCTGCCGCCCTTGCGGCCTCCGGCCAGGTGAAAATCACCGGCGCCGCCACTTCCGGGCAGGATACCAAAAACCTGCGCATCTATATCGCCGGCGACGAACTCCTGCCCGCCAGCGAGCGCGCCGCGCTCAAGCCGGTTTTTGAGGAAACCGGCAAACAGATCGCGATCGACCTCACCGTCCCGGTCAAGGCCGGCAATCTCATCTACTTTATCCAGAACGACACCGGCACGCCGCCCCGCTACACCTCCGGCCATAAGCTCGACGTCACCATCAGCGCTGCTGTCAGCGCTCCGCACTGAAATTAAGAATTAAAAATTAAGAAGTTCTCCCCCGTCATGCGCCACCTGCTCCTGCCATTCTTAATTTTTAATTCTCAATTCTTAATTGCGTCGGCGGCTGCGCCGCAGCCGCCGACCTTCGCCGACTTCACCGGCGTTTGCCAGTTGGGAGCGAACAACGCCGCCATCGTCCCGCCCGGCATGATCGGCTGGGACCGTGCCGACGTCCTGTGGGACAATCTCGAACCCGCCCCCGGCGACTGGCACGACGACGTCCTGGAAAAATGGGGACAGCGCGTCCTCGCCCTGCGCGAGCACGGCGTCGAGTTCCTTCCCATCCTCTGCTACACCGCCCGCTGGGCCGTGGACACCACCCCGCGCACCACCTTCGAAACCGACACCACCCGCACCGTTCTCGAACGCAAGGACGACGGCCGCCTCGTTGTCCTCACCTACAAGAAAGCCCACAACGGCTCCTGGGTTCGGGAAAGCGCCGCCGTCACCAAACCGCGCATGCAGTGGGCCATCGCGCCCGACCACGTGCCCGCCTGGGAAAACTACGTGCGCCGGGTAGTCACCTACCTCTCCGCGCCACCCTACAATGTGCGCTACTTCCAGATCTGGAACGAGGCGCATCCTCGCAGCAGTTTCTGGCAGCACGCCAGTATGGACGATTACATGACGCGCATCCATCTCCCCGCCGCACGCATCATCCGCGAATCCGGCGGTCCCGATGCAAAGGTCGCTTACGGCGGCTGGCCCGACTGCGGCCCCATCCAGGAATACATCGACATGCTCGACCGCCACGACGCCTGGAAGACCATCGACGTCCACGACATCCACTACCTCCCGATTTCCGCCTTCGAAAAAATCCAGGCCGCCGCCCGGGAACGCGGCCTCGGTTCCGTGCCGCTCTGGCAGACCGAAATCGGCTTCGTCAGAAACACCGCCACGATTCCCGACATGTGGCCCCGCTTCATCGCCTGGTCACTCCGCCAGGGCTGGGCCGCCGCCAATCGCGACGACTACAA